>NZ_CP150481.1:955006-1273342 GCF_047922965.1 Neptunicella plasticusilytica
TTGGGTACAGAAGAAGGCGTATCCGTTGACGCATTTGGCTGTGAAGTGATTCCTGCAGTGCATGAAGTGTCGTCTGCGAATAATATTCTGGTTGGTGGAAGTGGTTCTTCACGTAACGGGTTTACCTTGTACGTCTTTGACAATGATAACGGCACAGATGGCAGTGTTTGTAATGCGGGCTGCCAGGAAAACTGGCCTCCACTACTGGTTACTGACGGCAATGCATCAGGCATAGCCGGCTTATCTACCATTACCCGCAGTGATGGCAGCATCCAGGCAACCCATCAGGGACGGCCACTCTATTTTTATACAGGAGACACCTCAGCCGGTGAGACCGCAGGTGAAGGACTGGGTGGAGTCTGGTGGACGGTTGAATATGCGGCAGGCGTAGGTGACGTGATCCCGCTTTTCCATGAAAATACGCCGTTGGAGCAGGCCATTTCCTATGATCGCGGTGACGCATTGGTTACCCGTTTTGCTGATCGTGGTCGCGACCGTCATGCCAAAGAGGATCAGTTCCAGATTTATGATCATTATTTATCCCATTACTGGACCCATCGTACAGCCCGCTTTCAGTTCGAGGATTATGTTGCTAAAGGCGGTGAAACCATAGATGTGACCTTTATTTCGGAATGGAAATTGGGAGCTCGTGAGTTTAGGGTCTGGTATCGCGGTTTAAATACCGTGGCCGAATATCATGGCAATTTACAGACAGATTCACAATGGCCGGTAACCGAAGAGGGACCAGGTACCTGGGATAATGATTTCAATAAAGTCAGTGATAGTGGCGTACAATACAAATACACCACTAAAATCACTAAATATCAGGGCTTGAACTGGCAGCCAACCGATCCTGTTACGCCGTTGGCAATTGGTCAAAGGATGGAACTGGAAGTCAGTCAGTTTCTGGATGGTCAACCCGAAGGACGTTCCAATTACTACGGTACCACTTACCTGTACATTATCGGTCAAGGTATGGTGCCCTGGAAGACGGTAGGTGATTTTGATGATAAATCATCCGAGCGGGAAGACTCCTATCCAATTGCGACTCAAGGGTGGCTGGGCGGAACGACAACCTTGCCGTATAACTATACCAATGAGCCGGATAATCACTTTATGCAAATGGCCACTAATCTGTCTCATGTTAACGGGCAACCTTTTGTTTTGGGGCGTCGTCTGTTCCATACCAATTTCGCTAACGGACAACATGATGAAAGTCCTGAAAATGGTGTGTTTGATGAAATGGCTGGCAAAGCCGGTAATCATTATATCAATGCCAGCTGTGCCGGTTGTCATGAGCGCAATGGCCGAGCTGCGCCCGTTGCTGAAGGGTTGCCGCTAGATAAATGGGTTTTTCAGGTCGGTGATGCAGATGGCAATCCCGATCCTTATATTGGTCGGATATTGCAACCCAAAACAACTGATATTGGTGATGAAGGTTCGGTATCGATTGAATTCTGGACCGAAGAAAACGGCTTACGATCACCTAATTATCAGTTCTCGCAAGCCACACCCGCGACCTTTTCGGCGCGTATTGCTCCGCAGTTAGTGGGAATAGGCTTGTTAGAGGCGATTCCAGAATCGACCATCCTGGCAATGGAAGATGTGAATGATCTGGATAACGATGGTATCTCCGGTAGGGCGCAACGTAGTACTGATCCGGAAACTGGTGATATCCGCTTGGGGCGTTTTGGCTGGAAAGCAGCCAAAGTCAGTATCAGACATCAGATTGCAGCAGCGTTGAATACCGATATTGGTGTCACAACGTCTGTGTTACCTGAACCCGATTGTGGTTCTGAACAGGACAGTTGTGGTAGTAGCGGGATTGAGCTGGACGAGCAGCATCTGCAAGATCTGGTTAAATACACCGCATTACTTGGGGTGCGGGCTCAACGCGATCTGGATAATCCGCTGGTACAGCAAGGCAAGCAGTTGTTTAGCCAGAGCGGTTGTGCTGGTTGCCACACACCAACGCTGCAGACCAGTGAATATCACCCTTTTGCCGAATTGAGGGATCAGACAATCCATCCTTATACCGATATGTTATTGCATGATATGGGGCCCGGACTGGCTGATAATCTTGGCGAAGATCAGGCAACAGGTGCTGAGTGGAGAACGACACCATTATGGGGTATTGGCTTGTCCGCCTGTGTAACCGGAGGTGTTATTAATCCTGTTGGCGGACAGGGGAATGAAGTGTGTGATCCTGATCCCAGCTATTTACATGATGGTCGAGCGCGCAGTATCGAAGAAGCCATACTGTGGCATGGCGGTGAAGCTGAAGTAGCCAAAAGCAACTATCAGAATTTATCCGCCGGTGAAAAAACGGCCGTGTTAAGTTTCCTTGACTCATTGTAAATCTCGTTAATTAACTAAGAGGCTTCGGCCTCTTAGTTAATTCCCTACAAAAAATTCTCGTCAACTTTGTTATCCCTTGACTAATTTGTTAATTCGAGCAAAATAACTGTATTAACGTACAGTTATTTTGTGAGCTAACATGCGCAAAATTATCCATATCGATATGGACTGCTATTATGCCGCAGTCGAAATGCGTGATAACCCGGAATATCGCAATGTGCCCCTCGCTATTGGTGGTGCCAGTGACAGGCGTGGGGTTTTGTCTACCTGTAATTATCAGGCGCGTAAATTTGGTTTGCATTCAGCTATGGCAACGGCTCATGCTCTAAAGCTTTGTCCCGATTTGGTGTTGATTCCGGGGCGAATGGAACTCTATGTGCAGATTTCCCGCCAGATCCGGCAGATTTTCCAGCGTTATACCGAACTTATCGAGCCATTATCGCTGGATGAGGCCTATCTGGATGTCAGTGATTGCGAGCTGTTTGGCGGCAGCGCCACGTTAATTGCCGAAGATATCCGCCAGGCCATTTATGCTGAAACAGGACTCACCGCATCCGCGGGCGTGGCCCCCTGCAAATTTGTGGCAAAAATAGCTAGCGATGAAAATAAACCCAACGGCATTTGTGTAATCAGTCCCGACAAGCTGGATGATTTTGTACGTCGCTTACCCTTGGGCAAAATTCCCGGTGTGGGTAAAGTCACACTGGAAAAACTGAATCGGATGGGTTTGTTCTATTGCGAAGATGTACGTCGTTATCCTTTCGACAAACTACTTAAAGCCTTTGGCAAACTTGGCCCGGTGTTGTGGCAGCGAAGCAAAGGAATTGATGATCGTGCGGTGACAATCAACCGCAAACGCAAATCAGTGGGAGTAGAAACCACTATCGCCGAAGATATTTATACCGAGCAACAATGCTGGGCACTGGTCGAACAGCTTTACCCCAAGCTGGAAAAACGCCTTAAAGCGGTCAGTCATAATCTGGCCATTCATACCCAGGGGGTTAAACTTAAATTCAACGACTTTCAACAAACCACGGTTGAACTGCGCTATAACCATCTGGATAAAAACTTTTTCCATTCACTGTTGGCTGAAGCGCTGAGTCGCCGAGCTGAACGCGGTATTCGTTTGGTTGGTTTACATGTCGGTTTACCCAGTAACGCAGATGTTCTGCAACTGGAATTACCTTTAGCGGGTTAAGTTGGATAACCTATTTGCGGGTCATCTCAATTTTCTGCCACAATAAATATCACTAATCTGTAAATTTCGGGATAAAAAATGGCATTTCCAACTCCGTTATGGGTAAAAGATCTGGGTCAGGCAATTGAACAACACAGTGAATGGGATGGCATTATTGTTATTGCGCCCGAAACCACCGATTATCGTCATTCCAAACTAGCCCAAATTATTGAAGCACATAAAGAACTGGATGCCCGTACTGGCGTCGAGCCTGTACTGATTACCCATCCCGATATCGCTGGACAGCGCCTGATTTTTGCCCCCACCGGCAATCTGTTGCGTGATTATGATGACGTACGGCGTTTCGCCGATGCGGGTAAAAAAGCCATCACCATTGCACGTGATGCGGGCATGCTTAATCCGTTACTAGTGGTTGATAAACTGCAACACAATCCATTATACGAACATGCACTGGAAGTGACCTATCTGGCCATGTGTCAGGCATTGTGGCAACCTCTTGAAGCGCGCGAAAGTATCGGCGAGAACAAGGTTGAACCGGTTGAAAGTATCGGTTTGTTTGCGGTTAAAAAAATTAATCTGGATTGGCTGGTTGCGACCGAAACCGGTCGGCGACTGGCTCGGGATTTATGCGGAACTGAACCAGAGCGGATGGCACCACCCAAGTTTGCTGATTATTGTGTTGAGGCTTTTACCGATAGCCCTGTAAAAGTCGAGGTGTTATGTGATAAAGATAGTCTGCTTGATCACTATCCGTTACTTTCGGCAGTGGCCAGAGCTTCTATTGGAGTAGAAAGCCACCATCCTCGCGTGATCCGGCTGGAGTATTGCGGCGAGGGCCCTATCGAAAATACCTTGATGTTGGCCGGAAAAGGCGTGACTTACGATACCGGTGGCGCCGATATCAAAACCGGTGGTCATATGGCAGGTATGAGCCGCGACAAAGGTGGCGCAGCGGCGGTAGCGGGCTTTATTAAAACGGCTTCGTTATTGAAACCCAAAGGATTGAAAATTGTCGCCGAATTGGGTGTGGTCAGAAACAGTATTGGATCACAAGCTTTTGTGGCCGATGAGATTATTCAAAGCCATGCAGGTGTTAGAGTTCGAATAGGCAATACCGATGCCGAAGGGCGCTTGGTGATGGCTGATTTGCTTTCACACTTGCGCGAACAGGCAGTGAATGAGAATCAGGTTGAATTATTTACCGTAGCAACTTTAACCGGTCATGCGGCACTGGCAATGGGGCCTTATACTGCACTGGTGGACAATGGCGTAGCCCGGGCGCATGGTTGTTCAACCCGTTTAGCCGCAATCGGGGATGTCTGGGGCGACCCCAGCGAAATATCCCGTTCCCGCCGCGAAGATTTCCATTTTATTCGCCCGCGCAGTCTGGCAGATGATGTATTGTCCAGCAACAATGCGCCGTCGTCAGGTACAGCGCGCGGTCATCAGTTCCCGATGGCGTTTTTAACGGTAGCTTCCGGGCTGGATCAACATTGTATCAATAGCCAATACCCGCTTTCGTATACCCATATCGATATTGCTGGCAGCGGAGTAGAAAGCGGCGACTGGCAACACGATATGCCCACCGGCGTGCCGGTAGTGGCGTTGTCGGCCAGATACTTGCGCTGAAACGGAATGTAATTACGCAACGTTAGATATTAATTAGTTAATTTGGATCTGACCCTGAGAGATCCCCACGAATTTAATTAACACCTGCACACGTCATCTGAATGCCTTGTTGGAGTGTTTCGATGGCATCATTCAGGTGCTGTTTGACTAATGTAACATGGGGATCTTGCACTATCCGCCGCCCAATAAATTGAAAAGACAGTACCCGTTTATTCTTAGTCGTATTGGCCTGATAGCGCCGATGTAACCCGGCACTGACAGCCGTTAAGCCTATGAGCAGTGCCACCAGACAGGCAAGCGTTGCAATCAGAATTAACAGTGTCAGCCGTCTCAATAATGTACTTTTGCTGTGTTCAAAGCCGAGTCCATACAAACGACTTTTCATGTCTCGAAACTCTTCTTCAATTTGCATGCGCGTTCGATAGATAGCCACGGCTTGTTTAGCAAGCTTGCTGTTTATAGTAAGTGAGGTACTGAGTAACCACGGCTCTTTTCCTGCTTTGGAATGGCTTTTAGATGTACCGGATTTTTTGGGTACTCCGTCACGGTTGACATTGTGGCGGCCTTTAGCGGCCTGCCTATATAAAACCAATCGACAAGCCAGAGGATTATTCTTGGTGATATGGCCACTGAAGCCCTTTGGTGTTGCTGTTGCCTTATCAAATAAACCCGTGATGTTGGTCCAGCTTTCTCCGTTATCCAATGAAAACGTATTGGGCTGGCGAGTGCGCCCGACAAAATCCCAGCCTAATCCAAGTATTTGCCTGAACCAAGGCACTTTAAAACCTGCATCGGTCACAATAATGGGCTTCACTGTTTCACCCATCATGCATTTCAACGTAGTCAGAAAACGCTGATGAGTGGCGGGTTTTTCCTTGGTTTTAATGTCATGAACTTCTTGGTATAAGGTGATGGAGCGGCCATCAAAGGCTAACGAAGCGCGCAGCAAGAAATGTCTTTTATATTCATCCAAATCTGACCAATCCACCAGAAGAACAGGACGAGTGGAAATTCGCCCAAATAGATAACAGATACTCATATAAATGTAATCTGCTTCACGCAATAGATGCGGGTTAGAGCACAATCTGTCAGCGCGTTTGATATTGTGTTTTTCATGTGCCGATGAGTCAATCCCCCGACCTATGGATGTCACGGTAGCCGCATTACCGCTTAGCAAGCTATGCACGCAAACCGACAACGCCGTCCGTCTTGTTTTGTGCATATTGAGGGTGACAAGTGACAGAGTATTGTTCAAGATAGTATTTGCATTCATGGCAGGAGTTCATCAGTGATGTTTGGCGATTGATCTGATCATCAAATGCCATGAATGTTCCGCAGTTTTTTACTATCTTTTTGATTTTTATATATTATTCGTGGGGATGGCTCAGGGTCAGATCCTGAGAGATCCCCACGAATTACGCACAATCACCTGCCAAGCTATGCGATCTCAGCATTCTCATCGAACCATTTTAAGGCACGTCTCCATTGGCTTTGGGTAAAGCGTGTTTTTGC
The DNA here is from genome assembly GCF_047922965.1 of Neptunicella plasticusilytica. Classification (GTDB taxonomy): domain Bacteria; phylum Pseudomonadota; class Gammaproteobacteria; order Enterobacterales; family Alteromonadaceae; genus Neptunicella; species Neptunicella plasticusilytica. The sequence goes on from NZ_CP150481.1 coordinate 961,704, forward strand.
AACCAACGCTCTAAGTCCCAGAGTGTGAAAAGACAACACTTGTTTGGTCACGGTGTTAGCCTGAAAACGCCGATGTTTATTGGCTACCGTGAGCGTTATTCCCAGCAATATCGCTATCATTGAAGCTAACGTTGTCAGTAGTACTAGGATGGTAAGTCGCGCGGATTTGACGGTGTTATTTTGCTCAAATCCTAAACCAAAGCGTGTACTTTTCATGTCGCGGAACCCCTCCTCGATTTGCATATGCTGACGATAAATAGCCACTACCTGTTTAGCCAGATTTCGATGTTTAGGCAGTGACGTTGCCAGTAGCCAAGGGTCTTTGGCACTTTGGGCATGTTTCAACGACAAACCAGAGTGCTTAGGTGAGCCATCGGGGTTGTTGGCATGGCGGCCTTTGTTTCTTTGTTTAACCAATACCAAGGTGCAGTCGAACGGCTTATAGCGAACAAGTTGAGCGTTATCAAATCGCTTCGCTCGTGGTGTGGCCATTTGATACAGTTGGCTAATGCACTGCCAAGTCGTTCCCCTATCCACTGAGTAAAAATGCGGTTTGCGTATGCGCCCGACAATGTCCCAACCTAAAGCTTTGACTTCACGAAACCAAGGCGATTTATAGCCAGCGTCGGTAACAATGATGGGCTGACAACCAACAGGCAAAATTAAAGGAAAATCAAAGGGGTCAGAGTAATTGATTTACTGTGGTTCGGTAGGCTATGTTTGTTTTCAGTTGCACCTTAATCCCAAGTGGGTGTTCAAATGGCTAGGCTTCCCAGGCTAAACTTGCCAAATATTCCACAGCACGTTATCCAGAGAGGTAATAATCGACAGGCGTGCTTTTTTACCGATGATGATTACGTTGTCTATTTGGATAAGCTAAAAGATTATGCCAATAAATACAGCGTAAAGGTTCACGCCTATATCTTGATGACCAACCATGTTCATCTGTTAATGACTCCTGATACCGAAAAAGGTGTTAGTCAGTTAATGCAATCTTTGGGGCGATACTATGTACGTTATATCAATCAAACCTATAAACGGTCAGGAACGTTATGGGAAGGGCGGTATAAATCTACAATAGTAGACAGTGAGCAGTATCTTTTGTTGGTCAGTCGATATATCGAACTTTACCCGGTTAGGGCAAATATGGTGCGGCATCCGGCTGAGTATCCCTGGTCCAGTTATCATGGAAATGCATTGGATAAAGATATAGTATTATTAACCTCTCATCCTGCGTATCTGGCATTAAGTAAAAATCTGGATGAAAGGAAGAACGTTTATCGAGCGCTATTCAATTCTCACATCCCTGAGCTAACCATAAAAGAAATTCGGGACGCGACAAACAAGGCTTGGGTATTGGGTGATAATCGATTTAGGCAGGAAATCCAGCAACAAACAGGACGTAGAACGTTTCCACAATCCCGAGGTGGAGATAGAAAGTCAAAGGGATACAAGAACAAGGTAGAAAATCAATAACCCTGACCCTATTGAACCACCCTATTGAACCCACGCTGGGTATTGATGACCAATCATGTGCATCTGCTATGTACCCCAAATAAAGCCACAGCCGTATGGTAAATGATGCGATAAATTTTTTGTTTAGTGGTGAATAGAAAGCAATGCCCACTTAGCCTGCTTGTTTTTTGTACTTTTATTCGATTAGGTATACTATTATTAGGTAAGCTGTTGAGATGTAGTGAATTTAAAAGTTCTAGTTATAGCAACAAAATTGCTAATAAATTCTAGAAGTGGTCGATTTCAAACTTATTAGGGAACCCACTGGGTTTATAAAGGAAAAGTTATGAGAAATATAATGTTTAGTCTTTTCGCTGTATTACCACTGTGTGCTTGTCAATCAGTTGATCAAGATTTCTATGCGGTTAACTCTGTCGGTTCAAACAAAACAATGAGTTATTTAGTAGGTTCTCAAGTTAAGTCGGATAGTTTTTTTCATGATCATCATACAACATATATAGTCAATATAGATGGTCAATTTATTCAAGAGCCGAAAAAGCATTATGCGGTTCCACTCAATATTGAGCCCGGCAACCACACCCTACAAGTTGCTAACGAACAGGGAACATTTAGTACATATGTTCCATTGAAATTTCATGCGAAAGAAGAAGAAAGCTATATCGTTAAGTCAAAAATTGTAGATTTAAAACGTGCGCTTTTATGGATTGAAAATAACGATGGGGATGTAGTTACTCCGGTTGTTATTGCGAAGCGCGTTACAGACGAAGTTTCTTACGCGCCAATAAGACTTGATCGTAGTCCAGAATGGTCAAATGAATTACGTAGATCTAGTACATTGACGTTTAAATAGAGTAATTATTGTTGCTCACATATTTTTGTGGACAACACCTTTCTTTGATTATAAAACTGCCGCTTCTAATATTATATATAGATTTTCATTTTATCGTTATTGGGATCAAAAGGGTCAGACACTGACCCTTTTGGTCTGCTTTTATACTTTTTATCGCCTCGTCCAACTTTGAGCTGCCAGGATTTTAAAGAGTTAAACTGCCCTTTCCTAAAGGAGTAAAAACGATGAAATTCAAGTTATTGCTTGTAATATGTTGGGGATTGCTGGTCGGTTGTGCCTCTTCCAATGATGTGGCGGATAATATAAACACTGCTGAGCCCGAAATTTTTAATCTGTATCCCGGTGATATTCCTGGTGCTAAATCCACCGTTAATTTGGAACACGTTCGCGATATCTCGCATCCTGATACCTTCTTGATGGATATTACTCTTCCTACTCTTACTGCTTATTGGCCTGAACCAGCAAAAGCTAACGGTACGGCTGTGATTATTTGTCCGGGCGGCGGTTATGCGGGTGTTTCTATTGTCAAAGAAGGTTCACAAGTTGCGGAGCGATTCAACCAGTTAGGTGTGACTGCGTTTGTTTTAAAATACCGAATGCCATTGACGCAAAGCATGCAAGACAAAAGTCTCGGACCACTACAAGATGTGCAGCAAGCAATCAGTCTGGTACGTAAAAACGCACAATCATGGCATATTGACGCGGATAAAGTCGGTATTATGGGTTTTTCGGCTGGAGGTCATTTGACTGCGTCAGCAGCTGTGCATTTTGACAACCCAGTTACAGCTGAATTGGCCGAGCATAATATCAGGCCTGATTTTCAGATTCTGATCTATCCGGTTATCAGCTTTATGGATGAGATTACTCATAAAGGCTCGCGAGATAATCTCATTGGCCCGGCATTTAGCCCAGAGCAAAGTGTGTATTTTTCAAATGAGCGACAGGTTACTGATAACACGCCGCCTGCTTTTATTGTGCATGCCGGAGATGATACTTCCGTTCCGGTAGAAAATTCGCTGGTTTACTATCAGGCGTTACATCGGCATCAGGTGCCTAGCCAGTTACTCATTGTTCCTGATGGTGGTCACGGTTTTGGATTGCGTAACAACTTTGACTGGTTTAACGACCTGGAACGCTGGCTGCGGAATCGTGGTTTGTTGTCCCATACAAACCTGTTATCCAACACGCTCTAGTTCGCTGGTTGCGCGCTTATTTGCGTGGTTTGGGTTTGATAACGGCCGGGTTTATGGTTCATGGCAATCACCAGATTCATCATAACTGAACCTGCCACTGACAGTGCGGTTATCATTGGAGAGCTGATGATCAGAGAAATGGTCAGGATCCCCATATCCACCGCCATCTGAAATTTACCAGCGCGAATGCCAAAGCGGCTTTGTAAATAAAAGGCCAGAATGCCGATGCCACCCAAGCTGCATTTATGCCGGAACAACACTAACAGTCCGACACCAATAAGGAGTCCGCCGGCAAGGGCGGCAAAAATCGGATGGGAAATCTTGACTTCAAACCAGTAGGGCATATTTTCGACAAGCATTGATACCAGTGTGACGGCAATAAAGGTTTTAAGCGTGAACAGCCAGCCCAGCTGCTTAACTGAAAGATAATAAAATGGCAGATTGACCAAAAAGAACATCAGGCCAAAGTTGGCTGGAATAACGTGACTCAGAATTAATGCGATACCGGCGGTGCCGCCAGTTAGCAAGCCTTCGGCTTTAAACGACGACAAGCCCAGTGCGACCATCACTGCACTGCAAAAAATTGCAAAGATGTCTTCATAAACCTTGTGCTGTAGCTGCATGGGATCCCCGTTTCTGTTGTCCTTCAGGCGCGCATTCTACGTGGTTTAAATCATGTCGCCAGACCTGGGCTGGAGCTGTCATCGAAGACAAAATCGATTATGGGGTTGTTCGTTATCAGGATGTAAATAGCCCCGAGTTGGACAGGGCTGAACAAGCAAAGTATTAACAAATCGGGCAGATTTGTTTAGTTATATTTACGTTTTGGCCGACTAGCGTTTTTAGATGAAATGACCTGCCAAAACGTCAATAAATTCATACACAATAAACAATGATGCAGCTGACTAGTGAAAGCAACAGCCGATTTTGACTATTAACTCCACAGATGCGCTAATATAAAACTATGAGATTTTATCTGGCTTTATTGATACTGATATTTTTACCTTTGGGGCACGCCGGTGCGAATGTCTTTGGCGATGCTTCAATCCCCTTGCCACGCGCCGCCAGTATAACTGATACCGCTGCTTATCTGCCTTTTATTCAGGAGGAACAGGCATCGACGGGCAGCCTGTTTTCAGCACAAAACAACACAAGGGTTAGCAGCGAGAGCAATGCCATCTGGGAAGAAACAGTACAACTTTGGCACAGCTTTGTATTAAAGCTTCCCATGATGGGAGTGGGATTAATATTTTTTATTGTGATTTTCCTGCTGGCGCGTCCGTTATCGGAAATATTGGTAAAGCCTGTCACTTATATTGGCACCAGTGAGTTAATCAAGGTGGTTACCCGGCGTTTAATCAGCTTTGTGATTATCCTGTTCGGTTTTTATTTGTTGTTACGTTTTGCCGGTTTAAGCGATTTTGCCGTGGCGCTATTGTCCGGTACCGGTGTGATGGGGTTGATTATCGGCTTTGCTTTTAAGGATATCGCCGAGAATTTTATTTCCAGCCTGCTGCTGAGTATTCAAAAGCCTTTCAAAATCGATGATGTGATTGAGGTTGAGGGCCGCTTGGGTGTGGTCAAACAGGTCACTGCCAGAGCCACCACGCTGGTCGACTTCGATGGCAATCATATCCAGATACCTAACGCGACTGTGTATAAAAATATTATTCGTAATCTTACCGCCAATCCCAAATCCAGGGGCAAATTTGTAATAGGTATTGGTTATGACTCCAGTATTATCGAATCGCAAAAAATTGCTCTTGGCGTGTTAAATAATACCGAAGCGGTGTTATCGGATCCTGAACCTCAGGTGCTGGTGGACGTGCTGGCATCTTCAACGGTCAATTTAAAAGTCTATTTCTGGATCAACACCCACCATCATAGTTTGCTTAAGGTGTCGTCATTTTTAATGCGCACCATTATGCGCGAGTTTGAACAACAGGGAATCAGTATGCCGGATGATGCGCGGGAAATTATCTTTCCTCAAGGCATCACGCTGCACCAAACCGGCAGTGAGCCAGTTGAACAAGATAAAAAGCGCAAGTTTGACGAGCAACCGGTGCTGGATGAAACTGGTCAGGATCTGCAAGACAACCAGCAAATGGACGATCTGAGCAGTGATGCCGAAGATATCAGGCAGCAAGCCAAACAAGCTCGAGATCCGGAACGGGGTGATAATATTCTTTAATCAGGAATTATCTGGACTGCGTGGCGGTGCAGTGCTTTCCCTGATTACAAATTCATAGGGTAATACGTGTTCCATTTGGCTTGGTTGTGAGCCTTCGATAAGGCTTAGCAGCAGCTCTGCCGATTTTTCACCAATCTTGCCTGCAGGTTGGGCGATTGAGGTGAGGGTAGGTGTGCAGTACCGAGAGACTTCCATATCATCAAAACCGCTGACCGAGATGTGTTCTGGCACTTTAATGCCTTTATTAGTTAATCCTTTCATGGCGCCAATGGCCATTTCGTCATTCATGCAAAACAAGGCGCTGGGCAGCCTGGGCATGCGGGTAAAATATTCTACCGCGTTGAGGCCTGACCAAAAGTTAAAATCACCTTCAACAATCAGTTCGGGATCAAACGGAATACCGGCTTGTTCAAGCGCCAGTTGATAACCTTTCAGCCGGTCAATGCTGTGCGGGTTATTCGCCAGGCCTGATACCACGCCTATTCGGCGATGGCCGAGCGAAATAAGGTAGTCCACCACTTTTTTACTGGCTCCTGCATTATCTATTCGCACGGAAGGATAGGGGGTATTCTCACAGCCAGCGGCACTTATCGCAATCACACCGGATTTTGGCAGGATTGAATCATGTGCTAGATAAGGGCGAAGATTAATAATGCCGTCGGCCAACCGGGTTTCGACCATACGGACAAACTCCATTTCACGCTTGGTCGAATCTTCAGTATCACCAATGAGCACATTGTAGTTTTTCTTCTGCGCCACTTTTTCAATACCGCTAATAACCTGGGCAAAAAACAGGTTGGCGATATCGGGCACCATCACCACTACAGTACTGGATTGCTTATGTCGGAATTTTTGCGCCAGCATATTGGGCTTGTAATTCAGCTTTTTAATCGCTGCCTGGGCCTTGCTCAAATTGTTCTTTGATACTTTTTCGGGCGAACTGAGTACTTTGGAAATGGTACCAACCGATAATCCTGCTTCTTTCGCTACGTCTCTTATGGTGGCCATGCGTTTTGCCTGTGTAATTAATGTTCGTTCAGCAAAGGCGTTATGTTGGCAAGTTGTAGAAAATAATACCAGCAAAAACTGCCCAGCCTTAAAATGAACCAGTTCATTTTAAGGTGATGAATAGACTAAAATTAACCAATTCGGACATAATTGTGCCTCTCGTCACGGATCAGTTCTTTTCCCTGGAATGTAAATCAATTGTTTTTATGTTGTAAATACTCAAGAGATGGTTTAAGTTTGTCCTGATATTGAATGTAACCGGTTACTTTGCGTATTTGTATTGGCCGGTTTTTTAATAACGATAAAATGAACCGGTTCATTTTATGTGTTGTGATGACAGCGTCGATGACGGGCGACAGTTAATATAGGGGTTAACAATGAGATTTTTAGATAACATCAGGCCGGGAGGCGCATTGCTGCTAGCGTTGCTACTTGCCGGTTTTACAACAGGTTGTGTCGACGAGGCAAAGCTGAATACTGAACAGGTGACTTACACGCCGGAGGAGCGGCCATTAGGTATTATTGCTCCTGACAGTGCGCAATATGAACTGGGCAGTGCCACGACCGTTACTTTGGCCGGTCGCTTGGTAGGGACGGTCAACGGCCAAAGTGTCCAGTGGACACAAACCAGCGGTACACCAATTGAAGGCGTAACAGACTGGACGGCAGAGCAATTAACTTTTCCTATGCCCCAAGTGGATGGCATCGAATCGTTTGATTTCCAAATCGCTGCTCTGGAAGCGGATGGCAGTCAAGCCGTTGACGCCGATGGTGAACCTTTGGTGGCGACTACCAGTATTACGGTATACGACCCGCAGGTATTGATTGTTTATGAAGTTGAAGACAGTTCGGTTGCCGAGCTTGTATCGGTTGGATTGATTTCAGAAGGATCTGACGGTTATTTAACCGGTGCAGTCGGTACTCATACTGCCGACATTGTACCCGGTGCATCAGTCAAGTTTACTATCAATGTCGAACAGGACAGCTTTTTTAGCCTGCTGGCACGCTTCGGTATCCCCTCCGCAGGCTATGGGAGTAAAAATGCTATTGTCAGCGTCAACGGCGTGGATACCGAGCTGGTGATCAGTGCGACTGGCAGTTTTGCCGACTATCCGGTAGGGACTATCAAACTGACCGCAGGTGACAACCTGATTGAAATAGGTGGCGGGTGGAATTACTACCGACTGGACAGCATCAAAATGGTGCCGGCTGCCGAGCCACCAGCACCATTACCGGTGCCTGCCACGTTAGTTAATCCAAATGCCCAGGCCTCAGCGGTGAGTTTAATGGAATATTTTGCCGCCAATTACGGTTCAGCTACCTTGTCAGGCCAAACCGAGTACAGCAACAAAGTGGATGGCACTTTCCCGCTAGCCGAGTTTGATAAAGTGGTTGCCGCGACCGGAGATGATGCACCAGCTATTGTGGCTTTCGATTTTATTGATTTTTCATCCAGCCGGGTGGCTAACGGTGCCGATCCTGAAGGTCTGTCGGAAGCGATGATCGCGGCGCACAACGATAAAAATGTGATCCTTTCCGCCTTATGGCACTGGAATGCACCCATGCATTTACTGGATGCCGATGGTGACGGAGTGGGGGATGATTCCGGCAGTGACCAGCAAGCCTGGTGGTCAGGTTTTTATACCCGTGCTACCAGCTTTGATTTGGCCGCGGCTTTGGCCGATACCTCCAGCGCCGAATATCAGGCGTTAATTGCAGATATTGATACTGTTTCGGCTGAACTGAAAAAGTTTGCTGATGCGGATATTCCCATTTTATGGCGACCATTGCATGAAGCTCAAGGCGGTTGGTTCTGGTGGGGGGCAGCGGGGGCCGATGCGTTAAAACAGTTGTGGGTCTTGATGTACGACCGCATGACCAATGTGCATGGGCTGAATAACCTGATTTGGGTTTATACCTATACAGGTGATTTGGATGTCAGCTGGTATCCCGGTGACCAGTATGTGGATATTGTCGGCTATGACGGTTACGACGCCAACAATGCCGATAATCCGTTCAAGGGGCAATATGCGACCCTGAAAAACCGCCACAATGGCAAGAAACTTATCGCCTTAACCGAAACCGGTACCATTCCTAATGTTGAATTAATGCATCAGCAAAATGCCTGGTGGTCTTTCTTTATTACCTGGAATTCCGGTGGGGATTACGGCCCCGATGGTATTGATAGCGCGGTTATTGATGCTAATTATGCCTATGATGGCGTAATCAATCTGGCTGATATTCCCGGTGGTCGTTCCAAGATAGAACCCGGTAGCTGGGACAACTTTGAGCCTTCTACCGCCAACTGGGGGGCGCAGATTAACTGGGCCAATACCGATGGGATTGGCGTGAGTAGCAACTGGTCAGCCAGTGGTGCCAACGCATTAACCCTGATTAAGGATCTGAGCGCTGAAACCGACCCTACCGGTGTGGTGTTCCAGGCCTATCCCGAAGGAGGAATCGATGTCAGTGGCGTAGACAGTATTACTGTCAATGCTAATGCCATTAATACCGGTGCTGGCACTACCATTAAGCTGTTTATCAAGCACGGCGATGACTGGGTGTGGGTGGATTCCGGCGCTATGCCAGTAACAGACGGTGGTATTGAACTAAGCGTGGATGTGTCCGGTTATGAGTGGTTGGCCGGTTTAGGTATTCAAATAGAAAATTTTGACAGCAATGCAACAGCCGCCGAATTCTATCTGGATAACGTGCGGGCCGACGATACAGTTCTATACGATTTTGAACCTGCCACGCCAGATTGGGGAGCGCAGATTAACTGGGCCAATACAGCGGGTATTACGGTTACTGATGAATGGGCTGCCAGCGGTTCGCGGGCCCTGACGCTGCATAAAGATCTAGCTGCAGAAACCGACCCGACTGGCGTGGTATTTCAGGCCTATCCGGTGGATGGTATCGATGTCACTGATGTCAGTACTATCAGTGTTTCAGCCCACGCAGTTGGTGCCGGCGACGCTACTACCATCAAACTATTTATCAAACACGGCGATGACTGGGAGTGGGTCGACAGCGGCGCAATGGCGATAGCCGACAACGGTATCGAGTTGCAGGTAGATGTGTCGGCCTATACCTGGCTGGCCGGTTTGGGCGTGCAAATCGAAAACTTCGACAGCACCGCCAGCGATGCAAAATTCTATCTGGATAATGTCCGTGCGGATGACAAAGTGTTGTACGACTTCGAAGGCACCGGAACCTGGGAGTTCCAGGTGAACTGGGGGCCGGCGGCAGGAATTCATCTGGCTACCGACTGGACGACTGACGGGCAATATTCCCTGTCCGGTACCACCCAACTGGTGGACGGCGACGACAATATTATTCTGCAAACCTACCCGGCTGACGGCCTGCTATTGGGCGATGTCAGCACGCTGAAAGTTACGGCCAATGCCAAGGATGCCGGTGAGGCGGTACAAGTACAGCTGTTTGCCAAAGATAAAGATGGTGTGTGGCGCGACGGCGGTGCGGTGGCACTTGCATCTGGAGGAACCGAATTATCGCTGGATATCGCTGATATGGGAGAGATAAGCGGCTTTGGTGTGCGTTTTATGGGGGCGGTCAACAGTGAGTCAGAGTCGTCCTATTACATTGATAACGTGGTTTTCGAGTAACTCAATGTCATCCGCTATGGTCCCTCGATGTACAAGAGGGGCCGTATTGCTAAACAGAATTGAACAATAGGAACGAATTATGTCTTTCCAGTACAGAAATTTTAGATATAACAAGCTGTCTGTCAGCATATTGGCCGGTTTGATGTTATTGCCAGGAGTGACACAGGCACAGGAAACTGAAACTCAACAGCAAGCACAACAGGGTGAAGATACCGAAGTGATTGTGGTACGCGGTATTCGCGGCTCACTGGTGCAGTCAATCAATACCAAACGCTTTGCCGGTAGTGTGGTGGATTCTATTTCAGCGGTGGATATCGGCAAGTTGCCGGACGCGACCATTGCCGATTCGTTGCAGCGTATTACCGGTATTCAGATCACCCGCTCAGGAGGTGAAGGTGCGTTAGTGAACATTCGTGGTAACGGTAATGTGACGACTACCCTCAACGGTGAACAAATGTTGTCGGCCGGCAATGTCACCACCATTACACCGGATTTTGCCGATATTCCCTCGACTATGGTATCGGGGCTGGATGTATATAAGTCCTCTCAGGCTCGTAATATTGTCAGCGGCCTGGCTGGTACTATTGATTTAAAGACCAACCGCCCCTTTATGCTCGAAGATGGCTGGACCATGCTGGGTAAGGCAGAGGTCACCCGTGGTTCTTTGGGTAAAGAAACCGATGGCGCATTATCGGCCTTTGTGGGCTACAACCATGATAAGGATTTCGGTTTTACCCTGAATTTGTCCAAATCCGGTAATTATCTGGCCGACTATACCAACGGTTCCCAGGGCGGTGAGCCTGGACAGTATGGCGGCTGGTCGTTTAATGCCGCTGAAGCCTCCAACTTTGTGCAGGATAATGTGGATGTTAACGGCGATGGTGATTTCAACGATGTGTATTACGGTTTTCAGGGGCATCAGGCCAGTAATCGTTTTATCGATCGGGATCGCACCGGGGTTAATGCGTCGATACAAGTACAACTAACCGATTCGCTGCAACTGACGGGAGATGTGTTTTATACCAAGCTGGAAGAGTATCAGTATTTTGCCGGTATTGTTGCCAGTCAGGCCTGGCAGGGCGTTACCGGCTGGTATACGCCGGATCAGGTCAGCGAATATCCGAATATTACCGTTGTCGATGGTGAGTTTGTTACCAATGAAGGTAATTATTACACCATCCAGTCAGCAGATTATCAGGCCCGTGCGGTAAAAACCCATACTCAGACCTGGGCGGTGGACAAGGAAGCCTTGAATACCAATCTGGAACTGGCGTTTGATAATGGCGGTGCGCTGACCGGCAAGATTCGCTGGGTACATGGCGAGGCGGTAAATGATATGAGTCGCAGTATTATTGATTCTTTTATTACCTCCGGTTCGCAGATTGGCGATACCTATCATGGCCCAGGTACCGAATTTATCAGTGATGCCAATCCCTGGGGTTATGACGGGTTGCCGGCTACCATGCCCGATGGCAGCGTGGTGGATGGTGCTTATACCCAGATTCCGGTGCATATCTCATATGAAAACGGCACCCAGAACTGGGTACTGCCCACGCTGGACATTACCGAACAAGATGGCACGGTAACCAGCGAAGTGCTGGGAAGTAACCTGAATCGTTACAGCAACAAATCCAGTAACCTGTATGGCGAGTTTTCCAATGCTGATCTGGATGTGGTCAGGCTGGATGGCTCTTATGCACTGGAGTGGGATGCGCTGGATATGCTGCGTTCCATCGATTTTGGGGTGCGTTATGGCAAGCGGGAAGTGTCCAAAGATGGCTGGTATGGCGGTGTGGCACGCACTAACGCCTATGGCGATGCGTTTTTGGCACGCTGGAAAGATACCGCCACCCAGGCGCCCTTGACGCTGGAATCCTATATCCCGCCTATGTCCTTTACCGAGTTGAATGAAAAAGGCATGATCACCGGTATCAGTGATTTTCATGGTACAACCGGTTTAGGTACGTTGTACTTTATCGACCCCAAGGCGATGAAAGATCCCATTGCCTGGCATAATGAAATTTACGGTACCAATGTACTGGTGCCGGATGCCGCCAATGTATACAACGTGCAGGAAGAAACCCAGTCGGTGTACGTGCAGGCCAATCTGGACGGCGAAATTGCCGGCATGAGCTATCGCGGTAATATCGGTTTCCGTTATATCAAAACCGAGTTTGATATCCTGCAAAGTGAGGGGCTGCAAGGTACAGTGGCGACCTTTAACGGTCAGGAGTTTCTGATCGGACCGGGGATCCTGCAACCGGATGGTAACAAGATCAATACTATCAACGAGTACAGTGATTTTTTGCCGGCTATCAACCTGGCGCTCAATCTGGATGAAGAGCAGATTGTACGTTTTTCCTATACCGAAACCGTGTCTACGCACAATACCGATCAACTGGCGGGCGGCTTAACTGTCAACCGGGTGAAAAACTGTGGTATCACCAATGCCCAGGGGGAAGAGGTCTTCTGTGCTACCGGTGGTGGGCAGGACGGCAACCCGAATTTGCAGCCTAACCGTAACGACAATGTCGAACTGTCTTACGAATGGTATTTTAGCGAAACCGGCATGCTCAATGTTGGTATGTTCTGGGTGCGAGGTAATACAGAGTTCCGCACCTCCTTGATCCAGCGTGATGATATTGTTGACAGTGATGGTGTGGTGCGGGGTTACAACCTGACTACCGGTGAATTTACCGGTACGGTGCCTATTCAGACCACCGAAACCTTTGAAGTCTCAGGCGACTGGAATCATGGTGCCGAAATTGGTTATCAGCAAGGGTTTGATTTCCTGGATGGCTTCTGGAGTGGGTTTGGCATAACGGCCAACTATACCTATTCGCCCAGTGACAGTAATGATCGGGATTATTATGGTGAAACATTACCCGGAATAGGTAATTCCAAACATCAAACCAACCTGGCTTTATGGTATGAAAAAGACGGCCTGCAGGCCCGTATCGCGCATAATTACCGCAGCAAGATGTTTAACGGGGTTAAATACGAAGGCGCCTACCAGTTTGCCTACTGGACGGCGGCCACCAGTTATATTGATGCCTCTGTCAGCTACGATATTAACGAACTGGTTACCGTCTCCTTGCAGGGCACCAACCTGACAGAGGAATATCAGGAAAACTATCACCAGTGGGAGTCTAATCTGGATAGTCGGGTCTATGGTGAGCGCCGCTTAACCTTGGGTGTGCAAGTCAAAATGTAATAATGATGACTATTTATCATTACCGATACGCTTGTTGCCAAAAGCCCGCTTAGTTTATAAGCGGGCTTTTTTATTGGATGACAGATAATTGGCTTATTTATCAACAAATTAATGTCAATAAAGTTTACAGTGTAATTCATCTTTTATTGTAATGTTGATTCTATCTGTTTGTTATATAAGGAAAAAGTTATTGTGGTGCAGATTGTGCTTGCCAGAAGCTTTAGCTAACTATTATTAAAAAATGTTGTAACGAAAGGAAATCGAATATGAAAAGAATAAGTCCACTTATCGCACTGTTACTTACGTTATGTGTCAGCAATGCTAATGCTGCATTAATTGGAGTCGCAAATGGGATATATGATAAAGAAGTCAATGAATTATTGGGTACGTTAACATCTCTTGGACATACAGTTACTGATGTTATTGACGGATCGCTTGATTTGATTATCGGTGCGCCATCGATGCACACCGCCGATTTTGTTGGAATTCCTTATCTTCAAATTTCCGACTGGGGACAAGATCATATTGCTAATACTTATTATGGTACTCCACTAGCAGGTTTTCCACAGGGAACACCTGTTGAAATTACACTAACAGGAAGTCATGCAATTTTAACAGGATTAAGCTCGGATTGGTCGTCATTTGGAACCTTTCATTACGGGTCCACTATATTTGACATGTCGCAGAGCTGGGTTGGATGGGCTACAGATATTCCTGGACTGGCTAATGCTTCAGTGGGAACCGATATTTTTAATAATGTGCTGGCGGTATCCGGCGCAGATATTTATATAGGTTGGAATGTATACGGATCAGAAGCTACAGCGGATGATCTGCTATTACTTTCTAATTCGATTGAGTATTTAACAACGGGGACTGTCACTTCTAAGAGCTCTATTCCTGAACCTCCCAGTATTATACTTTTGGTATTTGGAATGATTGGTCTGGTGTTATCACGTAGAAAATAAATTAGCCGAATCTCTCTCTAAAGCCCGCTTAGTTTATAAGCGGGCTTTTTTATTGGATGAAGAAAAGGGGAATTGTTAATTTTTTGTACGCAAAAACAGATAAAGCAATCAACATCGACTAATTTCATAAGGGATTTAGTTTGAACATGTTGCTTATTTCCCTTCTAATTTAGGCATGTTGGGATACGAATGGCAAAGAACGATGCGCAAAGTCAATCTGTTAATAATAAGTTCAAGTCTATTGTTGGTCGCCTGTGGCGGGGGAGAGAAAGCCACTACCGCGCCTGTTGTACCTCCGGTTGTGCCACCTCCGGTAGAAAACAGTCAAAATTTGATTAAATTGAACCAGTTGGGTTTTGTAACCGGTTCAGCCAAAATTGCAGTAGTACCGGCCAGTACGGCAACCAGCTTTAGACTGGTGTCTGTATCTGAGGGGAGTGAGGTCTATTCCGGGCAGTTAGCTACCCCATCCAATTGGGCTCCGGCGGACGAGAGTGTCAGCATCGCCGATTTTTCGGATTTCTCGGTTGCCGGTCAGTATCGGCTTGAAGTGGAAGGTTTTTCGCCATCCAGCCCATTTGAAATCAATGATGAGGTGTTTGCCGCGGTGCATGATGCCGCGCTAAAAGCCTATTATTTTAATCGCGCCAGCACTGAATTGTTACCTGAGCATGCGGGACAGTTTGCCAGAGCGGCAGGACATCCCGATACCCAGGTTAAAATTCATTCCTCTGCGGCATCAGAGTCCCGTCCTGCCGGTAGTATTATTTCTGCGCCTAAAGGCTGGTACGACGCGGGCGATTACGGCAAGTATGTGGTGAACTCGGGTATTTCAACATATAGCTTGCTGATTGCCTATGAACAATATCCGCAGTTCTATGCCCAGCGTGAACTGAATATCCCTGAATCCGATGATGCCGTTCCCGATATTCTGGATGAAATCAAATGGAATCTGGACTGGTTGCAGGCGATGCAGGATCCGGCCGATGGCGGGGTGTATCATAAATTGACCACCCTCAACTTTGCCGGAATGGTGATGCCTGAAGAGGCCACCGCTCAGCGTTATGTGGTGCAAAAGGGCACGGCTGCGGCGCTTGATTTTGCCGCTGTGATGGCTGTCGCTAGTCGAATTTACGCGGAGTTTGATAGTCAATTCCCGGGATTGTCCCAACAGTATAGGGATGCGGCGATTAACGCCTGGAATTGGGCGCAACAGCATAGCAATGTGGCCTATCAACAACCAGACGATGTATCGACCGGCGGTTATGGCGATCAGCAGTTTGACGATGAATTTGCCTGGGCAGCGGCCGAGTTATACTTGCTGACGAATGAAACGCAATATCTGGATAAATTTAAGCAGCTTGATGTGACGCTTAGTGTGCCCGGCTGGCCTAATACTTCTGCATTGGGCTATTTCTCGCTGCTGGCTAACGGCAAAGAGCTGTTGTCAGAAGCTGATTATCAGAGCTTTAGTAACAAGTTAACCGCGTTGGCCGATTCAATCGTTGTGCAGTATCAACAGTCGGCTTATCAGGTGGCCATGCAAAATAATGATTTTGTTTGGGGCAGCAATTCAGTAGCACTGAACAAGGCGATGGTGTTATTGCAGGCCCAACATTTGACCGAACAACAGGATTATCGTAATGCTGCGCTGGGATTGCTGGATTATGTATTAGGCCGCAATCCCACCGATTATTCCTATGTGACCGGCTTTGGCACTAAAACGCCCATGCATATCCATCATCGGCCGTCAGAAGCAGATGGTATTGTTGAGCCGGTGCCCGGTTTTATTGCTGGAGGAGCACAAAACGGTCAGCAGGATGATTGTGTTTATCCTTCTGATTTGCCCGCCAAGTCTTATCTGGATGATGTTTGCAGTTATTCCACCAATGAAATAGCGATTAACTGGAATGCACCACTGGTGTACGTACTTGCCGGATTGCAAACACAATAAATTCACTTTGGAAATAATAATTACAATGCGAAACAACAAATACGTCAGTCGATTAGCATGGTTGCTGGTCGGTTTGAGTCTGGCTGGATGCCAACCCGCGGCTGAACAGCCTGCAACCACCATTCAGGCATCTAAATCCGAACAGTCGGCGCGCTTTAACTGGTTTGAATATGAAGGCAATGACAAGGTCTTTGCTAAACCTTTGGCTGATAATGAATTCCAGAATCCCATTGCGGCTGGTTTTTATCCCGATCCCAGTATCACCCGTAAAGGTGATGACTATTACATGGTGGTCTCATCTTTTGCCTATACGCCGGGGCTACCCATTTTACATAGCCGCGATCTGGTTACCTGGAAGTTAATTGGTCACGCGCTTACCCGTTCTGAACAGTTGAATATGGAAAACTTGGGAGTGTCACGTGGCCTGTTTGCTCCCACTATTCGTTATCATGATGGTCTGTTCTATATCATCAATACCGCGGTGGATAGTGGCGGTAACTTTTTTATAACGGCTGAAGATCCGGCCGGGGAATGGTCTGATCCTGTCTGGCTTCCGGAAATTGGCGGGATTGATCCGGATATCTTTTTTGATGACGACGGCAAAGTCTATATCACCCATAATGATGCGCCGATGGGTGAGCCATTATACCAGGGGCACCGGGCCATCTGGATGTGGGAATATGATCTGCAAAATAAACAGGTAGTGAAAGATTCCGGTCATGTGATCGTCAACGGCGGAACCGATTTGGCTAAACAGCCCATCTGGATCGAAGCGCCACATTTGTACAAAATTAATGGCTGGTACTATTTACTATGTGCAGAAGGTGGTACCGGCTACGAGCATTCGGAAGTGGTATTCCGTACTCGTAGTCTGGATGAACCCTTTGTTCCCTATGAAAATAATCCTATTTTGACCCAGCGTGATCTGGATATTGACCGCCCTGATCCTATTACCACCGCCGGACACGCAGATATTATCCAAACTCCGCAAGGTGATTGGTGGGCGGTATTTCTGGCCACCCGCTCGTACGACAAAACCTTTTACAATACCGGACGCGAGAGCTTTTTGTTGCCGGTGAGTTGGCAAGATGATTGGCCACATATTTTGGAAACAGGCAAAACTATTCCCTATCGCCTGAAGAAACCGGCCGCCAGCGCAGCGTTAACCAATACCGATGAATTGACCGGAAATTTTGTTTGGCATGACGAGTTCGAGGAAGCCGAACTCAGTCCGCACTGGAGTTTGTTGCGCAGTTTTAAACATAGCTGGTACCAGTTACAGGACGGGCATATCGATATTCAGGCACTGCCGATAAAAATGAGTTCATTGCAACAACCGGCCTTCATCGGACGTCGTCAACAACATATGACTTATAGTGCCCGGACTGAATTGCTGTTACCGAACACAGGGCAGCTCTCGGCAGGGCTGGTTGCCTTCCAGAATGAACATTTTCATTATTATCTGGGTACTCAAAAGACGCCAGAGGGTTATCAGGTGTTTATTGAGCAGGCTAAAGGTGATGAGCCTGTGGTGATTTCCAGCCGTAATATTCAAGCCGAACCCGGTCAAGCCATAGTGTTAGGGGTAGAGGGGGACAAAGATAAAATCAGTTTCTCTTTTCAGCTAGCGGGCTCAAATACAGTTGAACTGGCCGAAAATCTTGATGGAAAAGCGCTCAGTACCTCAGTCGCCGGGGGCTTTGTTGGCACCATGTTAGGTCTGCATAGTCGTCAGGAACTGGCTAAGTGATTAACATGAAACAGTTCGCCCTAAAAATATACCCGGTCTACCTCGTTGCCATCATGTTGGCTGGATTACTTGCTTTTCCTGCTTATGCTGAGTTGCAGGAAAGTTATATCAGTACTGATTATCAAAAAGGCGATTTTGTTGTTGCCAACAATAACGACGTCGCCAGCCTGTATGTAGATAGTCAGGATTACAAGGGGGTTATTCGTGCGGTTAGCAATCTGCACGGTGATATTTTTAAGGTTACGGGTCAACAGGGGCGGATAGTGACCGAGTCCACATCTGCTGCGTCGCTGATTATTATTGGTACGCTAGGTCATAGTCAGTTGATCGATAAGCTGGTGGCGACAGGCAAAATTAACGTTTCAGGTATTCGTGATCAATGGGAAGCTTTCATAATCCAGACAGTCGATAATCCTGTTGCCGGCATTGAAAAGGCGCTGGTGATTGTGGGTAGTGACAAACGCGGCAGCATTTTTGGGGTTTATGATTTGTCCGAGAAAATCGGCGTGTCACCCTGGTATTGGTGGGCCGATGTGGCGATAAAAAAACATCAACAGCTGTTTGTGCACAAAGATACGTTGATTCAGGATCAGCCCAAAGTGCGTTATCGCGGTATTTTCCTGAATGATGAAGCGCCTGCGCTTACTGGTTGGGTAAAGGAAAAATTTGGCGATTACAACAGCCAGTTCTACGAGCATGTGTTTGAGTTGTTATTGCGTTTAAAAGCTAATTTTTTATGGCCAGCGATGTGGAATAACGCCTTTAGTCTGGATGATCCGAATAACTCAATTTTGGCCGATGAAATGGGTATCGTGATGAGTAACTCCCATCATGAACCCATGATGCGCGCAGATAAGGAATGGGATCGGGTCGGAAAAGGCAAATGGGATTACGCGGTTAATAAAGACAACCTGTACCAATTCTGGCAACAAGGTGCTCAGCGACATAAAAATCTGGAAAGTATTTTTACCCTGGGGATGCGCGGCCAGGCAGATACACCGATGAGTGAAACCGAGAATATCGGCCTGCTGGAAGAAATTGTGGCTGATCAGCGGCAAATCCTTAAAGAGACCTTTAGTGATCGGGATATTAGCGAGGTGCCACAGGTCTGGACCTTGTACAAGGAAGTGCAGGGGTATTACGAGAAAGGTATGCGTGTGCCCGATGATGTGACCCTGTTATGGTCGGATGATAACTGGGGAAATATCCGTCGCTTGCCTACCCCGGAAGAACGAAAGCGTAGCGGCGGTGCGGGCGTGTATTACCATTTTGATTATGTGGGGGGGCCGCGATCCTATCGCTGGATCAACTCTACCCAGATCAGCAAAGTTTGGGAGCAGATGAACCTGGCCTATCAGTATGATGCCACTCGCATCTGGATCACCAATGTGGGGGATTTAAAGCCAATGGAATTCCCCACTGACTTTTTCTTGCGTTTGGCCTGGGATCCCGAGCGTTGGCCGAAGGAGAAACTACAAGAATTTGGTCAGCAATGGGCCGCTCAGCAGTTTGGTTCGCAATACGCCGAACAGATTGAACATCTACTTACGGCCTACACCCGCCATAACGCCAGACGTAAACCCGAACTGCTGGACGAAAATACCTATAGCCAATTGCACTACAACGAGGCGGAGCGGATTTCTGCTGAGTTGGAAGGGCTGGTGTCACAAGCAGAATCTTTATATCGCAAGATTCCGCAAAACAACCAAAACGCGTTTTTTCAACTGGTGCTGCACCCGATTAAGGCCAACAGCATTTTGTTCGAGTTATATAACAATGTGGCGAAGAACCGTTTATATGCCCAGCAGGGGCGAGCTAGTACTAATCGATATGCCAAGCAGGCTCGGCAGAAATTTACTGAAGATGCTGAGCTGACCCAGCAATATCATCAGTTGGAGGATGGCCGCTGGAATCATTTTATGGATCAGACTCATATCGGCTATACCCACTGGAACAATCCTCCTGCCAATACTTTGCCTTATGTGGCTCAAAACCAGCCCGCTGATGTGGCGGATATGGGCGTCGCGGTAGAAGGTAGTGTTGCAGCCTGGCCACAAACCGGCGCATTAAGTCTGGATACCTTCAGTCCTTATGGCCAGTCCAGACGTTATATTGATATTTATAACAAGGGAAAACGTTCATTTGAATACGAGGTCACGGCATCAGAACCCTGGATCAAAATTAGTAAATCCAAAGGTAATGTGCTGGTTGAACAGCGTGTCTGGATCAGCATCGATTGGCAACAAGTACCGCAAGGAAAGGTGACAGGTTCTGTGTTGATTAAAGGCACAGGATGGGGAGGCGCTAACGTGAATATCAGTGCATTTAATCCTGAGCGAAAACCTCAGCAGGGCTTTATTGAAGCCGACGGTTATGTGTCGATAATGGCTGCCAGTGGTAGGGCGTCAAATAGTCATGCTGGCAGTGGTTGGCAGGAAATCCCCTTATATGGTCGTGAACAGTCAGCTATGTCGAGTTTTGCACCGCTGGATCAGCGCTTTACTGATACAGATAATGCACCCTATCTTGAATATGATGTGTACTTGTTTAATCCACAACAATTACAAGTACACACTATTGTGGCTCCCACGCTAAATTTTGTGCCGGGAAGGGGATTACGTTTTGCTATCGGATTTGACGATCAGCCACCGCAGATGATTGATATTCTTGCCAACAGTCAGCACAGCGATTGGCAGCAAGCTGTTAGTGATGGTGTACGTAGCGTGCTGACTGAACATCAGCTTGAGCAACCGGGCGCGCATAAGCTGAAAATTTACATGCTGGATCCGGCCGTGGTTATACAGAAAATTATTATTGATACAGGTGGATTGCAACCCAGCTACCTTGGGCCTCCGCCAAGCCAGTATCTGCCTTAATGTGTTGTGGAGAGATTGAGTGAAGATCACCGAAGCTAAAGTTATTGTATGTTGTCCCGGTCGTAATTTTGTCACATTAAAAATTATCACCGATGAAGGTTTGTATGGTGTCGGTGATGCGACGTTAAACGGCCGCGAGAAGTCAGTAGTATCTTATCTGCAAGATTACGTTGTACCGATGCTGATTGGCAAAGATCCGCAGCGTATTGAAGATATTTGGCAGTATTTATATCGGGGAGCCTACTGGCGTCGTGGTCCCGTGGGCATGACGGCGATTGCTGCAGTGGATACCGCACTATGGGATATCAAAGCCAAAGCCGCCAATATGCCGTTGTATCAATTACTGGGTGGCCGCAGCCGGGATAAAATTATGGTGTATACCCATGCCAATGGAGCCGATTTACCCTCGACGTTGGATGCTGTTGGCAAGGCGATTGATCAAGGTTACAAGGCTATTCGGGTGCAATCCGGAATTCCGGGCGTGGCCAGCACTTACGGTGTGGCCAAAGACGGTGGAAAGTATGAACCGGCCGATTCCGATCTGCCCTCTGAAAGTGTCTGGTCGACCGAGAAATACCTTAACTATACCCCCACCTTATTCGACGAGGTTCGGCGTCAATATGGCGATGATATTCATTTGTTGCACGATGTTCATCACCGTTTAACCCCGATAGAAGCCGGGCGCTTGGGTAAAGAGTTGGAGCCCTACCATCTGTTCTGGATGGAAGACGCGGTGCCGGCTGAAAATCAGGATGGATTTAAACTGCTCCGTCAGCACACCACAACACCGATAGCGGTAGGTGAGGTGTTTAATTCCATTCACGATTGCCGCGAGTTAATCCAGAATCAGTTGATTGACTATATTCGCTCTACCGTTGTGCATGCTGGTGGTATTACTCAGCTGCGCCGTATAGCGGACTTTGCTTCCCTCTATCATGTGCGCACCGGTTGTCATGGGGCGACGGACTTGTCGCCTATTTGCATGGGTGCCGCGTTGCATTTTGATTACTGGGTGCCAAATTTTGGCATTCAGGAACATATGCCGCATAGCGAACTGATGGAATCGGTTTTTACTCGTGACTATCGCTATCAGGATGGTTATTTCACTCCAGGTGAAAAAATCGGTCATGGTGTTGATATCGATGAAACGCTAGCTAAAAAGTATCCTTATCAGCGAGCTTGCCTACCGGTCAACCGTCTGGAAGACGGTACCTTGTGGAACTGGTAGCCGATAGAGGACTAGATTTAATAAAACGCGCAATTATCCATTTCTTTGCATGTTGTTAAATACAAATAAGGCCAATGTAAACAGTTACATTGGCCGCTGACGTTGTTAAATCCGACTTTTGTGATTGTAATTTTTATCATTATCCTGCTTACGTAAATTTACTTTTATCTATTTAACTATTTGTTTTTGAAATATAAAAGTTAATTTCTTGTTGCCCATTATATAAATATTTCGTCGCTTTCTTAAATGTTACCAAAATGTTTCGATTTATTGTTTTAATGTTGCGAAATTTGCGCTAACGTTTGACTGGGTGTAACCGGTCACGCACTATCCCTCACGATACATTGATATTCTTGTGATGAATGTGTCTGGCTTGTTATCCGTCGTTGTAAACGATTTCAAGTTAACTTGCCGTCAAGAGCAGGAATCACAAATATGAATGTTAATAATGAGACGACAGTGGAGCATAACGATGGCACATCAACGTGTTAATTCGAACAATAATAAATTAAATCAGCCCATCTTCAGAAAGTCATTAATTGCGATGGCGATGATGGGACTCAGCCTGACTGCTTACGGGCAACAAGCTGAACCAGCAACTGACGCCGACGCGGCTCAAGCCGCAGAGGAAAAAGATGTAGAACAAATTGAAGTGCGTGGTACCAGGGCTAACCTGCTTAACGCACAAAACTTGAAACGTGGTTCAGATACGGTAGTGGATTCGATTACCGCGACGGACATCGGTTCGTTACCGGATCGAAGTGTACTGGAGGCCATTCAGCGTTTGCCTGGTGTATCGGTAGAACGTTTTGCCGGTCCTGATGATCCGGATCACTTTAGTGTGGAAGGTAGTGGTGCAATCATCCGGGGAATGACCCAAACCCGCTCGGAGTTTAACGGTCGTGATTCGTTCACCGCCAACTCGGGTCGTGGCCTGTCATTCCAGGATGTGTCTCCCGAATTGATGGGGGGCGTGGATGTTTATAAAAGCCAGACCGCCGATATGATTGAAGGCGGTATTGGTGGCACCATCAGTTTGCGTACTCGCAAACCCTTTGATTCACAAGACAGAGTCTTTGCTTTTAATGCCGATTATTCCTACGGTGATATTGCCGAGGAAGGCAGTCCGACATTTTCAGCCCTGTACAGTGACCGTTGGGAACTAGCCAGTGGTGCTGAATTTGGTTTGTTAGTCAATTATGCTAATTCAACTTTGCATGGCGCATCAGAAGGTATTCAGTCTGACGCTTATGTACAATATAAAGCCAGTGATATTGCCGGTGCCGAAGCTTTTATAGGCGATGATGGTGATGGTACGGTATGGATGCCGAACGCGGCTAACTTATTGAAGAAAGTGGACGATCGTAAACGTGAAGGTTTCTCGACTGCGATGCAGTTTGAAACCGCTGATGATAGTCTATTAGCCACCTTCCAGTACATCCGTTCCGACGCAAAATTATCCTGGCATGAGCAGGCGATTAAATATCAGGGCGGTTATTCGCAAAATATTGCCGGTGAAGATGCGTCCCGACCACTAGCCGGTACCCAGTTTGAATTTGATGATATGGGTCGTTTTGAATCCGGTACCATTACTCAAGGAGTTGGTGGCTGGCGTTCTGCCGATGGCAACCAGGATCATGTACCACGAACTTGGGGCGATAATCCGCAGAATCAGTTTGGACATAAAACCCAGTTTGATAGTCGGGTAAAAGACACCAGTACGTTAGTGGAAGATTACTCGCTGAACTTGCGCTGGCTGGCTACCGAGAATCTGACTCTGACCGGTGATGTGCAATATATCAAGGCTGACACGCAGGATGATGATGTGGTTGTCCACACAGGTACATTTACGGCACAGCAATATGATGTAACGGGTTCGCGTCCTACTGTCACTATACTGGAACCCTGGTTAGGTGCTCGTGATGCCAATCCGGATGCATTTGCTACCGGATATCCCGGTTTCTCAGGTGATCCTGCCGGTGACAGTAATTACTTCCAGGATCCTAATTCCTACTTCTTACGTTCAGCCATGGACCACTATGAGCGTTCTGAAGGCGACTCTATTGCCGCTCGTCTGGACGGAAAATACTTTCTGCAAGATGCAGGCATTCTTAACTCGGTAGAAATGGGTGTGCGCTATGCCAAACGCGAGCAAACCATTCGCGCGACTAGTTGGAACTGGGGCTCCTTAGGTCCTGAGTTTAGTGGCTCAGCACCTGCAGCCTGGCTGGCTACCACGCCAGAAATTGATCCAAGTTCTTATGAGTTGGTGGATTGGTCTGATTTTATGGGCGGCGACGTCGCGACCATTCAGGGCAACAAGACCATTCATATGACCGAAGCTTACGTGCGTTCAGTGATTGACGGTGCTCGTCCCTATATGACGGCAGGAGGAACCTGGGAACCTTATCCTGATCGTGATGGAGTGGATGCAGAATTCGGGATCTTTACCCCGGGTGAAGTCAGTAATACTACTGAAACCAATAAAGCCGTTTATGTTCGCCTGAACTTTGAAGGTGATGATGAATTGCGCTATAGCGGTAATATTGGCTTCCGCTATGTGGAGTTAAAACGTGAAGCTGCAGGTTTTATCACTTTCCCTGATTTAATCCCTGATTTTGCCCCTCCTGCTTCAATTGGCAGTCAGCAACTGACGCCGGAGATTGTGACTAACTTTATCAATGAGCAAATGGCGGCCGACCCGAGTTTAACTGCGCGTGAGGTGATTGAGGCCAACGAATGGATCAGTGATGAGAAAAACTATTTGCCGGAAAGTTCACGCAATTTTGGTAATGATTACCGGGAAACACTCGAAGCCGAGAAAACCTTCAAGATGTTTTTGCCCAGCTTCAATATTAAAGTTGAGTTAACAGATGATCTGGTGGGACGTTTTGCTTTGTCAAAGGCAGTAGCGTTGCCTGATATGGGTGATGTAACCAACTACGCCAAACCTGGGGCGACAGATATTACTACTGTGCGCGCTGGTGGGGTAGTTGACCCGGATAATCCGCCTGAGCCGGAAGATAACCTGATACAGGAAGCTTATGTAGGCTCATGGACTGGCAGTGGCGGTAACCCGTTATTGGCACCCATGGAATCTGTACAGTACGATATGTCACTGGAATGGTATTTTGCGGATGTGGGCCAGTTAAGCGCCACCATTTTCCATAAGGATTTGAGCAACTACTTTATCCAGGGAGGCTTCCCGCGTTCCTTTACCAACCCATCCACTGGCGAGCAACAAACCGTATTGATTTCGACTACGGTCAATGGTGGTGACGGTAAAATGGATGGTTTGGAAATCGCTTATCAGCAATTCTTTGATATGTTGCCCGAACCTTGGGATGGATTAGGTGTTCAAGCTACCTATACCTATATCGATGCCAGTGGCGTACCAAACAACGAAACATCCTACGATACCATTGAGGCGGATCCTGATGGCTGGATAGGTAACGTTGCCAATGACACCGGTATACGGGTTAATATGGATGTAGTGCCACTACAGGGACAGTCGGAAAATACCGTTAACTTCGTGGGTATGTACGAAAAAGATGGTTGGAGTGCGCGTTTAGCTTATAACTGGCGTTCCAAGTATCTGTTAACTACCAGGGATGTAATTAGTAAAGCACCACTTTGGTACGATGATCATGGTCAACTGGATGGTTCGATTTTCTACGATATTAATGACAATCTGACAGTGGGACTGCAAGGTACGAACCTGACTAACTCAGTTTCAGAAACCATCATGATTTTGAATGATGATTACCTGGAAGCGGGCCGTTCATGGTTCGAAGCCGACCGCCGTATTGCTTTAGTGGTTCGTGGTAACTTCTAAGCTTAATCGCCTGTGAAATACAATGCGCCCTGAGTGATTGGGGCGCATTTTTTGTTTTGTATAAAGGAAAAGATATCGCTCAATATTTCTGCCCGTTACTGGTATAAAGTGTGAATAGGATGATTGAGCTGACGTCGGATGCCTATGAAGAAAATGAAAGTGGTGATTGTGGGTGGTGGTTCATCTGGCTGGATGACAGCGGCAGCATTAGCCCGTTTTTTATCCTCCCAGCATTATGAACTGATACAGATAGAATCTGCCGTTATTGGTACCGTCGGTGTCGGTGAAGCGACCATCCCTCATATTCGCCAGTTTAACCAAATGTTGGGTATCGATGAAAATGAATTTATTCGCGCCACTGGAGCTACTTATAAATTAGCTATTCAGTTTGATGGTTGGGGAGCGCCTGACAGCCGTTATATGCACCCTTTCGGTTTTAGTGGTCATGACATTAACGGTATTAACTTCCACCAATACTGGCTACATTTAAATCGATTCAGTCAGGTTCTACCATTTGATCATTTCTCTGTTGCAGCTATGGCCGCCAGTCAGGATAAATTTCAGTATCAACATCCTGATCCGGATTGTTTATTAGCAGAATACAATTACGCATTTCATCTGGACGCCAGTTTGTATGCCGATTATTTGAAAGCCTATGCGGTAAAACTGGGTGTCAAAGCGATAGAAGGTAAAGTCGCGAACGTGTGTTTGGCTTCGGATAGTGGCAATATCGACGCTGTCGTGCTCGAGTCGGCTCAACGTATCGAAGGTGATCTGTTTGTTGACTGTTCAGGCTTCCGTGGTGTGTTAATTGAACAGACATTGAAAACCGGATACCAAAGCTGGAGTCATTGGCTACCTTGCGACAGAGCGTTGGCCGTGCCCAGCGAAAAAATGGCGAATCCGCCTTCCTACACCCGTGCCACTGCAAAAAAAGTTGGATGGCAGTGGCGAATTCCGCTGCAGCATAGAACCGGCAATGGCCTGGTGTATTGTGGACAATATTTATCCGATGATGAAGCGCAACAAATATTACTCGACGGTCTGGATCGCGCCGTTAGCGGGCAACCTAAGTTACTGCGTTTTAGTACAGGTAAAAGGAAATTGTCATGGCATAAAAACTGTGTGGCAATTGGGCTATCCGCCGGTTTTCTGGAGCCATTAGAATCAACCAGCTTGTATTTGACCCAAATTGCGATCCAGAAGCTGATTGAATTTTTCCCGGCTAACGGCTTGTGTGATATCGAGCGGGATACTTTTAATCAACAACTGGATAATGAATATTGTCGGGTCAGGGATTTTATTATCCTGCACTATAAAATTAACCAACGTAATGATTCGGATTTTTGGCGCGACTGTCGAACCATGCCGGTGCCGGACTCCCTGCAGGAACAGATGGATCTGTTCGCTCGTACTGGCCATATTATCTCCTATCGACAAGGGTTGTTCGTTTCACCCAGTTGGCTGGCTGTTTACTTGGGACAGGGCTGGTTGCCAGAGCAGTATGATGCCAGAACCAGTTATTGCGCTATGGATAAGTTGCAACACTATTTTCAGCGGCATGCCGAGCAGATTAAACAGACAGTCAATAATATGCAGAGCCACACTGTTGCGATTGAACACACACAACGAACGGATGTTAATCAATATCCGCCTGCCCAGCTCAGTTTATATGGTAGCCGTACATGAACCCCTTATCGATTAGGCATATAGTCTTGGTCGGGCACTCCTTGCCATTGCACTTGTCTGCGGCAATATTAGCTTGTCGGCTTGCTGGTTACGGAGTGAAAATTACCGCGCTGGAGATTGCTGGAAATAGCTCCGGGGACGTTGAATGCACATGCGGCCAGTTTATGGGGTTATGCGATATATTAAATGTACCGCTGAAGACCATGTTAAAGACATGTCAGGCGACATTCAGCCTGGGGCAACGTTATCAGCAGGACCAGAATAACTGGTTTGTACCCTACGGCCACTTTGGATTAAAGAAGCAGGATAGTGAATTTATTCAGGGAATTTTCCGCCTTCAACAGCAGCGACCCGAGTTACAGATAGACTCCGCTTGTATTGCGGCTCAAGCTGCACAGCAAGGAAAGTTTGCTATTCCTCCAGCCAACCGTCCGGATTTGCAGGCGGCACTGGCCTTTGCCGTGCATCTAAACGCAGGCCTTTATGCTCAACAACTTAAGCAAACTGCGTTACAACATGGAGTCAGTTTTATCGAAGTGGATAGCATCGATCTCAACCGAGAGAATGGCCAGCAGATCCATTCGGTGGCTATCAAGGACAACAAAGTTATTACGGCTGATTTCTGGATTGACTGCAGTGGATCCCTGTCGTTGCTGGCAACGGATAGCCGACAAGTTAAGCTCGCCCAAAAAATTAACCCCTGTGACAAATTGACCGAGTGCTACATTGATAGCCCGACCAGCCCGCAAGTTCCTTATAGTACCTTTGAGGCTTGCCCCTGGGGATGGTTAAAGGTTATTCCAGCACCTGGTCGGGTATTTTATCAGTTGGAATATACCAGTCAGCGGGTATCAAGCAGAAGCATCGAAACGTGGCTAGTGGAAGCGTTACCTTCAAGACCACAGCATATTCAACATCGTGATAATATTCCGCTTATTGTGCCACAAGCCTGGACGGCAAATTGCTTGGCTGTTGGTGATGCCGCGGTGAATTTGGGAAAAACATTTTATTCCGAACTGTTTTTTGTCCAGGCAGCGCTGTTGCAGTTTCTTGACTTGTATCCTGGGCTATCGGGTCAGGACATCTGTGCGCACAAGTTTAACCGCAACTGGCAACGCTTTGTGGATGAGACGGCCGAATATGCCCAGTTTCATTATTGGTTGTGGGGGCGGGAAAATCTGGATAACCCGCTACCGGATGACGTTTTATTTACCCGACGAGTTGCGTTGTTTTTGCGATTTGGACGTTTGTTACCGGCTGATACCGATGCGGTGGATGAGCAGCGATGGTATGGAATATTGGCCGCACTACATCAAGTACCACAACTGGCTAGTCTGTATTTGTCCAATTTGAGTGATGACCAGCTAGAACAGTCATTTGCCCAAATTGGCCGCACTATCGATAGACTGGTCACTGGAATGCCAAGTTACCAAGATTTTTATCACCAATTTAGTCGCACATAGAGCGATGTGTCTTAAGATGTGGAATAAACAACGATATGCAAAGTAAAAAGATAAATAAAATACTCATTTTGGGTGGAGGAACTGCGGGCTGGATGGCGGCAGCTGCATTGTCTAAAGTGTTGGGACAATCCTTTTGTGAGATACGGTTGGTTGAATCAGAGCAGATAGGCACCGTCGGTGTCGGGGAAGCGACCATCCCGCAAATCCAGCTATACAACCAACTCCTGGGACTGGACGAAGATGATTTTGTGCGTAAGACTCAGGCGACTTTTAAGCTGGGTATTCAGTTCGTTAACTGGGATAAAATGGGCAGCAGTTATTTTCATGCGTTTGGGGACGTGGGCAAGGATATGGAAGGCGTGCACTTTTACCAATATTGGTTAAAAATGCGCGCCCAGGGTAAGGCCGCACATATTGACGAATACACCTTGACCGCGATGGCTTGCCATGAAAAGCGCTTTATGCGTTCTATCGATGCGGGAAATTCGCCATTGTCGAATATCGCTTATGCCTTTCACTTCGATGCCGGCTTGTATGCCAGGTATTTACGTGAGCTATCCGAAGCCAAAGGCGTTGTGCGTACAGAAGGTAAAGTGGTTAAAACCAATATGCGTGAGGATGGTTTTATTCACTCAGTATTACTGGATGATGGCAACGAATATCAAGCTGACTTTTTTATTGATTGTTCCGGATTCCGGGGAGTATTAATCGAAGAAGCATTGCAGACCGGCTATGAAGACTGGTCACACTGGTTGCCTTGTGATCGAGCTGTCGCAGTGCCCTGCGCCAGTGCCGGGGAGCCCTGGCCATTTACTCGCTCTACTGCACATCAGGCTGGTTGGCAATGGCGTATCCCGTTGCAAAACCGCATCGGTAACGGTCATGTGTACTGCAGCAAGTTTATGTCTGACCAACAGGCGACTCAAATCTTGTTGGACAATCTTGAAGGTGAGCCTCTGGCAGAACCGAAAGTATTGCGTTTTGTCACCGGGAAACGTAACAAAAGCTGGAATAAAAACTGTCTGGCATTAGGGCTGGCGGCGGGTTTCATGGAGCCACTGGAATCCACCAGTATTCATTTGGTCCAGTCGGCGTTATCCAAGTTATTCAGTTTTTTTCCGCACAACAGTTTTGAGCAGGAAGACATTGACGAATATAACCGTCAAATCGATTTTGAATATGAACGTATCCGCGACTTTTTGATCCTGCATTACTATGCCACGGAACGTGATGACTCACCCTTTTGGGATTATTGCCGCACTATGGATGTGCCACCTGAACTGACCCAGAAAATTGAGCAATTCAAGCGTAATGGCCGGATCGCCCGTTTCAACAATGAAATGTTTAATGATTTGAGCTGGTTCGAAGTGATGTACGGACAAGGGATACGCCCGGAGTCCTACCATGCTCTGGCGGATATTTTTAGTGACGAAGAACTGCATCGCCGCCTGGAAGGGATCAAATCGGTAATCAGAAAATCCACTGACTATATGCCAGGCCATCAGGAGTTTATTGATCAGCATTGCAAAGCAGAGAAAATGTAGGATTATGATTGACCCTGTTGATGACAAGCACATATTGACCGGATTGGATGCCCATTTCAGCTATCAAATCCATCAAATAGGTACAGAAAAGCAGCCGTTGATCATTATTGACCATTATCTGGCGGAGGCTGACAAGCTTATTGATTTTGCTTTGCAACAAAACAACGTGCTGCCCGCCAGCGGAATGTACCCAGGTTTACGTTCGCCGGTACCGAACGCCTATAAAAATCTTGTGTTGGAGCAGCTCGCGCCACTAATTTGCCAGACATTTTCTCTTACACCTGATGCTATAAAAAAAGTGGATAGCTATTACTCATTGGTGGCCACTCCGGTTGAGCAGTTGCAGCCGGCGCAACGTATTC
This sequence comes from Neptunicella plasticusilytica, assembly GCF_047922965.1. GTDB lineage: Bacteria > Pseudomonadota > Gammaproteobacteria > Enterobacterales > Alteromonadaceae > Neptunicella > Neptunicella plasticusilytica. The sequence continues at coordinate 992,928 of NZ_CP150481.1, forward strand.
CGCATTTTGACCAGCCCAATCCAGATGAGATAGCCATGTTGCATTACTTGTGTGGAGAACAACATGGCGGCACCTCATTTTATCGCCATCGCCAAAGCCGCTATGAATATATTGATACCGGCAGAGCAAAGGATTACTTTGGTCAATTGGATGCTGAAGTGGCGCGTTACGGCATGCCACAGGGATATATTGATGGCGATACCGAACTGTTTGAGCGGATTGTTTCGGTGCCGGCCAAATTTAACCGTTTGCTGATTTATCGCTGTTCCAGTTTGCACTCCGGTGATATTGGAGCGGATTATCCATTTGATATGGATCCGACCACCGGGCGTTTTACCATCGCTTCGTTTCTGCATGCTTAACAAACTGGTGCAGATCATATTGTTGAATCGATCTGTTTTTATGTGAGGTAGGTAAATAATGAACAACAGGATGTTTCCCGATCATGGTTATTTTGCACTCCAGATTGACGGGAATTTGTTGGTTATTGATGCTGAAGGTCCGGCTAATATTGAACTGATCCAGAAATATCGTCGTGATGTGCAGGTTTATCGCCAACAATTAAGCGGACAACGATGGGGTAATCTGGTGATTTTTCACGGTGATTCGTTGATTACCCATGAATCCATAGAAGCAATGAAAGATTCCATCCTTGATGCCAAAAAGTGTGGAATGGCGGCGGTGGCAATTGTACTTGATAACGTGTCGTATAGCAGCATGGCGACCCAGTTATGGGGTGGGTTCTACCGCAATGCGGATATGCCCCACCAATTTTTTACTGATATACAACAGGCCCGCCTATGGCTGCAGGCGCAACTGGATTGAGTTTATTGCACCCAGTGAAATAGTTCCTGAGTTCCCTGTGAAGTAAATTTCATGTGCAAGGTGTTGTTGTTTTCAATAAACATTTCCAGTGGTACGAATCCGTCAGGGATAAATTGCGGATCATTGCTGCTGATAAAAGACATCATGTAATTGTTATTTTTATTCGCGATCTGACCCTGATACTGGTAATTACTCACATTACCCCATATGTCCGAAATCCACACAGTGGTAGTCCAGGCGATGTTGTTGCTGTCCTTACGGACAAAATTGATATGACCCTTTACCATCCCGGGAACCGGTAGCTCGACACCGTCCTGTTCATAGCCGGTAAGTTGCCATACCCCCTGTGGAAAATAAACCGGTGTCGGGGTGGCCGGGATCACTATATCGTCTTCTTCAACTGAACTGCCTGGCACAATTTGAGGGATCTCTGTTGATGGATTGTTAGTACCCACTTTAGGGTTGAGTGCAGGATCGCTGGCTTGGCCAGGACCATGTGAAACGGGTGTTTCCGGTAACAGCCTTGGTACCAGTAACAAGCCAACACCAAAAACAATCAGAATAATGGAAGGATTGCTGACATTCAGCTTAATCCCGAAGCCTTCAACATTATTACTGCTAACCCCGTCTTTCTTGCCAGCAATAAATAGATACAGGCCGATAATGATCAGCGCACCGCCCACGGCCATGATAATAGTGTCAGATGAGTTCAATGCCTTACTCCATGCTTTTCTACTAATAATAGACCCAGAAAATGGAATAACAGCGGTTTTAAGCGGATGAAATCAAAAACACCGACATTATTTGCGACGTTGGTGCATTTTTAGGTTTTTACTGGTTGCTAACTGCCGCATAATGGTCGAGTTCATTTTGGGGTGTAACATATTGTCTGGTAAGCTATTTAAGTCTGGTGTAATTGTAAGTTCGATGACATTTTTGTCGCGAATAATGGGGTTAACCCGTGATGTGATTGTGGCCAATCTGCTCGGTGCCGGCGGTACCGCAGATGTTTTCCTGCTGGCGAATAAAATTCCCAATTTCCTGCGCCGGTTGTTTGCCGAAGGCGCCTTTGCGCAGGCATTTATCCCAATGTTGAGTGAGGTTCATCACCAGAACGATGAACAACAGTTGCGTCTTTTTGTTGCCCGGATTGCCGGTACTCTGGGCACACTGGTCATGCTGGTGACGTTATTGGGAGTTATCGGTTCGCCAATATTGGCTATGTTGTTTGCCAATGGCTGGTTTATCGATTATCTGAATGATGGTCCGGATGCAGACAAGTATGAATTGACTGCGTTGATGTTGAAAATCACCTTCCCTTATCTGTTCTTTGTCACTCTAACCGCGTTGTCCGGAGCCATTCTTAACACCCTGAACAAGTTTGCTGTGGCAGCCTTTACGCCCGTGCTATTGAATGTGGCGATTATCAGTGCGGCGTTATTTTTATCGCCCAATCTGGAGACACCAGCAATAGGTTTGGCCTGGGGAGTATTTTTGGGCGGATTAATCCAGTTTATATTCCAGATCCCGTTTTTAGCTCAGACCGGATTGCTGGTAAAGCCACAGTGGGGCTGGCATGACCCGCAGGTGTCACGAGTCAGAAAACTGATGATCCCGGCATTGTTTGGTGTGTCGGTCAGTCAGATCAATCTGCTATTTGACACCTTTATTGCCAGCTATTTGCAAGACGGTTCTATCAGCTGGTTATACTACTCGGACCGTTTATTGGAGTTTCCGCTTGGGTTGTTTGGTATTGCTATTGCGACGGTGATTTTACCTACCTTGTCACGTAATCACGCGGCTCAGGATCATGTTAAATTTTCCGGTAATATGGATTGGTCGGTAAAAATGGTTTGTCTACTCGGGATCCCGGCAGCGACAGGATTGATAGTATTGGCTGAGCCGATGCTACTGGTGTTGTTTCAGCGCGGCGCATTTACGCCCGTGGATGCCACTATGGCGTCATACAGCTTGATTGCCTACGCAACCGGCTTATTGAGTTTTATGTTGATTAAAGTGTTGGCTCCGGGATTTTACTCCCGTCAGGATGTTAAAACACCGGTCAAATTTGGTATCTGGGCAATGCTGGCCAATATGGGATTTAACGTTATTTTTGCCTATCAATATGGTTATGTCGGGCTGGCAATAGCAACGTCGCTATCTGCGTTGCTGAATGTATCGTTGTTATATCAGCGATTACATCGTAGTGGCGTCTATCACTGCTGCTCAGCCACATTGTTATTTATTGTGCGGATTGGTGTGGCAGCGTTGATTATGGCGGCGATATTGAGCTGGTTACTACCGCCGGTTAGCGAATGGTTGCAGTGGTCGAGTTGGCAGCAAGTCAGTATATTGAGCGCGGCTATTTTGGGAGCCGCAATAGTGTTTATCTGCAGCCTTTTTCTGGTGGGAGCTAGACCTGATGCGTTATTGCGCAATCAGCCCGCCAATACGGGAGCTCAACAATAATGCTGCTCAACAACAAATGCCGCCTGGTCATTTGCTTTGGACAAGTTTTAAACAGGCATGCTCTGGGTTGCTAAAATTCAAAACAGCACCACTATAACTTTATTCAAACGCCTGGATTAAGCCCGTTTACATTCTCGCTGACAGAGCGCTTGTTAACGTGGATTGGTATTAGTTATAATCCGCTATTTTTACGCGCGCATCATCCGCATATCAGCCAGGCCGATAATGAAACGGACGCGAAGCAAAGCCAGTTTAATGAGGTAAAGGTGGAATTAGTCAGGGGATTGCACAATATTCGGCACAGACATAAAGGCTGTGTGCTGACGATTGGCAAGTTTGACGGCGTGCACCTTGGCCACCAGGCGGTTTTGAAAAGTCTGGTGGAGCAAGCTCGAAAAATGGCGTTACCGGCCACAGTGATGGTATTTGAGCCGCAGCCGGAAGAATTGTTTCGGCCGGATACCGCGCCGGCGAGACTTAGCCGCTTACGGGATAAATACACCGAACTGAAAAAATTGGGCGTCGACCGGTTATTGTGCGTCAAGTTTGATCGTCGTTTTTCCGAGCAGAGTGCTCGTCATTTTGTCGAAGACTTATTAGTCGATAAACTGGGCATTCAATTTTTAGTCGTCGGTGACGATTTTCGTTTCGGCCGCGACCGGAAGGGCGATTTTAACATGTTGCAGGCCGAAGGGCGGCAATGCGGTTTTAGTGTGGTCAGCACCCAAAGTTTGCGTTTGCAGGACTGCCGAATTAGTTCAACAGCAGTCAGAGATGCACTGGCAAATGGGGACATGGCGCTGGCCGAATCGATGTTAGGGCGCAAGTTCAGTATCGCCAGCAAAGTTATTCATGGTGACAAAAAAGGCCGTACCATTGGCTTCCCCACCGCCAATTTATTACTCAACCGTTGCAAAGCCCCGGTTGCCGGCGTGTTTGCCGTTAGAGTCAAAAGTGAACTGGGTATTTTTGATGGTGTGGCCAATATTGGCACCAGGCCGACCTTGAACGGTACCCGCTCGCAACTGGAAGTGCATTTATTTGATTTTGATGAACATTTATACGGTTTGCATATTGAAGTAGAATTACTGAAAAAATTGCGTGATGAACAGAAATTTGCCTCTTTGCAGCATTTACAGCAGCAAATACAAGCGGATGCTCAGCAGGCCAGAGAATTTTTATCCTTGTCTGGGAATAGATAAGACAAACACTTTTTAACGGGATCATCTTTTTAATCGAATAGTCCCCAAACAATAATGACTGGATTTAACAACAAATGAGCGATTACAAGCATACTCTGAATTTGCCGGAAACCGAGTTTCCCATGCGTGGTAATTTAGCCCAGCGCGAGCCGCAGATGCTCAAGCACTGGACCGACACTGAGCTCTATTACAAAATCCGTCAGGCTAAAAAAGGTAAAACTCCCTTTGTATTGCATGACGGCCCTCCTTATGCCAATGGTGATATTCATATTGGTCACGCAGTCAATAAAATCCTTAAAGACATTATTGTAAAAGCTCGTACATTGTCAGATTTTGACGCGCCTTATGTACCGGGCTGGGATTGTCATGGCTTGCCAATCGAGTTACAGGTTGAGAAGAAAGTCGGCAAGCCCGGACAAAAAGTTAGCGCCGCAGAATTCAGACAAAAATGCCGCGAATACGCCGACAAGCAAATTGATGGGCAAAAAAACGACTTTATCCGTCTAGGTGTGTTAGGCGAGTGGAATAATCCTTACAAAACCATGGATTTCCGTTCGGAAGCCGACATTATCCGTGTGCTGGGTAAGGTGCTTGAATCTGGCCACATTGAAAAAGGCTTTAAGCCGGTACACTGGTGTACCGATTGTGGCTCGGCATTGGCCGAAGCGGAAGTGGAATACAAAGACAAGCATTCTCCGGCCATAGATGTGGCGTTTAAAGTTGTTGATACTGACAAGGTCGCGGACTTGTTTGATCACCCTGATGGTCACGCTGGCAAAGGTGAAATATCAGTTGCTATATGGACCACCACGCCCTGGACATTGCCTGCCAACCGGGCAATCAGTGTGAATGCAGAGCTGGATTATTGTCTGGTTCAGATTGAGGATGACAGTAACCCGCGCCGGTTAGTGCTAGCCTCGGATCTGGTTAAAGATTGTATGGATCGTTTCGGCATCGAACGCTACCACGCATTAGGTTATTGCAAAGGTAAAGCCCTGGAGCTGGTCAGGGTGCAGCATCCTTTTTATGATTTTGATGTACCGATTATTTTAGGGGATCACGTGACCACGGATTCGGGTACTGGCTTGGTGCATACTGCACCCGGCCACGGTGTGGATGACTTTAACGTGGGTCGTCAATACAGCCTTGAAGTGGCGAATCCGGTGGGTGCCAATGGGGTGTATTTCGCTGATACTGAATTGTTTGGTGGTCAGCATGTGTTTAAAGCTAACGCCTCTATCGTTGAGGTGCTGGAACAAAAAGGCGCGTTATTGCATCACCATGCGTTTGAACATAGTTATCCGCATTGCTGGCGACATAAAACCCCGATTATCTTCCGTGCCACACCGCAATGGTTTATCAGCATGGAAAAAAATGGTCTGCGCCAAAAGTCGTTGGAACAAATCACGCAGACACGCTGGATCCCGGAATGGGGTGAAAGCCGCATTGCCAAAATGGTGGAAGGGCGTCCTGACTGGTGTATTTCCAGGCAGCGTACCTGGGGTGTTCCCATTGCGTTATTTGTGCATAAGGACTCCGGTGAATTACACCCGCGTAGCCCTGAGTTACTTGAGCAAGTCGCGAAACTGGTTGAGCAGCAAGGTATCCAGGCCTGGTGGGATTTGGACGACGCCAGTTTGCTGGGTGACGATGCTGGTACTTATATCAAGGTCAAAGACACGCTGGATGTATGGTTTGATTCGGGTGTTACGCACTTTTTTGTGGTCGATCAACGTGATGATATTCCGGCTGCGGCGGATTTATATCTGGAAGGCTCGGATCAGCATCGGGGCTGGTTTATGTCGTCCTTGATGACATCGGTGGCCATCAGTGAGAAAGCGCCTTATAAACAAGTCTTAACCCACGGTTTTACCGTCGATGCGAATGGCAAAAAAATGTCCAAGTCGATTGGTAATGTGGTGTCTCCACAAGATGTGATGAACAAGCTTGGCGCGGATATTTTGCGTTTGTGGGTGGCCTCTACCGACTACCGTGGTGAAATGACGGTGTCTGACGAGATCCTGAAACGGGCTGCGGATGCTTATCGTCGTATCCGTAATACTGCACGTTTCCTGCTGGCTAACTTAAACGGTTTTAATCCAGCAACAGATTTGGTCCCGGCAGATCAGTTAGTGGCGCTGGATTTGTGGGCAGTACAACGCGCGGAACAATTACAGCAGGAATTGCTGGTTGACTATGACAACTACGACTTCTTGCAAATTTGTCAGAAGTTGATGCATTTTTGTTCCATCGAAATGGGCAGTTTTTATCTGGATATCATTAAGGACAGGCAATACACAGCTAAAGCGGACAGTGTTGCCAGACGTTCCTGTCAAACTGCATTGTTTCATATTGCTGAGGCTTTAGTGCGCTGGATAGCGCCGATTATGAGCTTTACTGCACAGGAAATCTGGCAGGTTATGCCGGGACAACGCGACGAATTTGTATTTACCGGCCAGTGGTATCAGGATTTTGGTCTAGATGCTCAGCAAGGGCAACTGGACAACAGTTTCTGGCAACAGATTATGGCGGTTAAAGATCAGGTCAATGGCGCGTTGGAGCAAGCTCGGCGCGATAACCAGATTGGTGGTTCCCTGCAAGCTGAAGTGACACTCTATGCGACACCGCAACTGGCCGATGTGTTAGCCACTCTAGAAGACGAATTACGTTTTGTGTTAATCACTTCTGCGGCAAAAGTCGTTAGAGTTGAACAGGCGCCGGATAACGTTGTTGCAACAGAACTGGACGGTTTATGGGTGCAAATTACCGCGTCTGAGGGCGAGAAATGCGTACGTTGCTGGCATTACCGCGAAGATGTAGGGAGCAATACCGCCCATCAGGAACTTTGTGTCCGCTGTGTGGATAACATCGAGGGTGAAGGTGAACAACGTCAATATGCTTAATGTTTTTAAACACTCAGGCTTGCGCTGGTTATGGCTGACATTGTTGATGTTAGTCATTGATCAGGCGTCCAAACAGTGGGTGATTGCCAGTATGGACTTGTATGAGTCTATTTCGATTATCCCGATGTTCAGCATTACTTACGTGCAAAATCATGGTGCGGCTTTCAGTTTTTTAAGCACCGAGGGCGGCTGGCAGCGCTGGTTTTTCACCGCTATTGCGTTAGTGGTCAGTGTGCTGATCCTGTACTGGTTAAAACAATGCAAGGTCAAACAGAAACTGGTTCCCGCCGCTTTTGCGTTAGTACTTAGCGGCGCATTGGGAAATGTATATGATCGCCTGCATTATGGTTATGTGATTGATTTTTTAGATGTGTATTACCAGCAATGGCATTGGCCAACGTTTAATATCGCCGATAGTGCTATTTTTGTTGGTGCAGTGCTATTGATCTTCGATGCACTGAGAAATAATGGTATGAAAGATGAGTGAAGTTGGCTTGATCGGCGCCGGTAGTCGCGTTGTGTTACATTTTGATCTTAAATTGCAGGATGGTTCAGCGGCTGATAGCACCCGGGTAAACAATAAACCTGCCCAACTAAAAATGGGTGATGGCAGTTTAACGCCAAACTTTGAACAGTGTTTGTTAGGCCTTAAAGCGGGTGATAAAAAAGAGTTTAGTTTGTCAGCCGATGATGCTTTTGGACAACCCAATCCGGATAATATTCATCATATGAGCCGTAGCCGTTTTAGCCAGGATACCCCTGCCGAACCGGGGATGATTATCGCTTTCGGTCAACCCGACGGTAGCGAAATTCCGGGAATTGTTCGTGAGGTAGCCGGGGATTCTGTCACTATTGATTTTAATCACCCGTTGGCGGGACAGGATGTTATTTTTGCCGTTGAAATACTGGAAATCCATTAGGCCACTAAATTAGGTGCGACATTAGATTATTATGAAAATTCATCTTGCTAATCCCCGCGGCTTTTGTGCCGGTGTAGACAGAGCTATTACTATTGTTGAACGGGCCTTGGAAATATTTGAGCCGCCTATTTATGTGCGCCACGAAGTGGTACACAACAAATTTGTGGTGGACGGTTTACGTCAACGTGGTGCGGTGTTTGTTGATGAACTGGATGAAGTGCCGGATGACTGTATTGTTATTTTCTCAGCGCACGGTGTGGCGCAATCGGTACGTAAAGAGGCCGAAAGGCGCGGTCTTAAAGTGTTTGATGCCACTTGCCCGTTGGTGACCAAGGTACATATGGAAGTCACCCGAGCCAGTAAAAAAGGGGTGGAATGCATCCTGATAGGCCATCAGGGACATCCGGAAGTAGAAGGCACTATGGGGCAATATAATAATCCCAACGGCGGGATCTATCTGGTTGAATCGTCATCGGATGTGGACAAACTGGCAGTCAAGGATCCGCAACGATTATATTATTGTAGCCAGACTACGTTGTCTGTTGATGATACTGCTGATGTTATTGACGCACTCCGGGCCAAGTTCCCATCCATCGAAGGGCCGCGTAAAGACGATATCTGTTACGCCACCCAGAACCGCCAGGATGCAGTGAGAGAGTTGGCCAGCAAGTGTGATTTGATGTTGGTGGTCGGCTCGACCAACAGTTCCAACTCCAACCGTCTGCGGGAACTGGCGTTGAAAATGGGTACGCCTTCTCACCTGATCAATGATGCAGAGTGCATACAGACCGAATGGTTGGAAAATGTCAGCCACATCGGTGTGACTGCAGGTGCCTCTGCCCCGGATGTACTGGTTAACGGTGTGGTGGCGCGTTTGAAAACACTTGGCGCAACCGACGCTGTAGAAGTGAGCGGAAGACCGGAAAATATTGAATTTGCGGTGCCTAAAGAACTACAAGTCAAGGTGTTGTAACAGAAAATCTCGTTTAAAAAGGGCGCTATCCATATGGCGCTTCTCGCCTGGCCAATTGTTCGACTTATTGGTTAGGCTGCTACTTTGCCAGTTTTATACCTTTCATACTGAATTGATAACCAAGCCCAGGCCAAATTCGGCTAATCTATAGTTAGGTTAATTCCAGCCGACATTATCAGATAGCATAAATTCGACATAGGTTTATCAATGAGTGGGTTATCAGTTCAATACAAACATCAAAAGATGCAACTGCCTCAGGTTTGCTCGGCAACGAGACAGCACGGGGTGGGCATGATTGAGGTGCTGGTAACCTTATTTATTCTGGCCATTGGTATGCTGGGTGTCGCGTCATTACAGTTTGTTGGTGCATTTTCCAATTCTGATGCGCTAAATCGCTCCAACGCCGTCATGGTTGCTCAACAAATGGCCGAACGACTCAGAGCGAACAGCTATATCTCATCTACTGTGAGTGGGCCGGTGGTAGACAACAACTATTTTGATCCGGACCTGTATAATTTTGAATCACTTACCTGTGCATCATCAGCACCTCCATGGCAATGCTTTTGCCGGCAAATACCGGCCAGTATCCCGGACTGTAATGCTAATACTTGTAGCACAGCAGAATTGGCTCGTTTTGATGCTTGGCAAATGTCTTGCGCGGCTAGCAAAATTGATCCTACGGTTAAATTGAGTCTCAGTTGTAACGACAATAATGCCGGCGATGCCGACGCTTGCAGCGTGGGTTCCAGACATAGGGTGATGTTGACCTGGCCGGTCGAAAACTGGCAGAACATCGACCGACAATTGAATGCGGTGTGCAATCCTGACTCCGATGCCGAACCTGTCGATTGCGTTGTTATCGATCTGGTGTTGTGAGATGAAGATGCAACAGTTTTCAGGGTATAGGCTCTCGCAGCAAGGTTTTAGCTTAATCGAGCTGATGATTTCTTTAGTGCTGGGCTTAATGATTTCCGGTGCCATTGTGCAGGTTCTGGTGAGCAATCAGGTGACAGAAAGACTTAACCGCTCAATGGCCTCCACTCAGGAAAGTGGCCGATTTATTATGACTCGGTTAAGAGCTGAATTACTGACTACTGGCCGCTATGACCCTATTGACGCCAATCTGGAACGCAGCGTTGATGTCGTTTCTGAAGCTTCTTTTGTTAAGAATCATCCTATTATTTTACCCGGCGACTTTGCCAATGCACTGGATTTGGGATCCTTGCAAGGTGCATCGGGGGCTAACGATACCTTAGTCGCAGGAATGCAAGGTGGACAGGATTGCCGGGGCTATAAACTGGGTTATCTCGGCGATCAGGAGTTTTATGTTGTTAACGAATATTATGTAGAGGACAACAAGCTGAAATGTCGCGGTTTCGATGGGCGGGTATTACGCGGTCAACGTGCGGCTGTCGGCAACAATGGTGATGCGGCTTTTACGCTGTTGGATGATGTCTATGGTTTTCAGGTGGTTTATGGAGTGAGTAATTCGGCACTTACCAATAATAACTCCGGCCGTCCGGTACGCTACGTCACTGCCAATTTATTGCCAGCTGAAATTGCCGGCGGCAGTCAGGTAGTGGCCATTCAGATTGCGATTCTGCTTAAAGGCGAAGGCGAGGTGTATATCGAGCAGGTGCCCACATTTAAATTGTTGAATGAAACCGAAATTACTCCATCTGATCACGGACTGTACAAGCAATTCGAAACGACTATCAGTTTCCGCAATGTCAAAAACTTCCTTCGGAGTACTAAAGTATGAAAACAGCTGTCCTGAAACAGCAAGGGATAGTGCTGGTGTTCGCCTTGCTGGTATTGCTGTGCTTGACCATTTTAGGGGTGTCATCGGTCAGTTCCAGTTTAATGCAAAGTAAAATGGCCCAGTCGATGGAGTCTTATAACGTCGCCTTTGATGCTGCAGAAGCCGGCTTGGGGGGCGTAATATTTGAGTCGGAAGATTTGGCCATTCTATCTGATGACACAGTGGCAGATCCGCTTACTGAAGCACGTCAAGGGACCGCCATCGATCCGGCATTACAGGAATTAAGTTGTTTTGATACTGCTACCTGGACTAATCGCCGTATTACCAGTGCCGGTGTCCAATCTGGTGTCCAGAATAATGCGGCAGGTACTTATAGCGACAGTCCGGCAGTGAATAGCTGGTCCAGTACTGCCTTTGTGGATGAACGTCCTTGCCTGGGGTCGAGCAATGTCGTGGGCGGCAGTAATATCAGTTGTCATATATTTATCGTCAAAGGTTGTGGACAGGTGGTTGGTTCCGGTTACGCAGTGGCGAACTCTTTGAATGTTTCTGTTTTTGCTCCTGCGACAAACGGTGGGTAGGGGAAAATATGTACCTGAATAAACAAAAAATTACGACGGCATTGTGTACTGCCTTGTTGTCAGCCATGATTAGTTTTACTGCCCAGGCTGACGATATTGAAATCTATTTAGGGGTTGGCGGAAACCAGCTTACCTATAATCCAAACGTCCTGTTTATCATGGACAGCTCAGGCAGTATGACCGGCCGTGACGGTACCAATGAATCACGCTTACTACGTGTGCAGAATGCGCTTAAAGATGCATTGCGCTCGGCGACCAATATCAATGCGGGACTGATGCGTTTTTCTGACTATGGTGGACCGGTGCTTTATCCTGTTCGACCCATTGATTCACCGGTAGAACCCGAAATTGTGACCTCTGTCGCTGATTCAAATGATGACGCTTATGAAATTTCCGGTTCGGTAAATGTCACCAGTAACCGCATTAAGCTGGTTGAAGGAACAACCTCCGTCATCAGCGGTTTTCGTTTTGATCAGCTGCAAATCCCCCGCGGCGCCGTGATATCGTCGGCCTATTTACGCCTTGCATCAGACGGTTTTAACAGTTCAGCAGCGGACATCCGTTTTTCAGCGGAAGCGAGTGGTAATTCGGCTGCCTTTAGCTCGGCAAATACAAATATCAGTTCCAGGAGTAAAACGGCCGCTCAGGTAGGTTGGAGCAGTGACAATGACTGGCCTACAGCCAATGAACAATTTGTTACTCCTGATATCGGAGCTGTGATCCAGGAAGTGGTGAATCGGGGTGACTGGTGTGGTGGTAATGCGTTAACTCTGATTGTTGACGGACTCGGTGGAAGCGGTGCCAGTAATCGCTATATTCAGTCCTATGATGAAGGTAGTGGTTTAGGCGCCGAATTAGTGGTGTCTTATGATAAAGAAACGGCTACAGGTTGTGTCTCGGGCGATATGTATTTTCAGGTAGACAGTCAGAATAATAATGCCGAAGAACAATCCAATGGCTACCAAAACACCGGTAGCGAACTCACTCTTAATGACAATAGTAATGATTATGTTGGAATACGTTTCGACAACGTTACCATCCCGCAAAATGCAGTGGTTCAAGAAGCCTATTTGACTTTCACCGCCTATGAGAACCGTTATGGTAGTGCGTCATTTGATATTGCTGCTGTGGACGAAGCCGATCCGAATGATTTCAACCCTTATCCAAGGCGTTTATTAAGGAATAAAAACAAAACTGCGTCGATAACCTGGTCTGGTATATCTAACTGGTATCGTAACAATACCTACCAGACTCCTTCTTTAGTGAACCAGGTACAGGCAGTTGTGGATCGTGGCGACTGGGAGTCGGGTAACGCGATGATGTTTGTGTTATCTAATTTTGATGGCAACAGAGGTGCCTATTCATATAACGGTAAACCTTCCGGAGCGCCGCAACTTAAAATTAAGTTTCAGGGCAATGCCATTCCGGCCACTGTCGCCACGGTCAGGGATCATTTATTGAATAAGGTAGATGAATTATCGGCAGACGGTTTAACGCCGATTGTCGACACCTTGTATGAAGCTGTTAGTTATTATGGTGGACTGGATGTTTACTATGGTCGTCAACGGGGAACATCCAGTGTGAGTAGCAGTGTTCGTCGGCATACTCGGGTCAGTAACCGTATGTCCTATACGGGGGATGATGCCGTTCTACCTTATGGGTGTTCGGAAGATAATATGAATGATAGCGACTGTGTCAACGAGTATATTCCTTACGGCGCGACCTATATTTCACCTGTTACCGATCTGCAATGCCAAACCAATAACCATATTGTGTTGTTGTCGGATGGTGAGGCAAATAATAATCACAGCGTAGGGGAAATTGAATCACTGCTGGGCAGAAGTTGTTCCAACGCCAGTAGTGGTGAAAAGTGTGGTATCGATCTGGTCAAGAATATCAGTAAAAGCAGCGAATCCGTTATCGATGCGCGCGTTATTACCCATACCATAGGTTTTGCCGCTAACGCGACAGCAAACAATTTTTTAAGCCAGTTGGCGTTGCAAGGTGGCGGTGGTTTTTACACTGCTAGCGACAGTGATCAACTGTTAACCGCGTTTGAGAGTATTTTAAAAAGCGTGAAGGACGTCAATGCGACATTTGTTTCGCCAGGGGTTGCGGTTAACCAGTTGAATCGTTTGACCCATAGAGACGAACTTTATTTCGCTTTATTCAAACCAGCCGAGGGCACGGCCTGGCCGGGTAACCTGAAAAAATACAAAATTGACGGCAATTTAATTAAAGATAAGAACGGTCTGGCTGCGGTCGATGACGGTACAGGATTCTTTAAAGATACCGCCCATAGTTATTGGTCGGCGGTTGCGGATGGTAGTGATGTACGTGAAGGTGGAGCCGCCAGTAAACTGGATCTGAGCAGAGCGGTTTATACCTTTAGCGGCACCGGCAACATCGCCGACGTGAACAATAGTTTGCATGAAAATAACAATGCTATCACTGCAGCCGATTTGGGGGTGGAAACACAGGCTAATCCTGTTGACATCCGCAATGTGTTGCTTAAATGGGCACGCGGTGTAGATGTTAAAGATGATGATGATGATGGTTATACCACCGATGCGCGCCTGCAGATGGGCGATCCCATTCACTCCCAGCCGGTGATTGTCAATTATGGAACTAATGACAGCGCCATTATGGTAGCCACCAATCAGGGTTATCTGCACTCCTTTGATCCGGAAACAGGTGATGAAAACTTTGCGATTATACCCAGAGAATTGCTGCCTAATCTGTATGATTTCTACCTGAACAATTCTTCGTTTAATCATATTTATGGTATGGACGGCGATATGGTGTTGCGTGAGACAAACAGCAATAAATACCTCTATGTGGGTATGCGCCGAGGTGGCAGAAATTACTATGCGTTTGACATCACCAATAAGACCTCACCTTCTTTGGCGTTTAAAATTGAAGGTGGGACAGGTCCCTTTGCAAAACTGGGACAGAGTTGGTCAAAACCGACAGTAACCAAGATTAATATTGGCGGTACTAGCAGAACTGTATTGGTATTTGGCGGAGGTTACGATGAAGATCAGGATAACCGCTTGTTGAGAGGCCCGGACACCATGGGTAACGCAGTATTTATTGTCGATGCGGATACGGGGCAACTGCTCTGGTCCGCTAGCAACAGTGACGCGGATACCATTTTACCAACCATGCAATACAGCATTCCGGCCAGAATCTCGGTGATAGACCGTGATGGCGATGACTATGCGGATCATCTTTATGTCGCCGATACCGGCGGCCAGATTTTTCGTCTGGATATTCACAATGGCCAATCGGCCAGCAATTTGGTCACCGGCGGTTTGTTGGCCAGTCTGGCAAACGATGATGATGCTACCGAGAACCGTCGTTTCTTTTATGCGCCGGATGTGGCGGAAATCAGCTTGGCTGATGAGCATTATTATGCCGTCGCAATTGGTTCAGGTTATCGGGCACATCCTTTGAATGTCGAGATTAAAGATAATATTTACATGATTAAAGACAAGGGGGTGTTTGTTACCGATGAGGACGGCAATTACAGTTTGCCCACCACTGCTTTTACGGCGGCTGATTTATATGATGCGACTGCGCATGCACTGACGACCGGCACTGAAGGGCAGCAGGCGCTGGAAGCCGCTGCCTTTTCGACCAAACAGGGATGGATGATCAGTCTTGGGAGTGGTGGTGAAAAAGTGCTCGCGACGCCGTTAATCCTCAATTATAAGCTATTCTTTACCAGTTATGTTCCTGCCCAAATCAGTGAAAGCTTGTGTGCTCCACCAAGCGGGAATAGCCGGGCATACCTGGTCGAACTGATTAATGGTAATGCGGTAACTGATTTGAATCATAATAATCAGGATGAACATGTTGATCGCTTTGTTGATTTACAGCAAACCGGTATTGCGCCGGAAACCAAGGTACTGATTGAAGATCCCACTCATCCTGTGGTTTGCCTGGGAACCGAATGTGGATCAATTGTCAAGGAAGTGGATGAGGATGGCGATGAAATTGCTTGCACCACGCAATTGGATTGCCTAGCTGAAAATATTTACGGACGACTCGAAAGAGTTCAGAAAAGCGCCTGGAAAACAGAAACGGAGAGATAACGATGAAAATGAAAGGATTTACGCTGATTGAACTAATGATTGTGGTGGCGATTGTCGGCATTATCGCTTCTATTGCCTATCCCTCTTATCTGGGATTTGTTAAAAATGGTAAACGTAGTGCCGCCCAGGCCGATTTGATGGCATTGGCAGCCGCAATGCAACGGCATAAAGCTGGTGTGTTCAGCTACAATGGAGCAGCGTCGGGAGGAGGGAATACCGGCGCTCCGGCGGTTTTTCATACCTATTCGCCATCAAGTGAACCGTCAGCCAATAAGCAATATAATCTGTCCATCGCTACAGTTAATGCCAGTGGCACCAGTTATTCGCTTACTGCGACACCAGTTAGTGGTACATCGCAGGCTGATGACGGCGTGTTATATTATTTTAGTGACGGCCGTAAAGGTTGGGATAAAAATAACAATGGTAGTCTGGCGAATGACGAATATTGCTGGAAATGCTAACACTCTAACTCTTGTCTGTAACAGGAAGGTGTTGCTATCTTCCTGTTTGTCCAACTTTGCCATGCAGGAATTGCATCGAAACCATACCACCTCTCCCTCTCGGATCAGTTCAAAACTCCATCTCCGCGTTGCTTAAATTAGAAAGAGCATTCTATGGCTTCATTCAAGTGTTTGCATTCTTGCTGACAGAGCACTGATTAATACGGATTGGTGTTAGTCGCAGCTAAGTGCTGTGCCGGTATTATCTTCATAAATGCCGTCATTATTACTGTCTCGACTGGTTTTAACCCGGCCCTGTAAGCTTACCGTTAATGCTCGGGCGAATTTTGCTTCGTTACTGTTATGGCAAATTAGGATTGTGGCCGGGGAAGCGGTTACGCCGGTTGAACTAAAACGGATAACAGCGTTTGGACCAGTGGTGATTAGTGTACTTTCATTAATTTCGGTACCGGCCAATATTTCTTCATTGGCATTACGATCACCGTCAGAATTGGCGTCAATAAAGACCATCTTGGCGTTGCTCCAGTTAGTAGTACAACTGCTAAAGTCCTGGCTTGGGCAGACAATCGTGGTGGTCTGTTCGTTCACAGCAGTGGAGCGAGCATACTGAATCATCGCACTGACCTCATTTAATTGCGCAACGACTCTATTCGTGATTAGCATATCTCTAACATTTGGAGCGACCACTGTCGCCAAGATAGCCACTATGGCAATGGTAATAAGGAGTTCGACAAGGGTAAGTCCATACTGTTTTTTCATTGACGGTATCCCGGTTTGCAATGACACCAGTATACAATACACCTAAATTTTATCTTATGGGTATCCGGCGTTGTCCTAGAGTAGTGTCGCCTATACCTGAAGGTTGAATGGAATAAATATTCATTTCTGCTGAACTTAGTACAGCATAATCGTAAAAAATTTTTTATGATAAGGGCCTATGAAACTTGTCGAGAGTGGTTTAGTAATGAAGGTTGAAGATATTATCCAGGAAATGCGTGTGTTGCCACAAATCGACAGTAGCGATGAAATTACTCGCAGAGTGGATTTTATCAAATCCCGCTTGCTGTTGTCGGGATTAAAAACCCTGGTCCTAGGTATCAGTGGCGGCATTGACTCCTGTACATTGGGTAAACTGGCCCAGATCGCTGTTGAGCAGCTTAACCAGGAACAGTCCGGGCAGTATCAGTTTGTTGCGGTTAGATTACCCTATGATATCCAGGCTGATGAGCGGGATGCACAACAAAGTATCGATTTTATTCAGCCACATAAAAGTATTGTGGTAAATGTACAATCTGGTGCTGATGCTGTACATCTCGCAACTTGTGAAGCGTTAAAGAATGACTTGCCGGCAAGTGAATCCAAGCAGGATTTTGTTAAAGGCAATGTTAAAGCCAGAATCAGAATGGTGATTCAATATGAAGTGGCTGGCCTGTTAGACGGCCTGGTATTAGGCACAGATCATTCGGCAGAAAATATAACCGGTTTCTATACTAAGTATGGAGATGGTGCTTGCGATTTAGCCCCGCTATTTGGTTTGAACAAACGCCAGGTTAGACAAATTGCCAAGGCATTGGGCGCCCCGGATAATATTATTAATAAAGCACCTACTGCTGATTTAGAGAGTTTGACTCCGCAAAAAACTGATGAAGATGCTTTAGGTTTGAGTTACGACGAGATCGATGATTTTCTTGAAGGTAAGCAAGTTGCCGAACATGTTAGCCAGACGTTATTGAATATTTATATGCGCACACAGCATAAACGTCAGCCAATACCGACAATTTATGATTGATAACACCGAGGGGTTGTTTTGTGAAAAAAATTGAAGCCATAATCAAGCCATTCAAAATGGATGATGTCAGAGAATCTTTAGCTGAAATAGGGATAACAGGGATGACTGTAACTGAAGTGAAAGGCTTTGGTCGTCAGAAAGGACACACAGAGTTATACCGTGGGGCAGAATACCAGGTTGATTTTTTACCCAAAGTAAAAGTAGATTTAATCGTCAATGATGATCAGGTGGACAGGGCAGTTGAAACTATTGTTCAAGCGGCTAAAACGGGCAAAATTGGTGATGGCAAAATTTTTGTTTATGATGTTGGGCGAGTGGTACGTATTCGTACTGGCGAAGAAAACGAAGATGCAATCTAACGTCACCAGGCACTAAATAAACTAAAAGCGCCCGAAGGCGCTTTTAGTTAACCGGCGTAACTGCTGTCCGGGAAGTTAAGTTTAAGTGTTTTGAGGGCATGGTCTTTTAGCTCTGCCAAATCCAGTTGGTCGTAGCATTCCACCATAATTTCCAGTGCCTCTTGTAACTGGGGGGTATCCGAATAATATTCCAGCACATATTGCCCACGGTTAGCCGCTGCCACGTAAGCCGCCCGTTTCATATAATAGCGTGCAATGGCGATTTCATGTTTTGCCAATTGAGATTTGATATACACCATACGTTGGCGAGCATCAGCTACATACTTACTGTCCGGAAATTTTTCAATTAAGGTGCGAAAGTCTTCAAACGCCTGACGTGAATGACTGGGATCGCGATCAGAACGGTCGATGCCCACCAGGTCCTGAAACAGGTTTTTATCTACATCCATATTCACCAGCCCGCGCATATAATAGGCGTAGTCGACATCTGAATGATTAGGGTTGAGGCGGGTAAATCGATCGATAGTTGCGATAGCCTGATCGGTTTTACCTGTTTTGTAGTAAGTATAAATTAAGTCGAGCTGTACCTGATGGGAAAATGGACCGAAAGGATAGCGGGAGTCCAGGGCGCTAAGGGTTTCTGTTGCGCCGTTAAAGTTACCTAATTGCATACGCTCTTTGGCTTGGGCATAAAGTGCTTCAGGGCTCTGATTCTTGAGCATAACGTCTTCTTCAGGAGAGCTGGAACAACCCGATAAACCAATCAGACCAAGGGCTAGGGCAACATAATATAGTTTGTTAATTTTACTCATTTTGACTCTTATTGTTTATCGCGATTCTGTGCGATGAAAAATTCAGTTAGAATGTGCTACTTAGACACCGCATTCTACCCCACCGATTTGGGCTATGCACATTTTAATCTGAAAATTGGCGATATACCCATGCACGACCATATAGAATTAGACGCGACGGTTCCCGAACACTTGTTTGGTAAACGGTTGGATCAGGGATTAGCCGAAATGTTCCCCGATTATTCACGTTCCAGAATAAAAAACTGGATATTAGCCGGGCAGGTAAATGTTAACGGCCAAGTAAATGATCGTCCCCGAGATAAATTACTGGGTGGAGAAGAAATTGTCATCCATGCCCTGATTGAGCAGCAACAGCAGCATCAGGCTGAAGCAATAGCATTAAATATTGTGTTTGAAGATGAATATATTATGGTTATCAACAAGCCCGCAGATTTAGTCGTTCATCCTGGTGCGGGCAATGGCGACGGAACCGTATTGAATGCCTTATTGGCGCATGTTCCGGATATTGGACGCGTTCCCAGGGCGGGAATTGTCCATCGACTTGATAAAGATACTACCGGACTTATGGTTATAGCTAAAACCATTGAGGCCCAGACACATTTGGTTGAACAACTGCAAGCCCGAGAAATCAGTCGGGAATATGAGGCCATTATTTGCGGCACAATGGTTGCTGGAGGTACCGTTGACGCTGCTATTGGTCGCCATCCTACCAAACGAACCAGTATGGCAGTTCGTGAGATGGGTAAACCGGCAACCACTCATTACCGGATTAAAGAAAAATTTCGTGCCCATACTCACTTGCGGCTAAAACTAGAAACGGGTCGGACTCACCAAATCCGCGTGCATATGGCGCATTTACGCCATCCTATAGTCGGTGATCAGTTGTATGGCGGACGTCCCAGGCCACCTAAAGCCGCTAGTGCTGATTTGATTGAACAATTACGGAGTTTTCGCCGTCAGGCCCTACATGCTGCACAGTTGGAGCTGGAGCACCCGTTTACGGGCGAATGGTTAAAGTGGCAGGCACCTTTGCCACAAGATTTCAGCGCATTGTTAGAAGTGTTGCGCGACGACACTGCCCAACACCCGGATTATGACTATTAATACGATCCAGCCTGACTGGCCCATTAATGGTGTAGTCAATGCTTTTACATCTACACGTCAGGGAGGCGTCAGCCATGCATCTTTTGATAGCCTGAATATCGCCATGCATGTGGATGACAACCCGGCGGATGTACTAGTTAACCGTTCTCGGCTACCTAATTACCAGAATATCAATTGGCTCAACCAGACCCACAGTAATAAGGCTGTTGAATTAACGGCAAATAGTGTTCGAGTTTATGACGCCGATGCCAGTTTTAGTCATCAGCGCGGGGTGGTGTGCGCTGTGATGACGGCAGACTGTTTACCTGTCTTACTGGCAGATCCTGAAGCGGGAACGGTAGCCGCAGTTCATGCTGGATGGCGGGGGCTGGCAGATGGTGTTATTGAAAATACCGTGAAAGCTATGACCGGTGGTAATGACAGTGACAATAACAATATTTATGCCTGGTTGGGGCCCGCTATTGGAGCCAACTATTTTGAAGTGGGGGAAGATGTTCGTCGGGCATTTTCTGATCCCGAACACTGTTATTTCCAACATACCGTAAAGTCGTCCAAATATCTGGCCGATATTTACCAAATTGCTCGATATCGCCTGTTTAACTTGGGTATTAAGCGTGTTTTTGGCGGTGAATATTGTACCTATAGTCAATCTGACCAGTTCTATTCATATCGACGCGATGGTCAAACAGGACGTATGGTTTCCTGTATCTGGTTTGATTGATCTGGCTCAACTAAATCCGGGTTTGATTATTTTATAAGCTTGAATAAATGACCTAATGCACCCATTTTGTCATTATTGAAATCACTTATCAGGTAATTGAACATGCGTTCTGACAGATTAACGAGCAAATTTCAGATGGCAATCTCTGATGCCCAGTCGCTGGCATTAGGACGAGATCATCAATATATCGAACCTGTCCATTTAATGATGGCGATGATGAATCAGGAAGGAGGTTCCGTCCGCCCTTTGATGGATCAGGCCAATATTAACGTCAATAGTTTGCGTTCGGCATTAGCTGAAGCCATTGAACGTTTGCCTCACGTGGAAGGCACGGGGGGAGACGTGCAGTTTGGCAAAGAAACTGTAGTGTTATTAAACCTGACTGACAAAATTGCCCAAAAACGTAAAGACCAATACATTACCTCTGAAATTTATGTGCTTGCAGCTACTGAGGACAAAGGCAAGCTAGGTGAAATTTTACGCCAGTTGGGTGCAACCTCCGAAAGTATTTCCAAAGCAATAGAGAAAATCCGCGGAGGACAGAAAGTCACCGATGCTAACGCCGAAGATGTGCGTCAGGCATTGGAAAAATTCACTCTCGACCTAACCGAGCGAGCCGAGCAGGGTAAACTCGATCCGGTAATCGGTCGTGATGAAGAAATACGTCGGACAATTCAAGTATTACAACGTAGAACCAAAAATAACCCGGTACTGATCGGTGAGCCTGGTGTGGGTAAAACTGCTATCGTTGAAGGTTTGGCTCAACGCATCATCAACGGTGAGGTACCGGAAGGCCTCAAAAATAAACGTGTCTTGTCATTGGACATGGGCGCGTTGGTGGCCGGTGCCAAGTATCGTGGTGAGTTTGAAGAGCGCTTAAAAGCCGTGTTGAACGAGTTGGCCAAGGAAGAAGGCAGTGTCATTTTGTTTATAGATGAACTGCATACTATGGTGGGTGCAGGTAAAGGAGAAGGGGCAATGGATGCCGGTAATATGCTTAAACCGGCGTTGGCTCGTGGAGAATTACACTGCGTAGGAGCGACGACCCTGGACGAATATCGCCAATACATTGAGAAAGATGCGGCGCTGGAACGACGCTTCCAGAAAGTCCAAGTGGATGAACCAAATGTCGAAGACACTATCGCGATATTGCGTGGCCTGAAAGAGCGTTATGAATTGCACCACTCGGTCAATATTACCGATCCTGCTATTGTCGCTGCTGCGACCTTATCTCACCGTTACATCAGTGATCGCCAGTTGCCGGACAAAGCCATCGATTTAATAGATGAGGCGGCGTCGAGTATACGGATGCAAATTGATTCTAAACCGGAAGAAATGGATCGGTTAGAGCGGCGTATTATTCAACTTAAACTGGAAGAGCAGGCGTTGGCGAAGGAAACGGATGAAGCCAGTCATAAGCGTCTCGAAATTATTGAGCAGGAACGTGAGCAGCTAGAATTCAAGTTTGTCGATCTGGAAAAAATCTGGAATGCTGAAAAAGCCGCTATGCAGGGTACCCAACATATTAAATCTGAGCTGGAGCATGCCAAGCTGGATCTGGAGATTGCCCGCCGTGCCAGTGATTTGAGTCGCATGTCGGAATTGCAATATGGCCGAATTCCCGAACTTGAGCTGCAGTTAGAACATGCTTCGGACGCGCAAAATCAGGAACTGCATTTACTCAAAAATAAAGTGACCGAAAATGAAATCGCCGATGTATTATCCCGTTGGACAGGTATCCCGGTCTCCAAGATGCTTGAAGGTGAAGTAGACAAGTTATTGCGCATGGAAGACGCTCTGCACGCCAGAGTGGTAGGACAAACTGAAGCTGTAAACGCGGTTGCTAATGCTATTCGACGGACTCGTGCTGGCTTGGCTGATCCTAATCGCCCTATTGGCTCATTCCTGTTTCTTGGCCCTACCGGAGTGGGCAAAACGGAGCTTTGCAAAGCTTTAGCCGGTTTTATGTTTGATACAGAAGATGCCATGGTGCGGATTGATATGTCTGAATTTATGGAGAAACATTCTGTTGCCCGTTTGGTCGGGGCTCCTCCTGGCTATGTGGGATACGAAGAAGGCGGTTATTTAACCGAAGCGATTAGACGCAAACCTTATTCAGTGATCCTGCTGGATGAAGTCGAAAAGGCCCATCCGGATGTATTCAATATCTTGCTGCAAGTATTGGATGATGGCCGTTTAACTGATGGTCAGGGACGCACTGTTGATTTTAAAAATTCGGTGGTGATTATGACATCTAACCTGGGATCGGATGTGATCCAGGAGCTAAATGATGCTGACCATTATGAACAGATGAAACGTCGGGTGATGGATGTCGTTGCCCAGAGTTTTCGTCCCGAGTTTATCAACCGTATCGATGATACTGTGGTATTTCATCCACTGGACGCCGAACAAATCAAACAGATCGCCAGTATACAGTTAGCGTCGCTGAAAAATAGATTAGCCCAGAAAGGATATCAACTAGAAGTCACTGATCGGGCATTGGATAAATTGGCAGAAGCCGGTTTTGACCCTGTTTACGGAGCCAGACCGCTTAAAAGGGCCATCCAGCAGCAAGTAGAAAACCTGCTAGCGCATCAGATATTGTCAGGTGTTATTTTGCCGAACAGTGTGATTCGTTTAAATGCTGACGAAGCTGGCTTTGTTATCGAGTAGGTTTACAAACCCAAGTCAGGGTTTGGATCTAGTTCAAGCCATGACTTGGATATTCTGTAGATTGTTTATTGTTATCCGGATAGTTACTAATTGAGGTTCTCCAGTAGTAGTACTGCATCTTCAAATTCTGGGTAGCTGTCATTTTGTGTGGCTATTTTTAGTTGGGTAATTGCTTCTTCTTTGCGATCCAGTTTAGACAGGGTATGTCCTAAATGATAACGGATTTCCGGATTTTTGGAGTCCAGCACATAAGCTTCTCTCAGATAGGCCAGTGCGTCAGTAAATTTTTGTTGTTTGGCCATAATCCAACCTAAGGTATCGAGCAATGCAGGATTTTTATTGCCACCATTGTCGAGCGCAAGCTTGGCTGTTTGATAAGCCTTGTTTAAATCCGTGCGGGCATAAATATTGGCTAAATTGTTCAGGATAGTTGGAGATAGATGATATTCATTAGTATCGAGCAGCTTTTGATAGTGCTGTTCTGCGAGAGGCCAATTATGGTGATCAAGGTAGGCGTCAGCAAGCAGTTTTCGCTTCCAGGTAGAGGTAGGATCCGATGTCAGTAATCCTTCTAGCGTGCTAAAAAATATCTTTTGACCATAACCTTCTTTGGCTAGCAAATACAGCTTTACAATGGCTACTTTGGTGTCCGGATCGATCTTGATTGCGTTTACATATTCTTCTACTGCTTGTTTCTGTTGTTGCTTATAGCTGGCTAAATCACCTTTTAACAAATGAAGCGCTGATGTATTAGCATTGTCTTTCATCAACTCAGAAATCAGTTTTTGTGTTTCTTCAGGTTGTTTTTCCATTAACGCCAAACGGGCTAAATCAATTTTGGCGCTATAATGATCGGACGATAACGCCAATATTTTGTTAAGCGTTTTTTTAGCTCCTTGCAGATCATTGTTTTTAATTTGTAGAGAAGACAGGAAATGCAGTTTGGCAGGATCATTCAACCATAATTCGTATACGACAGTGAAATTTGATCTGGCTCCTTCGATGTTACGCATCGCTGAATAGATACGAGCTTGCTGAAGTAGAAGAGTTGTATTAAATCGGTCATTCTGCAGCAATCTTGACACAATCAGAAGGGCGTCTGACCAGCGTTCTTGTGCCATATAGATAATCGAAAGTTTACGATTCGCGGCCAGATCCTCCGGGTAATAAGTCAACAATTTGTTTACCCATAATTCGGCAGCTTTGAGATCGCTAGTTAACAGCGCAAGTTCAGTCAATTCCAGCAGCGTAGCTTTATGCGAAGGTGTTAGGCTAATAATGTTTGATAGTGTAGCTTGAGCCTGACTATATTCATGCAGATTTTTATGCATCAGCGCGCTGTTAAATATTGCGGTAATATTATTGGGCTCAATAGAGAGGACTTTTTTTAATGTATTACGCGCTTCATCGTATTCAGAGTTGGCAATCATAACGCCAGCGAGTAAATTCAGTGCGTCAATGTTCTGGGTATTTTGTTCCAATAATTGATTTGAAATATTCCGTGCCTTGTCAAGTTGTCCATTATTTAACAGCAGCTTTCCTTTTAATAACAAAAACTGCTGACTGGGTTTATCCGTCTTGACCGAGTTCAGGGTTGCTAGCGCTATTCCGCGCTGGCCTTTCAGATCATATATCCTGGCTTGGGCAATTCTTAACGCTGGCTCATCAGGAAAGTTCCTGGATAGCTTGTTTTGAATCTGTTCCGCCCTAAAAAGGTTATTTTCGTGCAGATAGAGCTGAATTAATAATAAACCGAGTTCTAGATTCTGTGTTACTACCCTTGATTTGTTTTCTAACAGTGACAGGGCTTCAGTATACTGATTTTTCTCGATGTAAACCTGAGCCAGTATTTTGAGTGCATTGCTGTCTCCTGAGCTTTCTTCAATATGCTTTAATAATAATTTTTGCGAAGTTTCCAAATTACCTTGCATTAATTCGGCAATTCCGCGAACCATAGTTGTATTGCGATCATAAAGCATGGTGGCAGGATCAAGTAAGGACATATCCTGGCTTAATCGGGCTAGAATATTTTTTGCCTGTTCCGATTTTCCTTCGTTGGTCAGATACCAGGCTTCAATAAGCGTTGCTGTCGGATCATTGGGAGATTGTTCAAGTATGACAGTATTGAGTTCTCTGGCTTGTTTCAGGTTACCTTTGTTCAAATGGCTTAATGTGAGGCTGCGCAGTATCTTCGGATCTGAACTATCCAATTCATAGGCTTTACTAAAACTGTCCAGGGCCAAGTCCTGATTCTGCTGTTTAAGCGCCAATTCTCCTTTTAAATACCAGGTTTTTTCATTGCTGGGTTCAATCTCCAATGCATGATTGATAAGTACTTCAGCGTCTTTCAACTTCCCCATACTGATATAAAGAGTGGCTAAAGTATTGTTGGCTCTGGTGTCATCTGGAGATATTTTCTGAGCTTCTTTAAACTCGAAACCGGCCAGTTCAGCCTGTGTGTTGAGAATGTACGCCTGCCCTCGCAGAAGATGCCATTCAAACTTCCCTTCTCGGGAAAGGTTGTAATATTGATCCTCATATTGAAGAAGTTTATCTACTTTCTTTTGGATGATTAAACTACTGCCTAGAAGAGGTAAAACCAGATTGATATCGGCGCCCATTTCTAGCGCTTGCGTTAGCTCTTGTTCAGCCGCCGCAACATTGCCGCTATTAAAGTAAACTTTCCCAAGTAATAACTTGGAAGGGAGGTGCGTGGGGTTAGTCTGAATTGCATTTTTTAAATGAATAAAAGCTTCATCTGTTTTACCAGCATCATAAGCTCTAATGGCTAGCTCATAATGATTGACTGCTTCAATTGAAAAGGCTTGGCTACTGATAAGTAGAGCCAAGCCTATAATGAGATTCTTTTTCATGATGTTACTACAACCTTCGGCTAATGCATGCCCCAAGTTTCTACACTATGAAATACTTTTGAAAAGAGCAATTAAATTTGCTTGTTTCTGCTGCGAACCCTAACCAGAGAAAGTAGACCAATTGCTAATATTGCTAACGCATTTGGTTCTGGAACTTCCGTTCTTGGTGCTGATGTGCTGGTATAGACTTCTTTCAATTTAAACCCGTCATTCTCTGATCCTAATCCACTGCCGCTTCCAAAGATGGGGTTATAGGCTCCGATTAGCCAATACTTCGATGTTACAGTTGTATCTACAATTTGATAGCTGTAATCATCGACATTCGCGTAGTTATCAATAGATTCCCAGCCTTGACCAATAATATTATTCCAGCTGGAGCCTTCTATATCCGCAGTACCATTACCACTATGGTTGGTATAGGCAAGTAAGGATATATCAGCTTCACTGTTTCCATTGTCATAGGCCCAACCGACATAAAACTGTTCTAAATTCACAGCTTGGCTAAACTCCAGCAAAACGGCATCATAATCGACCCAGTTATTACTATTTGAGTTACTGCTATCAATAGAGTGATCGGGTTGCTGATCACCTTCATCTCTATTGATTAGGCCTAATTCACCAGAACCATAAAAAGCCAATTCACCGGAAGCAATGATGTCATCGTTTGATCCACCTGTGTCAGACCATCCTGTAACTGTCAGGGTGATACTATCTTCAGTCAGGTTTAAATAATTGCCATCATTTGAACCACCGTAGAGAGGACTATCGTCCATGTCCCAGGTTTGAGTTCCTGCCAAAGCTTGCATTGACAACAAGCCAGTAATTAGGAGTAAAGAAGACTTCAACATGACTTTTTCCTAGTGAATGTAAAAAAGCTTAAAAAATATAATGGCAACTAAGCAAAATTTAGGCCATTGGTATTTTCTTTATATAAAACATTGTGTTGACAGTTTTTTACAACAATTAACAATGGTGATATGTAAAAAAAACTGACACTAAAACTAACATATAATCTGTATAAAATCGTAACATATTTATCAGATGAGTTTGTGTGATGAAATGTGCTATCTTTAACGCCGTTTTTTACGGAGTGTTGTATGACTGAAAGCAAACGCAAAGGCATCTACTTGTTGCCAAATTTATTAACAACTGCAGGATTATTTTCCGGTTTTTATGCAGTTGTATCTTCCATGAATGCACATTTTGAAGCTGCAGCAATCGCTATTTTTGTGGCGATGATTTTCGATGGTCTGGATGGGCGTGTGGCGAGAATTACCAATACTCAAAGTGAATTTGGTGCTGAATATGATTCAATGGCCGATATGGTGTCCTTTGGTATTGCTCCGGCGTTAGTCGCTTATAACTGGGGGCTAACTGAAATGGGGAAATTGGGTTGGCTAGCTGCGTTTATTTATGTTGCGGGAGCAGCATTAAGATTAGCCAGATTCAATACCCAGATTGGTATAGCAGATAAAAGATACTTTCAGGGCTTGGCGAGTCCTGCCGCAGCTGCATTGGTCGCTGGGCTGGTTTGGGTTGGGACAGATTATAATGTTGTGGGTAATGACTACTCTATTATTGTGGCCGCTATAACAGGTATTGCAGGGTTATTGATGATCAGTAACTTTAAGTACAATTCTTTTAAAGAAGTAAATTGGCATGGCAAAGTACCTTTTGTTGCAATCCTGGTTGTATTACTCATTTTTGTTGTTGTGGCGACAGAACCGGCACTGGTTTTATTTCTGGTCTTTCTACTATATGCAGTGGCAGGCCCTATTAACACCTTTAGAACTGTACAAAAAATTAAGCTAGAACATGTTGTCGGTGACCCTGAAGAAGATGCTGATTTCACCGAAGAGAATAAAAAACAATCAAACGAACCAAAAGACTAAAAAAGAGGTTGACGGTAAAGGGATAGGATGTAGAATGCGCGCTCGCTTCAGGGGAGTCCGGACGGACGGCCATGAAGGGGGTCGGACAAGAAAAAAGGTTTAAAAAGTTTCTTGACACTGACCCTGGGATGCGTAGAATACGCCTCCCGCTTGAGAGGAGACTTTTAGGCACTGTTCTTTAACAATTTGCAACAAGACAATCTGTGTGGGCACTCGTTGATGAGTGTCTACCAAAATTCATAGATTTAAGTTTTTTAATTGAAGAGTTTGATCATGGCTCAGATTGAACGCTGGCGGCAGGCCTAACACATGCAAGTCGAACGGTAACATGTCTAGCTTGCTAGATGATGACGAGTGGCGGACGGGTGAGTAAAGCTTAGGAACTTGCCTCCTGGTGGGGGATAACAGTTGGAAACGACTGCTAATACCGCATGACACCTGCGGGTCAAAGAGGGCGCTTGCGCTCTCGCCAGGAGATGGGCCTAAGCGAGATTAGCTTGTTGGTGAGGTAAAGGCTCACCAAGGCGACGATCTCTAGCTGGTCTGAGAGGATGATCAGCCACACTGGGACTGAGACACGGCCCAGACTCCTACGGGAGGCAGCAGTGGGGAATATTGGACAATGGGCGCAAGCCTGATCCAGCCATGCCGCGTGTGTGAAGAAGGCCTTCGGGTTGTAAAGCACTTTCAGTGGTGAGGAAGGGTAGCTGGTTAATACCCAGTTACATTGACGTTAGCCACAGAAGAAGGACCGGCTAACTCCGTGCCAGCAGCCGCGGTAATACGGAGGGTCCGAGCGTTAATCGGAATTACTGGGCGTAAAGCGCACGCAGGCGGTTTGTTAAGCTAGATGTGAAAGCCCCGGGCTCAACCTGGGAGGGTCATTTAGAACTGGCAGACTAGAGTCTTGGAGAGGGGAGTGGAATTCCAGGTGTAGCGGTGAAATGCGTAGAGATCTGGAGGAACATCAGTGGCGAAGGCGACTCCCTGGCCAAAGACTGACGCTCATGTGCGAAAGTGTGGGTAGCGAACAGGATTAGATACCCTGGTAGTCCACACCGTAAACGATGTCTACTAGTTGTGTGAGAATTTAATTCATGCGTAACGAAGCTAACGCGTAAGTAGACCGCCTGGGGAGTACGGCCGCAAGGTTAAAACTCAAATGAATTGACGGGGGCCCGCACAAGCGGTGGAGCATGTGGTTTAATTCGATGCAACGCGAAGAACCTTACCATCCCTTGACATCCAGAAAATTCAGCAGAGATGCAGAAGTGCCTTCGGGAATTCTGTGACAGGTGCTGCATGGCTGTCGTCAGCTCGTGTCGTGAGATGTTGGGTTAAGTCCCGCAACGAGCGCAACCCTTGTCCTTAGTTGCCAGCATTAAGTTGGGCACTTTAAGGAGACTGCCGGTGACAAACCGGAGGAAGGTGGGGACGACGTCAAGTCATCATGGCCCTTACGGGATGGGCTACACACGTGCTACAATGGCAAGTACAGAGGGAAGCGAGACCGCGAGGTGGAGCGGAACCCAGAAAGCTTGTCGTAGTCCGGATTGGAGTCTGCAACTCGACTCCATGAAGTCGGAATCGCTAGTAATCGCAGGTCAGAATACTGCGGTGAATACGTTCCCGGGCCTTGTACACACCGCCCGTCACACCATGGGAGTGGGATGCAAAAGAAGTAGTTAGTCTAACCTTCGGGAGGGCGATTACCACTTTGTGTTTCATGACTGGGGTGAAGTCGTAACAAGGTAACCCTAGGGGAACCTGGGGTTGGATCACCTCCTTACACAAAATTGGTCGTTATTTATTGATGCAGTGTCCACACAGATAGTCTTGTTGTGAAAGTAAAGAGCAACTAGTACGGATTGCGGTTTATGCGGTGCGTATGAATGGGTCTGTAGCTCAGCTGGTTAGAGCGCACCCCTGATAAGGGTGAGGTCGGTAGTTCAAGTCTACTCAGACCCACCAAAATTCGATTGATACTGCGTCAGAGAAACGCTCATGTGCTGCTTCGCACACATCGCCCTTCTCTTCCTTGTCTGAATCGAATTTGACATTGAGTGAGGTAACTCATTGGATGTGACCCTTATTAATGGGGCTATAGCTCAGCTGGGAGAGCGCCTGCCTTGCACGCAGGAGGTCAGCGGTTCGATCCCGCTTAGCTCCACCAACTCTTTTTAAGAGAGTCGTGGCAAATGGTTTAACCGCAAGGAAACCTTGCTGACCATTTGACTACTCGCTAAAGGGGCGGTGACTAAAGATTTAACGCTAATGAATAGGCATTTGAATAAGTGTTGATTGATTAGCGTTTTTTAAACGCTAAAAATGTTCTTTAACAATTTGGAAAGCTGATATTAGTAATCAAAACTGAGTGAGACTTTTAAGTAACTTACTCTATCTGATACTTGTAGTAGAAAAAAGCTAGTGTAAAAACTGGTGTACTTGTCATGCATATAACGGTCATTGAATTGACACCGACGGTCGGACAAAAAGGCGACTGTGGCGAGTTATTTCAGATGCTTTAATACGTTACTTTAAAGCAGATGAAATAGAGAGAATTCGGGTTTTAGGCAAGCGAGTTCGACGAACGAGGGCGTGTACGAACAGTACATAACCGAGTGAGAGAGGACGAAACGCGCAGCATAAAAGACGAAGGCGAAGCTATTTTGGGTTGTATGGTTAAGTGACTAAGCGTATACGGTGGATGCCTAGGCAGTTAGAGGCGATGAAGGACGTGTAAGTCTGCGAAAAGCTGTGGTGAGCTGACAAAACGCATTTTAGCCACAGATGTCCGAATGGGGAAACCCGGTGCATTTATGCATCATCATGCAGTGAATACATAGCTGTATGAGGCAAACGAGGGGAACTGAAACATCTAAGTACCCTTAGGAAGAGAAATCAATTGAGATCCCCTTAGTAGCGGCGAGCGAACGGGGGCCAGCCCTTAAGCTGATTGTAAGCGAGTGGAACAAGTTGGGAAGCTTGGCGATACCGGGTGATAGCCCCGTACACGAACGCGAACTTTAAGTGAAAACGAGTAGGACGGGACACGTGTTATCCTGTTTGAATATGGGGGGACCATCCTCCAAGGCTAAATACTCCTAACTGACCGATAGTGAACCAGTACCGTGAGGGAAAGGCGAAAAGAACCCCTGTGAGGGGAGTGAAATAGAACCTGAAACCGTATACGTACAAGCAGTGGGAGCACCTTCGTGGTGTGACTGCGTACCTTTTGTATAATGGGTCAGCGACTTATATTTTGTAGCAAGGTTAACCGAATAGGGGAGCCGTAGCGAAAGCGAGTGTTAACTGCGCGTCTAGTTGCAAGGTATAGACCCGAAACCCGGTGATCTAGCCATGGGCAGGTTGAAGGTGCGGTAACACGCACTGGAGGACCGAACCCACTAACGTTGAAAAGTTAGGGGATGACCTGTGGCTGGGGGTGAAAGGCCAATCAAACCGGGAGATAGCTGGTTCTCCCCGAAAGCTATTTAGGTAGCGCCTCGGACGAATACCACAGGGGTAGAGCACTGTTTGGGCTAGGGGGTCATCCCGACTTACCAACCCCATGCAAACTCCGAATACCTGTGAGTACTATCCGGGAGACACACGGCGGGTGCTAACGTCCGTCGTGAAGAGGGAAACAACCCAGACCGCCAGCTAAGGTCCCCAAGTCTATGTTAAGTGGGAAACGAAGTGGGAAGGCTAAGACAGCTAGGAGGTTGGCTTAGAAGCAGCCACCCTTTAAAGAAAGCGTAATAGCTCACTAGTCGAGTCGGCCTGCGCGGAAGATGTAACGGGGCTAAACATAGCCGAAGCTGCGGATACGTTTTAGGACGTATGGTAGGGGAGGAGCGTTGTGTAAGTGGATGAAGGTGAATCGAGAGGTTTGCTGGACATATCACAAGTGCGAATGCTGACATGAGTAACGATAATGGGGGTGAAAAACCCCCACGCCGGAAGACCAAGGTTTCCTGTCCCATGCTAATCAGGGCAGGGTAAGTCGGCCCCTAAGGCGAGGCAGAAATGCGTAGTCGATGGGAAACGGGTTAATATTCCCGTACTTATATCATCAGCGATGGGGGGACGGAGAAGGCTATGCAAGCATGGCGTTGGTAGTCCATGTGAAAGTGAGTAGGCAGAGTGCTTAGGTAAATCCGGGTGCTTAATGCTGAGACACGAGACGAGTCACCAAGGTGACGAAGTTGCAGATGCCCTGCTTCCAGGAAAAGCCTCTAAGCTTATGATGATGTGAACCGTACCCCAAACCGACACAGGTGGTCAGGTAGAGAATACTAAGGCGCTTGAGAGAACTCGGGTGAAGGAACTCGGCAAAATCGTACCGTAACTTCGGGAGAAGGTACGCCTCCGTTCGTGAAGAACTTGCTTCGTAAGCGAATGGAGGCCGCAGTGAAAAGGTGGCTGGAACTGTTTATTAAAAACACAGCACTGTGCTAAATCGAAAGATGACGTATACGGTGTGACGCCTGCCCGGTGCCGGAAGGTTAATTGATGGGGTTAGCGCAAGCGAAGCTCTTGATCGAAGCCCCGGTAAACGGCGGCCGTAACTATAACGGTCCTAAGGTAGCGAAATTCCTTGTCGGGTAAGTTCCGACCTGCACGAATGGCGTAATCATGGCCACGCTGTCTCCACCCGAGACTCAGTGAAATTGAAATCGCAGTGAAGATGCTGTGTACCCGCGGCTAGACGGAAAGACCCCGTGAACCTTTACTATAGCTTGGCACTGAACATTGACCCTATATGTGTAGGATAGGTGGGAGACTTAGAAGATGAGACGCCAGTCTTGTTGGAGTCAACCTTGAAATACCACCCTTGTATGTTTGATGTTCTAACTCGGGTCCCTAATCGGGATTGAGGACAGTGTCTGGTGGGTAGTTTGACTGGGGCGGTCTCCTCCCAAAGAGTAACGGAGGAGCACGAAGGTTGGCTAATCCTGGTCGGACATCAGGAGGTTAGTGCAATGGCATAAGCCAGCTTAACTGCGAGACAGACACGTCGAGCAGGTACGAAAGTAGGTCATAGTGATCCGGTGGTTCTGAATGGAAGGGCCATCGCTCAACGGATAAAAGGTACTCCGGGGATAACAGGCTGATACCGCCCAAGAGTTCATATCGACGGCGGTGTTTGGCACCTCGATGTCGGCTCATCACATCCTGGGGCTGAAGTCGGTCCCAAGGGTATGGCTGTTCGCCATTTAAAGTGGTACGCGAGCTGGGTTTAGAACGTCGTGAGACAGTTCGGTCCCTATCTGCCGTGGGCGCTGGATGATTGAGAGGGGCTGCTCCTAGTACGAGAGGACCGGAGTGGACGAACCGCTGGTGTTCGGGTTGTCATGCCAATGGCATTGCCCGGTAGCTACGTTCGGAATTGATAACCGCTGAAAGCATCTAAGCGGGAAGCGAGCCTCGAGATGAGTCATCCCTGACAGTTTAACTGTCCTGAAGGGTTGTTGAAGACTACGACGTAGATAGGCAGGGTGTGGAAGCGCAGTAATGCGTTAAGCTAACCTGTACTAATTGCCCGAGAGGCTTAACCATACAACGCCAAAGTGGCTTTAAAGCATTTGGGTTGTTGATGACAAGTACAAGAAACAGCTACGAGTGACGAGCAACGAGCTTCGAACGAGATAGAGTAAGACTTGAACCACCAGTTTGAGCACTAATATAAACAAACAGCTTTCTGAAATTGTTAACCGTCTTTGTCTGGCGGCCATAGCGATACGGCACCACCTGATCCCATTCCGAACTCAGCAGTGAAACGTATTAGCGGCGATGGTAGTGTGGGGTTTCCCCATGTGAGAGTAGCACACCGCCAGACTCCCAATTAGAGAAAGGGCTACCCGATTGGGTAGCCCTTTTTTTATGGTTGGAATTCGACATGGCCGCATCCTGCCAGTATGTTATGGATAGCCCATTCTCTAAACGCTGCCGCGCAGTACCAGCCTCGTGGGGAAACCCACCCCATCGTGCTGTCATCACGCCCGGCGATACGCGACGCAATCATCTGTCACACATCCATGTAGCAACCTCCAGCCGTTCATCCATGAACGTCGTTCAGGCGGCAGGAACGGTGTTCCTGAAAGCACCGCCTTCACCCCCATGTGACCAATTCGTCCGGAACGAATTTGAACATCGGAGGCACGACGATGGCCCGCAGGGCAAAGGGCAGGATGCCCGGAGTAATGTAGCACTAGACAACTGCTCCTGCGTTGTTCTACTACAGTCCATCCATGGACTAAACCGCCAGACTCCTAATTAGTAAAACAAAATCCCTGACCGGACAACGGCCAGGGGTTTTTGTTTTATAGCCGGAAACCGGCTGCACCACACACCGGACACCCGACCCGTGTAATCGCATTCATTCTAAAGAATTGGCGGTCAATATTGCATCAAATTGTGAACTGGGTAGAATGTTTGCCAGTATCGCACTATGAGAATAATAAAATGGATTTAGGACGATGAGTTTTCCCATTCTGATTTGTGATGATTCAAATCTGGCGAGAAGGATGGTTTTGCGTAGCCTACCGCAAAATTGGGATACCGAAATTCATTTGGCCGAAAATGGTTTTCAAGCAATGGACATCCTGCGAACTCGCCATATCGCCTTATTGTTTCTTGATTTGACTATGCCCGAGATGGATGGAGTTGCTGTTCTTGAGGCTATTCGTGAAGAGAAAATCGAGACTTATGTCTTGGTTGTGTCGGGAGATATACAACCACAGATGCAGGAACAGGTGATGAAATTTGGTGCACTGGATTTTATCACTAAGCCTGTTGATCAAACTCGAGTGGAAACTATTCTTCAAAAATTCGGGTTTTATTCTCGAACTGAACTTATTAGCGCATGAAGAACGTTACTGAGTGTCTATTGATTATGGTGTACTTGTTACTATGGAGCAGTTTTTCTGCTTTTGGAAGTCAGGTGCTGGAGCAGAATATAACCATTGACCAACATCCAGTTCATTATGCAGAGTGGAATACCGAGGCGACTAAAAGTGACAAGTCGATCATTTTAATGTTATCTGGCCCAAGCGACACTTGGCATTCAGATTCAGCCTGGTGGACAGGATTAGGCCCTAAATTAGCAAAGAATTTTCGGGTTATTGCCTTGGATAGGGCTGGACAAGTTAATAATCTTGAAAATGCCCCGGTTGGCTATCAACATTTGGCTTTGGATCTGCATTTTTTTATAGAACAAATGCAATTGGATAATTTGACGATTATAAGCTTTGCCAGCGCCAACATTGCGTTAAACATCTATCTCAACGAGCATTCCGGTAAAGTTAAAAAAGTAATTATGCTCGACCCGGATGTTTTGACTCCCTATTCCATTAGTCGATATAAGAAGGACGCGCAACCTTTTGTAGACAATCAGCACAACTATCTGGAATATGTTTCGGCAGGCAAATATGTAGCTAGAGTCGAACAGAAGAATGCGGGAGAGCTGGCTCACTTGCAAAAACTAGTCGGTGACGATCCAGATATGGACTGGTCCTACTTGCACTCAATGTTTGATAAACGCCTGAGTATCCAGAATCAGCTTAATATGTTTAAAGAGATTGCTTTGTATGGAAACGATTTGGATGCTGCGTCGGTCGTTGAGTTTCCTCCATCAATTCCATTAGCCATAATCGATACCCAGTTTGAAAAAATCTATATAGAAGAAAGCGAAGATGCAGAAGAAAAAGCAGCATTAATCAAATGGGAAGCTGATGCCAAACAATATTATCAGTCATTAATTGATAACGTTGCCCAAGGGCGCTACATCGAAGTGCAGAGTCGAGAACATCTGTTTCAATTCTCAGAACCACAAACCATTATCGACTTGGTAGAAAAAGACTTCTAGACTGTTTTTAGTCCATTTCATTTATTAAACCATCACACTACTGCCATTTGACAGCGGATTGATTATTAACTTTAATTAACTAACCAGTCAGTTATATAAACACCTATATGCAGCGGGCACGAACAGCCATAGCGAAAGACAAACGGCGTGAAGTATTACTTGAATCAGCCTTGGACGAGTTTTTTGATAAAGGGTTTAAAGCAGCCCGTATGGATGACATAGCAGCCAGGGCGGATTTAACTAAAGGAACGCTATACCTTTATTTTGCATCCAAAGAAGCACTATTTAATGCCTTGGTTGATAATATTGCGATACCCAATGTTGAGGTAATTGAAAAAATAACAGCAGTTCAACAAACATCTTGCCAAGCCATTGAACAATTTTGTCATATGGCGCCATCACTTCTAACTCATTCGAAACTGCCCAAAATGATGAAAATATTGATTTCTGACGCTGGTGTTTTTCCCGAATTGGTTGAACGTTATCGGCAACAAGTCATAGATCGGGTTTTAGATGCGATGACAAAAGTTTTGGAAAAGGGGGCAAAGTCAGGAGAATTGCGAGTGGATAATCCGTCCTTAACTGCCAGACTGGTTGTCGCCCCTGTGGTGCTTTCCGCCATTTGGCAAGTGGTTTTTGCACGAACTACAGATAATCAAGTGGATTTGTGCGAACTATTTTTGACCCATCAGGATATTCTTTTTCGTGCATTGAGAACATGTCAGGAATATAAGCCATGAACAGGATCGGACAAGCCCTGAAAATTTTAGTATTGCTTATGCTTGGCTTGATTAATATCGCTTGCGAGCCTGATAAACGTCCCAATCACTATACGGGATATGTTGAAACCGACTTTGTCTATATTGCTGCGCCCCAGCCTGGATGGATTCAAGTTCTATCCGTCAAAGAAGGGGATGAAATTATTCAAGGACAATCTCTATTCCAGTTGGATAATGAATCACAGCAGGACAATGTGGAGCAATTGAATGCTAGATTGGAACAAGCTCGGGCGCAGGAGCAGGATTTACGTACCGGAGCTAGACAGCAAGAAATTGACGCATTACAAACCCAACAACAAGAAGCAATAGCAGCTTTGATTCTTGCTGAAGAAGAGCAAATCAGGATAGTCGCTCTTTTTAAACAGGGACTAGTGCCGGCTGCACAACGAGATAAAGCTGTTGCTGATTTTAAAATGGCGCAAGCGCGCAAACAAACAATAGATGCAAATATTCAAGTTGCTAAACTGGCAGCTCGACCAGCACAACAATCTGCCGCAAATGCCAATACAGTAGCGGCCCAAGCTGCGTTAGAACAGGCTGATTGGCAACTTCAACAACGCAGTATTGTTAGCCGGATTGAAGGACGGGTGGATGAGCTTATTCATCATAAAGGTGAATATGTGAATGCTGGCGCTCCGGTTTTAGCAATGCTGACCAGCCAGTCCACCAAGATCCGTTTTTTTGTTCCTCAAGCAGACTTAATGAATTTTAAGGTAGGTGACAAAATAAGTATTATCGCAGATGGCCAATCCGCTCCCATTTCTGCTCGAATCAGTTTTATTGCTGACCAAGTCGAGTTTACCCCTCCGGTTATCTATACCGCCGAGTCACGTCAAAAACTGGTTTTTATGCTAGAAGCCAGACCTGAACATGCCGTCAATTTACCTGCCGGTTTACCTGTTGAGGTGCAGTTAAAATGACGGAACTGGCAATTGATGTGAAAGGTCTGGTAAAGCGTTTTGATGACAAAACCGCTGTGGATGGGGTTGATATCCAAATGCCCAAAGGCAAGGTTTGGGGTTTTTTGGGGCCAAATGGGTCGGGGAAAACAACCACAATTCGGATGATCTGTGGTTTGCTTAAGCCTACCGAAGGATATGGAAGTTGCCTAGGTTTTGATATCGTAAAGCAGAGTACCCAAATTAAAGATTTAACCGGTTATATGACGCAGAAGTTTTCATTCTGGACAGATCTAACTATCAGGGAAAATCTGGAGTTTGTTGCCCGTTTGTATCAACTCCCCGATATGCGCCAAAAAGTGGATGAAACATTGGAAAACTTGGGGCTATCGAATAGGCAGAAACAATTGGCCGGAGCCTTGTCTGGAGGGTGGAAACAGCGGCTTGCTTTGGCCGCTGTTACCATGTCCAGCCCCAAATTATTATTGCTGGATGAGCCGACTGCCGGAGTTGATCCTCAGGCCAGGCGTGATTTTTGGGACGAAATTCATCGAATGTCACTAGCCGGTTTAACAGTTCTGGTCTCAACCCATTACATGGATGAAGCAGAACGTTGTGACAGTATTGTTTATCTGGCGAATGGAAAGTTACTTACCCAGGGAAAAGTGGCGGATATTATTAACGAGTCAGGCATTGTGACCTATCGTGTTGACGGGAATGAAGTCAGGACGGTGGCAGATGCAATCAGGGAAGAACCGGGTGTGTCCAATGCTGCTTATTTCGGTGCGGCTTTGCATGTCAGTGGTACAAAGTCAGAACAACTGGAAAAAGCCATTGATAAACACATCAAAAGCGATATGCAGTCAAAGCAAGTAGAGGCTACCCTGGAAGATGCGTTTATCGCCTTGATGGCTAAAGCCGGACAAGATACCAGGCAGCATTAAGTGAAGCATTTAACCGGAATCTATTCGCGGATTAGCGGGATCTTTATCAAAGAAATGATCCAGATGCGCCGCGATAAACTAACTTTTGCCATGATGCTGGTGATCCCGGTGGTCCAGTTAATCTTATTTGGCTTCGCTATTAATACTGATCCAAAACGTTTACCCACCGCCGTTCAGGCTGAGGAGCAGACGCCTATAGTCAGAACCATTCTGGCGGCATTGGAAAATTCCGGTTACTTTGAACTTGTGGCTACTTCAACCGATTCTCGACAAGGAGAACAGTTGCTGATTCAGGGGAAAGTCGCTTTTATTGTGACTATACCTGCAGGATTTACCAAGAAACTGCTAAGAGGGGAGCATCCACAGTTACTTATTGAAGCCGATGCTTCCGATCCTTCAGCATCATCCAATGCGGTCTCTCGAGCCAGTATTATGGTGAACCAGGCCCTTAGATATGATTTAACCGGCAGCTTGGCGCCGTTGCAGGCCGACGCCCTTCCTGTTGATGTGGTTTTGCATCGTTCCTATAACCCTGAAGGGATTACCCAATACAATATTGTGCCCGGATTACTAGGGGTTATCCTGACTATGACATCGGTCATGATCACCGCGATTGCGATGACACGAGAAGCCGAACGTGGGACGATGGAAAACTTGCTGGCATTGCCTGCCAAACCTTTCGAAGTGATGCTGGGTAAAATTATGCCTTATACCGTTGTCGGTATAGTACAAACATTGGTTGTGTTATTGGCGGCTCATTATGTTTTTGCTGTGCCGTTTACCGGTTCCGTAGCATTACTGATAATTGGCGTAGGTATTTTTATTCTGGCCAACCTTGCCTTGGGATTTACCTTTTCGACCATTGCCAAGTCGCAAATGGAAGCGATGCAACTGACGTTCTTTTTCTTTCTGCCCTCGATACTACTTTCCGGATTTATGTTTCCGTTTCGGGGAATGCCGGGTTGGGCGCAGTTTATCGGCGAAGCATTACCGTTGACCCATTTTTTACGTGTGGTACGGGGAGTCATGCTTAAAGGTGCTCAACTGACTGATTTAGTCAACGAACTTTATGCCATTCTGATATTTACCATCATCCTGTCTGTTGTTGCAATATTGAGGTACAGGCGCACTCTGGATTGACTTGAAAACAAAGGCGTTTTTCTTTTAAATCAAATATATACTTTTGATTAAAATAAAATTGTTCACAATCAAATAATCCGAGGAAGAGGATGTGCGACAGGGAAGCTGGCTAAATATTTTTGCGATGTCTAAAACTGTTTATAGCCAGTGGTTTCGGTTTTCTTGGCATGTTGTCGCGCTGCTGATCATTTTTGGATTAGGTCTGAGCCATCTATATTACCCATTAGGTCCTGACCAGGCGACGATTCTGTATGGCGCCAAAGCACTCGATCACGGCGCGACCTTATACATTGAATATTGGGATAATAAGCAGCCAGGATTGTATTATTTCTACTATTTTGCTGGTCAGCTATTTGGTTTTAATGAATTCGGTATACATTTACTCGAGTTAATATGGTTGGTCTTTTTTGCCACAATTCTGGTTATCACGCTACGCAGTTATTTCCAGCATAAATGGTTAGCGCCAATTGTGCCTGTCGCCACCATTGCTGTTTATTATGCTGTAGTCGGAGTAGACGAATTAACCCAGTTGGAAATGATCGCCGGGTTACCCATTTATCTCTCCATGTGGTTTGCCCTGAGGGCCATACGTAATCCACATAAGCTGATGTTGCCCCTTGTTATGAGTGGTGTATTTGCCGGTATTGCGGTGTTATTCAAATTGTTGCTGGGTGCCATAGTGATGCTGATATGGGGAATCGCATTAGTATACCTTCTCAAGCATAAAACCAATCACGCATTACTATTAGCGACCAAAGCAGTTTTGGCGCTGTTAAGCGGCACAGCCATTCCATTAGTGTTTACCTTGGGCTATTTCTGGTCACAAGAAGGTCTTTATCCTTTACTCTGGACGGCCTTTATCTATCCGGGTCAGGCATTGGTTCAATCGCCAGCCGCCAGTTTATCCAGGTTGATTACCGCCGCAGGGTTTTATCTCAGCTACTACGGCCCATGGCTGATATTTGTGGTGATAGCCGTCTATAAATGGGGTAGAAATCGTTTTGATGTACTGACAAGCATGTTAATTGGCTGGCTGTGCATGGCTTTAATCCTATTTATTGTTCAGCGTTTTTCCTGGTGGCATTACCATGCTTTGCTACTGTTTGTTCCGACCGGAATTCTTGCTGTGCTAGGTATAGGTCATGTCATTAATTATCTGCACAGCCAATTGCCGGAAAGTAGAGTAAAAATGGAAATTCTGGCCGGATTAGTTATTCTCCTGCCGCTTTTGGCGGCATTGGCTCCGGCTTTTATCTATAAAAGCCAGCAACTGTTAAGCTACTTGTGGATCAGAAACGGCGGCATTCAACAATATCAGTCGAAAATTAGTCCGCATTATCAGGCTTTGCGGCAAAGTGCCGAGTTTTTGCGTCATAAAGAGGCAAAATCGGGTCCGATATATGTATTTGGTAATGCCATGATATACGCCTTTGCCGAGCGGCAATGTGCTTACACAATGACTGGCTCGGCTTGGGAGTTTTATTTACCGGAACAGATCGGTGACATACTCGATAATCTTGCCGAGAAAAATGTACCTTATATTTTTGTAGGAAAAAATGACTATAAAATATATTCAATGAATATAGCGGTGAAGATTTTTCTGAATAGTCGATATAAAGTGTTAAAAACCGATGTAGGCGGCACTTGGTATAGGCTGACGGATGATATTGATTGATACATTTTCGCCCTGACAAACTAGTGAACAGATAAGAATAGTTGAAGTCGTTGGAAAATCATTTGATCTGATTTAGATAAGTTGTTGACATCTAGACGTCTATACGGCAGATTACAACTCATGAAAACAATGATTCGCACCACCACCATTATGATGACCACGATTACCCAAACAAGGGTGGTT
This sequence comes from Neptunicella plasticusilytica, assembly GCF_047922965.1. Lineage (GTDB taxonomy): Bacteria > Pseudomonadota > Gammaproteobacteria > Enterobacterales > Alteromonadaceae > Neptunicella > Neptunicella plasticusilytica. Next base: position 1,034,834 of record NZ_CP150481.1, read on the forward strand.
GTCGCTGGCTAGTGCGTAAAAAGAATTGATAAAGCCCGCGACCTTCAGGAAGCGGGTTTTTTTTTAGGCTGAATAAGCATTTATCGAAGCCAAACAACATAAGAGTTTTAGTTATTTCTTAATAGATAAGATTTAAGATACACAACAAGAAAAGGGCAGGAGCAGCAGATGAAAGTTTTAAAATTTGGTGGGTCGTCATTAGCCGACGCGAGGCGTTATTTAAATGTCAAAGATATCGTCCACACCATTCATACCGAATCTGGTGCGGCGGTGGTGTTATCTGCGCCCAAAGGGGTGACCAACGCCCTGTCGTTGTTAGTGGAGCAGGCAGCTGCGGGCAATGATTATCTTGAGCTGCTCGCCAAGTTACGTATGACATTGACGGGGATTGTAACGGATTTAAGCAACGAATTGACTGATTTCGACGCAACAGGTTTGCAAGCTTTTATTAACCAGAAACTGCAGGATCTGGAAAATCAGCTCGCCGGGATCAAATTGTTACATTGCAGCCCCGATGCTGTCACGGCCAAAATTCTGAGTTTGGGGGAATATGTTAGCGTCAATATCTTCAGCCAGCTGTTACTGGCCACAGGACAACCCAACCAGATAATCGAGCCGGCTGATTATGTGGTAGCAGAGGGAGATTATCTGGATAGCTTGGCCGATATGAGCACCAGCATTGCCCGTTTTGCCGATTTTGACTATGCCGATAATGAAGTGTTGATCATGCCCGGATTTGTCGCAGTTAATCATCAAGGCGAGAAGGTCACGTTAGGTCGAAATGGTTCGGACTATTCTGCCGCAATACTGGCGGCTTGCCTCAAAGCGGAATGCTGCGAAATATGGACCGATGTTGACGGGGTCTACAATGCCGACCCCAATCAGGTAGAAGGCGCGGTTTTACTGGATAAATTGACTTATCAGGAGGCCATGGAATTATCCTATTTTGGTGCCAAGGTATTACATCCCAAGACCATCGGTCCCATCGCCCAACATCACATTCCCTGCTTGATTAAAAATACACTTAACCCTTCCACTCCGGGTACCCTCATTAGCAACCAGCCCAGTGAAATCTGGACCAGTGTCAAAGGCATTTCTCATCTGGAAAATTTGACCATGTTTAATGTCGCAGGTCCGGGTATGAAGGGGATGGTTGGCATGGCCAGCCGCGTTTTTGAAGTGATATCTAACGCTAATATTTCTATCGTTCTAATTACTCAGTCGTCGTCCGAATATAGCATCAGCTTTTGTATTTACAGTAAAGATGCCCAGCGAGCACACGATTTGCTCAATGACGAGTTTGAACTGGAACTGGCCAATCAGCTACTGGAACCTATCGAATTGCGCGAAGATTTAGCCATTATTTCACTGGTGGGCGACGGGATGCGCAAGCATCAAGGTCTGGCCGCGCGATTTTTTACTTCTTTAACTCAAACTCGGGTCAATATTGTGGCTATTGCACAGGGGTCATCGGAACGTTCAATCTCAGCCGTTATTGAGAGCCGTAAAGCCAAAGAAGCGGTTAAAGTCGTGCATCATAATTTCTTTTCAGATGTGCATACAATTGATGCTTTTTTAGTCGGCTGTGGCACCGTGGGCGGGGAGTTGCTGCAGCAAATTGCCCGTCAACAGGAACTGTTATTAAAGCGTAATATCCGCTTACGGGTTTATGGTATTGCTAACAGTCAGCATCTGCTACTACGCAAACAGGGTATTGATCTGGGTACTGACTGGAAATCAGATCTGCTTGCCAGTGAACAACGTTTTTCCATTCAAACGCTACAACAATTTGCCCAAACCAACAGCCTCGTCAATCCGGTGGTGATTGATTGTACTACCAGTCATGTGATTGCCGATCAATACGTGGAAATCATGCTAGCCGGATTCCATGTGGTCACCCCGAATAAAAAAGCTAATACCAGTAGCATGGATTTTTATAACAAGTTGCGTGAAACGGCATTACATACCCGTCGTCAGTTTTTGTATGAAACCACTGTCGGGGCCGGATTACCGGTTATCGAGAATTTACAAAAGCTTATTTATGCGGGTGACAAACTGGTGCGTTTTGAGGGAATTTTGTCCGGATCGTTGTCGTTTATTTTCGGTAAACTGGAAGAAGGATTGAGTCTATCTGAAGCAACGGCAGTGGCGCGTAAAAACGGCTTCACCGAACCGGATCCTCGTGATGATTTAAGCGGTATGGATGTGGCTCGTAAGCTGTTGATTATGGCTCGTGAAGCAGGGATGAAAATGGAGTTGAAAGATATCGAGATTGAGTCGGTACTGCCGGATTTTTTTGATGCCACTGGCAGCATCGACGACTTTATGCACAAATTGCCGCAACTGGATAAAACCTTTCAGGACAAGGTCAATAGTGCGGCCAAAGAAGGCAAAGTATTACGCTATACCGGCCAGATAGATCAAGGCAAATGTAAAGTATTTATCGATAAAGTCGACGCGACTCATCCGTTACATGCGGTTAAAGATGGTGAGAATGCTTTGGCTATTCATAGTCAATATTATCGCCCGTTACCTTTTGTTATTCGTGGTTATGGTGCTGGTGCTGCAGTGACAGCCGCTGGTGTGTTTGCTGACGTAATGCGCACGTTACCCTGGAAGCAGGAGATATAATGTCACAACGAATGCCTGTAAAAGCCTATGCCCCCGCTTCCATCGGGAATGTGAGTTTAGGCTTTGATATTCTGGGAGCGGCGCTAAAACCGCTGGATGGTAGTTTGTTAGGTGACGAAGTAACAGTTTGTGCTGCCGACGAGTTTTCGCTGCAAGTCACAGGACGTTTTGCCGACAAATTGCCCGGCAGCCTGGCTGATAATATCGTTGCCAAGGCTTATCACTATTTCCAACAACAGTTAGCCGCTAAGGAAATCGTTGCCGGCCCGGTTAAAATGTTACTGAACAAAAATTTACCTATAGGTAGTGGCCTGGGCTCCAGCGCCAGTTCAATTGTGGCCGCCTTTGACGGTTTAAATCAGTTTTATGGTAGCCCCTTTAACCGCAATCAGATGCTGGTGATGATGGGAGAACTGGAAGGTCAAATCAGTGGTAGTATTCATTATGATAATGTCGCACCATGTTACCTCGGCGGTATGACATTAATGGTAGAGCAGGGTGAACAGATTACCACCCAATTGCCTGTTTTTGATGACTGGTATTGGGTGAGCTGCTATTCCGGATTAAGTGTTTCTACCGCGGCAGCAAGACAAATTCTTCCCAAACAAATCAGTTTGTCTGATAGCATTAAATTTGGTCGTCAACTGGGTGTCTTTGTTGATGCCTTGCATCGTGGTGATAGGGCTATGGCAGCAGCGATGATGACCGATGTGATAGCTGAACCCCATCGAAAATCACTGTTACCCGGATTTGATCAGTGCCGTGAATTTGCTATGCAAAACGGTGCTCTGGCATTCGGGATTTCCGGCTCCGGCCCAACGGTATTTGCAGTGACTGATGATTTGGCCCATGCTGAACAAATTCAGCAATTTTTGGCGTCCCATTATGTGCAAAGTGCAGATGGTTTCAGCCATATATGTAAACTAGATCCGGACGGATCAATATGTAGTGAAGGTAAAGAACTTGGAACTGTTTAATTTAAAAGATACCGGCCAACGTGTTAGCTTCTCCGAAGCTTTGCAAAAAGGTTTGGGAAGTAATCAGGGATTATTTTTTCCGGCACAAATCCCCAAATTTGATGATATTGATGCGTTACTCGAACTGGATTTGGTTACTCGCAGCAGTACAATCCTTGGCCGCATTATCGGCAGTGAAATCAGCCAACAGGATATGGCGGATATTGTTAGTACTGCGTTCAGTTTTGAGGCTCCGCTGGTTGCAGTGGATGACAATATTTTCTGTCTGGAACTGTTCCATGGCCCGACATTGGCTTTTAAAGATTTTGGCGGCCGTTTTATGGCCCAGTGCCTGGCTAAAATAGCGGGTGACCGACCTATCACCATTTTAACCGCTACCTCAGGTGATACGGGGGCGGCAGTCGCGCACGCTTTTCATGGTTTAGCCAATATTCAGGTTGTTATCCTGTATCCCAAAGGCAAAATCAGTCTGCTGCAGGAAAAAATGTTTGCGACGTTAGGCGGTAATATTCGTACCGTGGCGATCAAAGGCGATTTTGACCATTGCCAACAACTGGTAAAATCCGCTTTTGACGACGCTAAAGTGCGTGAAGATATTCATCTTAATTCGGCCAACTCAATCAATATCAGCCGTTTATTGGCCCAGGTTTGTTATTACTTCGAGGCTTTTGCGCAACTCCCTGAAGATAAACGCGACAATGTGGTTATCTCGATCCCCAGCGGTAATTTCGGTAATTTAACCGCCGCCATGCTGGCTAAAACCATGGGATTACCTATCAAGCACTTTGTTGCTGCGACCAACAGCAACGACACTGTTCCGCGTTTTCTAAAAACCGGAGAGTGGGCTCCGGCACCGACTGTGGCAACGATGTCCAACGCCATGGATGTTAGTCAGCCGAATAACTGGCCACGTATTGAAGCGCTGTTTGAGTTTGACTATCTGGATAAAGATGTATTGAGCGGCCAAGCCGTTGATGAAGACTATACTCAACTGGCGATGAAGCAATTAGCTCAAGTCGGATATGTAAGCGAACCTCATGCTGCCGTGGCCTATCGTGCGCTGACCAAACAATTGTCTGAAGGGCAAACCGGTATTTTTCTGGGTACTGCCCATCCGGCCAAATTCAAGGAAAGTGTTGAAAATGTATTAGGCCAGCCAATCAGTTTACCGCCGGAATTGGCCGAATGTGCCGGCAAGGAAATATTATCTGTTGAATTGGATAATGATTTCGATCAGCTTAAGGATTATCTGTATCGCGAGCTGAATATTCAGCCATGAGTAATTGGGCACACTTGCTGGGTGACGAGAAACAGCAGGATTATTTCAAAGCGATCATGCATTTTGTCCAGCAGCGCCGGGAGGCCGGTGTCGAGGTGTATCCACCGGCGGATGAAGTGTTTAACGCTTTTAAATTAACCCCGCTGGACAAGGTTAAAGTCGTGATTCTGGGGCAAGACCCCTATCATGGCCCTAATCAGGCACATGGACTGTGTTTTTCGGTGAAACCCGGCATCCCGACACCACCTTCATTACAAAATATGTACAAGGAGCTGGCGACCGATATTGATGGTTTCCAGATCCCGACACACGGCTATTTGCAATCCTGGGCCGAGCAGGGCGTGTTGTTGCTCAATACGGTACTGACTGTTGAACGTGGGCAGGCTCACTCTCACAGCAAGACTGGCTGGGAACAATTTACTGACAAAGTGATTGAACAACTCAGTCGCCATACTGAAGGTCTGGTTTTTATGCTCTGGGGCAGTCACGCGCAGAAAAAGGGGCGAGTGATAGACTCACAACGTCACCATATTCTGGCAGGTCCTCACCCATCTCCGCTGTCTGCTTATCGCGGATTTTTTGGATGCAAACACTTTTCCCGGGCCAATCAGTTACTGGCCGAGCAAGGTAAAAAACCGATTAACTGGTGCTTACCAAAATAACCAGGGCTACCATGACAAAAAAAGCCTCACTTTCAGCGAGGCTTTTATTTAGATTTACATGGTAACTTCAATAATATCCAGTTCGTTTAGCGAATCGATTTCTTCTAGTTCTTTTCTTAATCGATACTCATCTTGAATAGCTTCAATTTCTCTCCATTTGCGCTTTTTCTTTTTAGTTTTCGCAGAGCGAGTTTCCAGGTCTAACATCGACATCAAACTTGACTTATCCACACTGATCTCCTTCAGATGAAACTGCTATATGGGTATACCATAGGTAGAGATAAAGTAAAATAGTTTTATTTACATTAGATTAACGAAATATGAATTTTTTATGAGAACGGATAAGTGTTTGATATCAATAAAGCTTTATACTTCCTCACGCTACTTGTAATTTCTGTGCTGCTGACTAGGATGTTTAGTTAGTAATCAATTAGTTGGACAAATAGGGAACAGGCAATGAGGCAGATACTGGAAGATATCTTACTTGATGTATCCCGCTCATCGCTGATTGACGCCGGTGATTTAAACGCTGCCGCCGAACTCATTGTGTCTTCAACTATGGCAGGTTTAAATATACAAAGAGCCGGTATCTGGCTATTTGATCAAGAAAATGACGGAATTCGCTGTCGCTTGCTGATTGATAACCATCATCAATTAAAGCAAGACGGACTGGTTCTGAAACGCGCTGACTTTCCCGATTATTTTGCCGCACTGGATACCGATCGCAAAATTGTTGCAGATAACGCCCAAACTGATCCACATACTATCGAATTTGCCGAATCCTATCTTAAACCGTTAAATATTACCTCTATGCTGGACTGTCCCATCAGGCATCGGGGCGAAATGATAGGTATTTTATGTGCCGAAAATATCGGAACAGCCAAGACCTGGGATGAGGATGAACAACATTTTTGCGCTAGCGTGGCGGATTTATTTGGCCGCGCTATCAGTGCGCATGAACGTAATCAGTATGAAAGAAAGCTGCGCAAGAGTAATCAGGAGCTGGAAAAGAAAGTGAGTCAGCGTACCGAGAGCCTGTCCAACTCACTGAATGATCTAAAAGCCATGCAACAGAATCTGATTGAAAGTGAAAAAATGGCTGCGTTAGGGCGATTGGTGGCGGGAATATCCCACGAAGTCAATACACCCATAGGCGTGGCGGTGACAGGCAATAGCCATTGCCAATACGTTTTGGAAAAGTTACGGAGTGAATTTGAGCACAATACCTTGACCAGAACCCGGATGCTGAATTTGCTCAATGAATTGTCGGAAACAATGGAATTGATCCACAGCAATATTCATCGCGCGGCCTCTCTAATACACAACTTTAAACAGACTGCAGTCGATCAGAATGTGGTGGAAATCGTCGATTTTGAATTGCGATCTTATATTGAAGTCGTGTTAAGTAGCCTTAATCCCATCCTGAAACCCCGTGCTGTAAACATTGATTATCAGGCCGGAGAGAACATCTCTATGCGATCCTATCCGGGAGCAATAGCGCAGATTATGACTAATCTGGTTAACAATGCTTGCACTCATGCCTTCGACGGCGACGAAAATAATAAAATTACTTTATCGCTGGTATCAGATAACACTCAGGTAAAACTGCAATTTGCTGACAATGGTTGTGGTATGGACAAGCAAACCCTGTTGCATATTTTCGAGCCATTTTTTACTACCAATCGAAGTGGTGGTGGCAGTGGGCTGGGGATGGCGATTATTTTTAATCTGGTGAAAAGTCGATTGAAAGGGGATATTAATGTGAAATCAACGCCGCGCAAGGGCACAGTAATTACACTGGCCCTGCCGCTCGTGGTCACATAATTCTATTAGTTGGTACGTCTAAAGCGTTCAACCAAGCTGTTAGTGGAACTGTCAAACTCACAATCCTGAGTCTTATCCTGTAATTTGTCCAGAATCTGGTTACCCATGACTTTCCCCAGTTCCACTCCCCATTGATCAAAAGAATTGATATCCCAGATTGCGCCCTGCACAAACACTTTATGTTCGTATAGCGCCACCAGTGCACCTAAAGTATGTGGGTCGAGCTGCTCGAATAACAAAGTATTGCTAGGTTTATTACCGGCCATGGCCTTGTGCTGGGCTAATGCGTCATCCGCTTTTCCACTGGCTTGCAATTCCTGTTGGGCCTGCTCCAGAGTCTTGCCTTGCATTAGCGCCTGTGACTGGGCAAAACAATTGGACGCCAACATAGCATGGTGTGGATCAGCAGAATTAGGGACCTTGAGTGGCAACATAAAATCAGCCGGGATCAGCACTTGCCCCTGATGGATCAGCTGATGGAAAGAATGCTGGCCATTGGTGCCTTCGCTACCCCAAATAACAGGTCCGGTCGCATAATCGGCGACTTCGTTGCTGGTAGTGACGGACTTACCGTTACTTTCCATATCCAGCTGCTGGATATAAGCCGGGAAACCGCGCATATAATGATAATAAGGCAGCAAAACATGGCTTTGTGCGCCAAAAAAGTTGATATACCAACTGCCGAGCAAACCTAAAATAAAGGGCAGGTTTTGCTCCAGCGGTGCAGTCTTGAAATGTTCATCCATCGCATAGGCGCCTTTGAGCATAGCCTGATAGTTGTCATAACCTAGTGCCAGAGCAATCGGTAAACCAATTGCCGACCACAGTGAATAGCGACCACCTACCCAGTCCCACATCGGGAAAATATTGTCCTCGGCAATGCCAAACTCGGTAGCGGCTTTGATATTGGAAGATACCGCCATAAAGTGCAACGCGATATCCTGTTGCGAGCCACCTTGGTCCAGAAACCAGTCTTTGGCCGTCAGAGTATTCTGTAATGTTTCCTGAGTGGTAAAAGACTTGGATGACATCAATATCAATGTTTGTTGGTGATCACGTTCTGCCAGCACGTCGGCGATATGGCAGCCATCTACGTTAGCTACAAAGTGGACTTTGATGCCTTTATGCCAGTAGGGTTTAAGTGCTTCTGACATGATTTTGGGGCCGAGGAAAGAACCGCCGATACCAATGGCAACGACATCGGTAATCGTTTTTCCCGTATAGCCTTTGTGTTCGCCGGAATGAATTTTGTGCACCAGTTGCTGCATTTTTTGCTGGCAAGCCCGTACTTCCGGCATCACATCTTTACCATCTACCAATACGGGCTGATCGGAAAAGTTACGTAGCGCGGTATGCAATACAGCACGTTGCTCGGTAAAGTTGATCGTGTCTCCGGCAAACATCGCATCACGTTTGGCTTCAACATTTTGCTGTTTGGCTAAGTCAAACAGACCTTGCAACACGGCGTCATTGATTCTGTTTTTTGAGTAATCCAGGAAAATTCCGCAACTTTCAACGCTGAACTTTTCAGCCCGTGCCGGCTCGGCGGCAAACCAGTCACGCATATGTTGAGATTGAACGGAATCAGCCAGTTGCTGCAAATTTTTCCAGGCTGGCGTGGCAGAAAGTAATGTCATAATGTTTTCCTGAATGAGAAATTAAAAAAGGGCAATATGATTGCCCTATTCAAAATATTAAAAATGGCTGACTACAGCAGGCTTTTCAAACGTGTTTCCAGTTTAACCTGATCGGCAGCAAAATTGCGGATACCTTCTGACAATTTTTCGGTTGCCATAGCATCTTCATTCATCTGCCAACGGAATTCCTGCTCGGTCAGTTTAGCACCGGGGGTTTTTGTCGCGCCTTTGTCTATCAGTTTAGCCACAACAGGTTCGTTGCTGTTAGCCAACTCTTCCAACAGGCCCGGACCAATAGTTAAACGGTCACAACCCGCCAGTTCGATAATTTCACCGGTATTACGGAAACTGGCTCCCATCACCACGGTGTTGTAGCCATGATCTTTATAATATTGATAAATTTCGGTCACAGAAACAACGCCCGGATCATCGCTGGCGGTGTAGTCTGTTTTACCGGTGCTGGCTTTGTACCAGTCAAGAATACGGCCGACAAATGGAGAAATCAGATAAGCGCCAGCTTCGGCACAAGCGACGGCTTGAGCAAAGCCGAATAATAACGTCAGATTACAGTTAATGCCTTCTTTTTCCAGCACTTCGGCGGCTCTAATGCCTTCCCAGGTGGACGCCATTTTAATTAAAATACGATCTTTGCTAACACCAGCTTGTTGATACAACTCGATTAAACGTCGGGCTTTTTTGATTGTCGCTTCGGTATCAAAGGATAAACGGGCATCCACTTCGGTCGAAATTCTACCCGGTACGATTTTGACAATCTCGGCCCCGATAGCCACGGCCAGTTTATCGCCCGCATCGATAAGTTGTTGGGCTTTATCATTCGATTGTTCTTTAGCCCAAGCCACAGATTGTTCAATAAGCGACTGATATTGCTCCATTTCTGAAGCTTTAAGCAATAGTGATGGATTGGTTGTTGCATCGACGGGTTGGTATTTTTTTATTGCTTCAATATCACCGGTGTCGGCGACTACCGTGGTGAGGGCTTTTAGACTCTCTAATTGGTTTGGCATTGATTTGTTCCTATTAATGTTGAAAACATTGGATTAATTTATCGCACTTTGATTACAGTCACTATGCTGATTCATCTCTATATTATTACTAAATTCGGTCAATCAGCCCAGAATTACTTATATATAAGACATAACAGGAATTTTTATGAGTGCCAAATTGACTTTGCTACAAGGGGATATCTGCCAGCTTGCGGTTGATGCTATCGTCAATGCTGCCAACTCGTCACTGTTGGGGGGAGGTGGTGTCGATGGAGCAATTCACCGCGCCGCCGGACCGGATTTAATTGCAGAATGTAAAACCTTGGGGGGGTGCGAAACCGGGCAGGCTAAACTGACCCAAGGATACTTGTTACCAGCCAAATATGTTATTCATACCGTTGGGCCGGTTTATCGGGATGGCCATCAAAACGAAGCCAGATTGCTGGCAAGCTGCTATCAAAACAGTATCGCCTTGGCCGAACAGTATCAATTACGCAGCCTGGCATTTCCGGCTATTAGTTGCGGTGTATATGGTTATCCGCTGGATGAAGCTTGTCGTATTGCGGTCAACGCCATTACCGAAAGCTGTGCTTGCTATCCGAATATTCGCAAAGTGATCCTTTGTGCCTATGACGATAAGGTACATCAAGCATGGTTGTCGGCATTACAAAGCAGCCAGCATCATTAAGTTTGAGCCATAGGCCAATGTGTTAATCCACAGGCTAACTTGTTACCATTGCATTTTAGATTTTCTCTCTACCCGTTAAGGTTTAATACATGCTTGTTGTGGTATCACCTGCCAAAAATCTCGATTATGAAACGCCTCCCGTTACCGATTCTTTTAGCCAACCCGAGATGCTCGATCAATCGCAAATGTTGATCGATAAATGTAAAAAACTGTCACCGCAAAAAATTGCCAGCATGATGAGTATCAGCGATAAGTTAGCCAGTTTGAATGCAGCCCGTTTTGGCTCGTGGCAACAACCTTTTACCCCCGACAATGCCAAACAGGCAGTCCTGGCATTTAATGGTGATGTGTATGCCGGTTTGCAGGCCAGTACTTTCAGTGATGATGACTTTACCTTTGCCCAGCAGCATTTACGTATTCTGTCCGGCTTGTACGGTTTATTAAAGCCGCTGGATTTAATGCAGCCTTATCGATTGGAAATGGGTAAAAAGCTGACTACCCGTCGCGGCAAAGACTTGTATCAATTCTGGGGCACTCGTATTACCGAAAAGTTGAACGAAGTACTAAAGGAACAGGATGCGGACGTGCTGATTAACCTGGCTTCCAATGAATATTTCAAGTCGGTGAAAAGGGACAAACTGAAAAGCAGGATTGTCACCCCGGTATTTAAGGACCAAAAAAACGGCCAGTATAAAGTCATCAGTTTTTTTGCCAAAAAAGCCCGAGGCATGATGGCGCGCTATATTATTCAAAACCGCCTGAATGATGTGAATGCGCTAAAAGAGTTTGACGCCGACGGATATACCTATAATGCGGCGATGTCATCGGCAGATGAGCTGGTCTTTTGCCGTAAAGAGCAACTGTAAATGTGTTATTCCCCGCAATACTGGCTGCGGGGAATAGGCTGGTTTATTCCGCATAAACCTTCTGTTTAAACATCAGTTTTTGGCTATCGTTGCCGTGGCGAACTGTAATATCAAAACGCCATAACTCGTCATCATCGATAGTAAACTGCGCCAGATAGTAGATCGATTGCTGTTCCTTCACTTCCTGAAAATCCAGTTGGCGAATTTGTCCCAGCAAATTTTTTGCCGTACCACTAACCACCACCGACTGGGCTTCTTTGCTTTGGCTATCCAGTACGGAAATATTGATCAAAGCCTTATATTTACTACGTTGTAATCCATACGCTTTGGATATTTCCGGCGTAATAAAGGTACTGGGGATCACAATATAGTGCACATCCCAGGGCCCCAGTTTTTCTAATTGTTCTGCATGGGTGACGGAGCAGAGCAACAACAGCGACGCAATGATTGATTTAAATGATAATCTCATCTCGCTCTCCTGTTTTTAAACCGTCCAACCAGGGTTGGACGGATGCGCTAAGATTGCTGTTAAAGTATGGCACCAAACAAGTCACCTAGCAGAATTTGGGCAAACTGTAAGGCGATAATCAGGAATAAAATGGATAAATCCAGACCACCAATAGGCGGGATAATTCTTCTGATTGGCGCCAGCATCGGCTCGGTTAACTGTGCCAATAAAGCCTCGAACGGATTATAACCCTGACTCACCCAACTCATAATGGCGCGGATAATCAGGATATAAAAAATCAGTTGAAAGGCTTCTTTTATCACTACTAATATTGCACCAATAAATATCCCCAACGGATTAATGATGCTGGCGCCTGCCATTAAACCGACAATAGTGATTTTTAATCCTGCTACTAATAACGCCAATATGATGGATGCCGTATCAATATTACCCATTGAGGGCAATAATTTACGCATTGGGCCGATAATGGGATGAGTGGCTTTCACCACAAACTGGCTAAACGGATTATAAAAATCCGCTCTGGCTAATTGCAGCCAAATCCGCAATATCACTACCATCAAATAAAGATTAAAAATGGTATCGATTAAAAACTGGGTCGCATTCATTGATGTTTTCCTAACACAAGCAATTAAAATAAATCAGACATTTGTTTAGCACGGTTTACCGCCGCTTGCATGGCTTTACTGACCACACCTGCAATATCACTGTCCTGAAAACTGGCAATGGCCTGAGCTGTCGTGCCGCCTTTGGAGGTAACTTGGGCGCGTAACTCGCTTAATTCAAGTTGTGGATTGTGACAAACCATTTCAGCGGCCCCCAACATGGCTTGCTGTACCAATAAGCGGCTGGCGTCTTGATCAAATCCCATACGCATCGCTTCTTCCTGCATGGACTGTAAAAACAGGAAAAAATAAGCTGGGCTGGAGCCCGCTGCTGCAATCACGCCATTAATCATCGATTCCTGTTCAACCCACAGAATTTCACCCACTTGCTTGAGCAGATCCCCCGCATATTGACGATCTGTGTCACTAATTGACTTGTCGGCATACAGACCTGTCATACCTTTAGCCAATGAGCTAGGGGTATTGGGCATGGTGCGTACTAACTTATAGTTACCACCCAGCATTTCCAGTAAACGTTTTTGTTCGATACCTGCAGCAATAGAGATGAATAATTTATCCGACAAGTCAGTTTGTTGCAGATGCTCACAGACTTTTTCCATTAATTGTGGTTTGACCGCCAATACAATCACCTCGGATTGTTGCAGCGCCTGCAAATTATCGGTGGTGGTGTTAATTCCGAAGTCTGCAGATAACGCATCCAGTTTCGGTGTGGAAGGATTGCTGGCGGTGATTTTATCGGCCGGGTAACCGCTGGATACCATGCCACTGATAATACTGCGACTCATATTTCCGGCGCCAATAAAGGCAATTGTTCTGTGTTGCATAAGCTGTTTAGTTTCCTCGACTTCCAAAAATTGCAGTACCTAAGCGTATCATAGTTGCGCCGGATTTAATGGCCAGTTGCCAATCACCTGACATGCCCATCGATAAAGTATCAACCGATGCATAGTTGTCTTTTAACTGGCTAAACAATTGTTGCATGGTACTGAATTCGGCTTGTTGAACAGCGATATCATCGGTGGCTGAACCTATACACATCAAGCCTCGCAAGGTTAAATAGGGTAACTTATCAACCAGTTCGGCCAGCGGCATCATGTCGTCAGGATGAACACCGGATTTATTGTCTTTCAGACTGATGTTCACCTGCAAACAAATATTCAACGGTGCTAAGGATGTGTCACGTTGTTCATTTAAACGCCGGGCGATTTTTGCCCGATCCACACTTTGTACCCAGTCAAAGGTATCGGCAATCAGGCGGGTCTTGTTGGATTGTATCGGGCCAATAAAATGCCATTCAATCTCTGGCAGATCCGGCAGTTCTGCCTTCTTGCTGGCCGCTTCCTGGGCGTAGTTTTCGCCAAAAGCGCGTTGTCCGGCCTGATAAGCATCGCGTATCGCTTGAGCCGGATGTTTTTTACTGACAGCCAGCAAGGTTGTTTTATGTTCAGTCGCGCATTCAGCAGCACAGTTATGTATGGCTTGATATACGGATTGAAGCTGTTCTGCTATTGTTTTCATAGTCTTTTTGCGGTTGTATATACCCTTCATCCTTGAAGCTGCACGTTTGTTGGCTGCACTCATAAGCCCTAATCACTTAGTAAACTAAGCTCATGGGGTCTCATTCATTTGCCGCCGCCGTGCAATTCCAATGCTTTTGGGTATAGAAATAGAATTGCATCACTACGGAGTGGCTATGGATATTACCGAACTTTTGGCCTTTAGTGTCAAAAATAACGCCTCGGATTTGCACCTTTCGGCAGGACTACCGCCCATTATCAGGGTTGATGGTGAAATGCGCCGGTTAAATATTGATCCGCTGGATCATAAACAGGTGCATGCGCTGGTGTACGAAATTATGAATGACCAGCAGCGCAAGGAATATGAAGAAAATCTGGAAACCGACTTTTCCTTTGAGGTAAAAGACTTATCGCGATTCAGGGTGAATGCGTTTGTACAAAATCGTGGCGCTGCGGCGGTATTACGTACTATTCCCAGTAAAGTGCTGACACTGGATGATTTAGGCGCACCGCAAATTTTTAAAGATATTATCAATCAGCCCACCGGAATCGTACTGGTGACTGGGGCGACCGGTTCAGGTAAAAGTACCACGCTGGCGGCCATGGTGGATCATATTAATGCGCATAAGCGTGAGCATATTCTAACCATCGAAGATCCCATCGAGTTCGTGCACGAAAATAAACTTAGCCTGATTAACCAACGGGAAGTGCATCGTGATACCCACAGTTTTAACAACGCACTGCGCAGCGCATTAAGGGAAGATCCGGATGTGATCCTGGTAGGGGAATTACGTGATCTGGAAACGATACGCTTGGCTATCTCGGCGGCAGAAACCGGGCACCTGGTATTTGGTACCTTGCATACCAACTCTGCACCCAAAACCATTGACCGGATCATTGATGTTTTCCCGGCCGAAGAAAAATCTATGGTGCGTTCGATGTTATCCGAATCCTTGCGCGCGGTTATTTCACAAACCCTGCTGAAAAAAATCGGCGGCGGGCGAGTGGCGGCACATGAAATTATGATTGGTATTCCGGCAATTCGTAACCTGATCCGTGAGGACAAAGTGCCGCAAATGTATTCGGTGATTCAGACCGGTCAGGCGCACGGTATGCAAACTATGGATCAGTGCTTGCAGCGCCTGGTGGGCTCAGGCCAGATTAGTGCCCAGGATGCGGCCGCCAAATCCATTGATAAACAACCCAAATTTTAGGAGATATCACAATGGATTTATCCCCTTTCTTGCAACAAATGGCTGAAACCAATGCGTCGGATCTGTTTGTTACTGTAGGCTTTCCGGTTAGCGCCAAAATTAATGGCCAGATGACGCCGATCACCCAGCAAAACTTGACTGTTGATCAGGCGCAGGCGTTATGTGACAGCGCGATGAATGACAAGCAGCAAAAAGAATTTGCCGACACCAAAGAATGTAATTTCGCCATTGCGCGAGAGGGAATAGGGCGTTTTCGGGTAAGTGCCTTTTGGCAACGGGATTTACCCGGTATGGTGATTCGCCGCATTGTGACCCAAATTCCCAAGGCTGATGACTTGGGGCTACCGGATATTCTTAAAGATATCATTATGGCTAAACGCGGTCTGGTGTTATTTGTGGGGGCCACCGGCACCGGTAAATCCACCTCTCTGGCTGCATTGATGGGCCATCGTAACCAGAATTCTCGCGGCCATATTCTGACCATTGAAGATCCGATCGAATTTGTCCATGAACATGCTAACTGTGTGGTGACTCAGCGTGAAGTAGGGATTGATACCCAGTCGTTCGACGATGCACTGAAAAGCTCGTTGCGCCAGGCGCCCGATGTGATCCTGATTGGGGAAATTCGTTCGATGGAAATCATGGAATACGCCATGTCTTTTGCCGATACCGGTCATTTATGTGTGGCCACTCTGCACGCCAACAATGCCAATCAGGCCATTGAGCGAATTATGCATCTGGCACCCAAAGATCAACACGACAAGCTGCGTTTTGATTTAAGCCTGAATATGCGCGCCATCGTCGCTCAGCAATTGGTGCCTACCAAGGACGGCAAAGGCCGGGTGGCCGCCATCGAAGTATTACTCAACTCGCCATTTGTAAGGGATTTGATTCAGCGTAATGAAATTGGCGGTTTAAAAGAAGCCATGCAAAAAGGTAAAGAGCAGGGCATGCAAACCTTTGATATGGCCTTATATGATCTGTACAAACGGGACTTGGTCAGCCTGGATGATGCGCTGCACTGCGCTGATTCACCCAATGATTTGCGCTTGATGATTAAACTGGATACCGGAGAAGGCACCAGTATGGGTTCGCTGAGCGGCGTTTCTATCGATATAGACTAACCGGAAGACTGTTATGCACAAATTATTTAGCAGTGAAGACCGTTTTATGGTTTGGCACCTTAAAGAGTTACTGGAACAAAAAGGTGTTCCCTGTTGTATCAAGAATGAATTTGCTATTGGAGCGGCCGGAGATTTATCGCCGCTTGATTGCTGGCCAGAAGTCTGGGTTACTGATGATGAATGGCTGCCTCAGGCACAAAATATTGTCAATTCCATGCAACAACAGGGAGAAGGCCAGAGTGACTGGCTTTGTCCCGAATGTGGTGAAGCTAATACCGCCAGTTTTGATATCTGCTGGCAATGCCAACTTCAGCGTCCGGAATAACCCTAACCGGCCACTATCTGAATAAAAATTTGTTATTCTAACGGTTCCAATCGCAACATATGCAGACAATATGCTAACCGACAAAGATAAACTACTCGCTATACACCAGCAATTGACTCAAACCGACAACGCCAAAGTGATTTCGCATGTGGAGCGCGAAATAGATGACTGGTATTTAAATACACTAATGATTGAAAACTGCGAAGTGCCATTTAAGTTTAAACGCAAACAGCAATACCAGAACCTTAAAGGTGCCAGAGTGAACCTCTCTTATTATCCTGCCACCGAGCAGGTGGCAGGGATGGACTTTGAGGTGATGAATGTGGTGCGGATTAAGCGCTCTTAATCCTGTTCAGTGGCTTTTTCCGCAGGAATAAGTTCGCTAGCCACACCACGATAACAGACGTCAATATTGCCGGTACCTTTGTAGTAAAAGAACGGATTATCCAGACTGCGGGAACTGGCCAGTTTATTGGCGTAGGTGTCGCCAAATTCATTCTGGATATGCAAATTAAGTTGTTCAGATGCGCCTAAATCACTGCCTATATGGGCAGATAAAATCTTGCTGCGCTTGGCCGGATCATCAATTACGCCGCCGTTATTCGGATCACCCCGTTTAACCGCCTGTATATGTTGCATACCGTAAATCACCCGGCCAAATACGCTCATATTGCGATCCAGATGGCGCGGCGCCTGACCAATATTAATGTAAAAATCAGTCGTACCAGTGTTAATCTCGTTGCTGCGTGCCATCGCCACAACGCCATAACAATGCAATAGCCATTCGACCTTATCCTTAGGATCCCGACCGGCGGCAAAACCATGCAAAATACCCGTCTCAGCAGCTAAAAACTCCGGTGACTGTACCAGACGGAAACTGTCATCTTTTGATAGTGGTCGAGTAAATTCGGCTTGTAACGGAGCCTTATTGTCACTTGGTTTCTGTTCGCTGATATCTCCCGCCTGCGCCACAAAACCGTCAATCACCCGGTAAAAATCCAGCCCGTCATAAAAACCTTCGCGCACCAATGCTTGGAACTGTTTAACATGATTGGGAGCCATAAAAGGTGCCAGTTCGATCACCACGGTGCCGGTGTCGAGTTGTAGGTACACCAGATTGTTCTGCTGGGGAATACGCCAGTCGGCGTCTTGCGCCTGACAGATTCCACTCAATAATATCAGGCAAGCCAAAAAACAGTTTTTCATCTTTTTATTTCCTGTAGGGGGGGACTTTTGTGTTTTAATAGTAAGTGAGCTTAAAAACAAAAGGAATTGAATATGTGCTTTGATCGATCAACAACAATTTCTGTCAAGACTCTCGCTGCCGCGATTCAGTTAGTCCTCTTAGGTGTTCCCGCTGCTTTTGCCCAAGATGCCGATCAATCCGCTCAAATAAAGGAACGAGTTACTCCTCAATATCCGAGAAGCCAGGCGCGTAAAGGCCAGGAAGGTTGGGTACAGCTGAGCTATGTGATTGATGAGCAGGGACAGGTTATTGATCCTTTTATTATTGATTCGTCGGGTATAGAAGGATTTGAAAAATCTGCACTTAATGCGGTTTCCAAATGGCAATTTGCTCCAGCCATGCAAAATGGTAAACCAGTGCAGCAATGTGAGAATAAGTTACAACTGGATTTTAAGTTAGACAATGCCCCCAAAGGCGGTACCAGAAAATTTGTAAAACTAATGCGTCGATTTAATGATTATCTAACTGCAAATAAGCTAGAACAAGCCCAAGCCACATTGGACGAACTGGAAGACATTCCGCGCTGGAATTATTACGAGGCTGCATTTTTTGACTTAGCTAAATCCAATTATGCCCGTGCAACCGGTCAGCCTGAGGAACAACTGAATTATCTAAGCAATGCGTTAATTAGCAAAGGTGAATATTTGCCCAAAAAGATTTACGCCGCCGGTTTGCAAGAAAGGTTTATTCTGGAAATACAACAAAACAAGCTGATGGATGCATTGGATACCTTTGATGTGATGCAAAATTCAGAATCGGAACTGAATAGTGAAGTGGTTAACAGCGTACAACAGGCGGCGCAGAAGATTCATGATTTTATTGATAGTGACAATCCGATTGCTGTCAGTGCTACTATCGGCCAGCGCGGATACTGGCGTCACACTTTGAGTCGCAAAGCTTTTTCATTTGTTGATATCAATGGCAAAATTGATGATATGGATATCCGCTGTGACAAGCACCGTAACAAGTTTGATGTTAAACGGGATAAAATGTGGAACATTCCGCTGCAGTGGGGCGAATGTAATGTTTTTGTGCGTGGTGAGCAAGGCGCCCGTTTCAAGTTGGTCGAACTCACTGGCGAACAACAAACCACTACTCTTTGAACGACAAGAGGTTATGAGGGAACAGCTACTTCATCCTGATAAGCATACACTTTGTTACGCCCTGACTCTTTGCTGCGATACAAGGCTTGATCGGCGCAGGCAAACAATTTGTCTAAATCGTAACCGGCCTGGGCATTATGACTAATGCCAAAACTGGCGGTGATCTTAAACTGATGGCCGGTTTCACTGGTACTGATATTGGCAATGGCTTGGCGGCAGGATTCCGCCAGCTGATTGGCTTTGTCGGTACCGCAACCCGGCAATAGAATAGCAAATTCCTCGCCCCCCAGTCGACCAATAATATCATTGGCCCGGCACATCTTTTGTACGGCCAAAACGGCTTGCTTCAAAGCCCAGTCGCCGACCTGATGGCCATAGTTATCATTAACTTGTTTAAAATGATCCAGATCGAACACAATAAAACTGACTTCCTGGCGGGTTTTCTGGCAGTAGTTCAGGCTTGTCTCGGCCTGACTGGTAAAGTAGTGGCGGTTGCAAATACCGGTCAGTTCATCGGTTTGGGCAATTTTACGTAACATTTTATGGGTAATACGGCTCTTAATCAGCCAAATTATCGCAATACCCAATAATAACACCGTGCAGGTTAATAAGAGTTGAGTATTACGAGTTCTTTCCGCTACCAACTCGGTTTGCGTCATTAGCAATTTGTTTTCTTTATTGAGCAGTTTTAACTGATTGTCACGGTCAATTTTGGCTTTTTGAATAGCCAGTTTTTGCGCCATTTTGTCGTCAAAATCACGTTTCTCTAGAGCTTTAAACTTTTTAAAAAAAACTAATGACTCTTGATAGTTTTTATTTCTCTCACTCAGTTGGGATAAGACTTTAAAAGCGACAAGATGAGAATAGTAAAAGTCATCTGAAGAGTAGTTATTAATGATATCTTCAGCATAAGGGGCAGCGGATTCCAGATTGCCAGAGCCTTCATAGGCTTCGATTAGTAATGAAATAAAAAATGAAGTTAAACTCTGAAAATTTAAACTTTTAACGGTATCAATATTCTCCAATAGTATTTTCTGGGCGCGTTGGGGTTGTTTCTGGTCAATGTAGTACTGAGCGAGATTCGTAACTATAGCTTGTGCCAAAACTGTTTCACCAAGAGATTGGCAAAAACTGATAGCCTCTTTAAAGTTGTATTCTGTAATATTGCTATTAGATAGTTTTATGTCAGCATATAGCTTCTTATTCATTGCCGAACAAATTGTTCTATCATTTGAAGTCGTTTCAATTAAAAGTTGCGCGTGGCTTCGGGCACTCGAATATTCTTGTATGTTGGTATAAAAAGAAATAGTGGCAATAGCCGCATAATCTTTAATGTTTATATCATCAATTTTGACCATTGCATGCCGTAACAATTCAATGGTGGTAAAGGCCTTATTCCACTCGTGAAGACCAGAATAGCTATTTAATAAAGAGCTTAGCGCTCTGGTACGAATATCGCTAAATGGTGTGTTATTAGCAAGTGCTTCCATTTGTGAAATACCATTCTGAGTTTCTCCTTTCATTAAAGTCGAAAATGCCTTCAGGAATGAGTAAATGGCTTGCTGTTTTTCATTAAGCTGCTCGACCGGAATAGATGCAAGCAGTTGTGCTGATTCATCTGGTGCTGATGTTCTTAAATGATCAGCTTGTTTCAGGACATCATTTATGCCGTTCGCTATAACCGTAAACGGGAAAAAGCATAGAAAAAGGAATACTGCTTGTATAAATAATTTATACATCTATTTCGCTAAATCGCGATAACTGTCAGTTATCGCGCTCATCTTCGTCCTCATCATCAGGACATTCATGCGTTAATGGAGGAATGACTTCGTCGTCACTTTGACCTAATTTTATCAGAGAGTCGAGATCATTTTGCGATAAATCAGCTTTGTTGAAAGTTGAGTCTGCGCCCAATTTTTCCAAAAGTTGTATTGCTGTCATATTGTTTTCCTTTGAATACTTAAAGTTGTTGTTCTTGTAAATCCAGTGCAGCCAATCTATCTAATATTTTTTGGTTTTTCACCATTTTTTCGCTGGGCGGGATTACTAATGTAGTAATCAGCGACATTTCGGCCTGAGGCAGGTCTTTTAATGCCAGCCAGTCTATGCGCACATCATCCAGGGCGGTAAAGGGGCATTCATATAACGCCACCTGATGATCCAATGGATAATATTCACCAAGAATATCCACCAATACCTGACGATAGGCCTCGCCAGTACTAAAGCGCTTAATAGTGGTATCGCCGGCAATGCCCACCTGCCATAAGATTAAATAAGCTGTGGGGTCGATACGGCGCTGGTATACCATTAACTGACTGGTTTCAAAATGCTGGCTGCCGACGCGGCCGGGATCAATATTTAAATCGGCATATAAACAATCTTCGGCGGATACGCCTGCTTCCATATGCGCGGCGTAGCCTTCAGCACGCGCTTCCTTGATGACCCGATGCGGAGCCCAGGCAAATACCCCGGCATGGCCGTAAAAGGCCCCCACGACCTTTTTACCTTCTCGCACGGCGGCCAGCATGGTATCGACCATTTCCCTATAGGTAATTTGACGATGCTTGCCGGCAGCATATAGGCCTTGCAAAGAATGGTAGTTGGGATTAATTTCGCTAATCCATTGCTCCACCAGAGCCGGATTACTGCCAAAAATAATATCCGCATGTTCAAGATAACTGCGGCAGCGGGGGGTAAGGTGTGCGCCTAAAGTCATGCCGGTGCTGACAACCACAATACTGCCAGTGCTTTCTGACGTACTCATTTTTTGTGTATATCCATTTCGATGTAACGGGTTGATTAAAATAAATTTTCACAACCACAATAATGTAGGCCGAGATACTACCGAGTATATTGGCATTTTACTAAATAATTGTGATCAGACTTGTTGTAGCCGTTTTATCTTTATTGCTTCGAATCTGGAGCGCCAATTTGCTATTCAGCTCCTTGAGTCAGTAAAAAGATGGAGACGGATGTATAAGATGTATAAAACGTTTATTTGTGCGAAAAAACGGCCAAACGGAATTGAATAGTTATGCATTAATGGATAAATTGTACCGGCAATAACCGGCTATTATATGGCCAGTTTCTATTTCGATATGCAATCCCGAAGGATAAACCTCATTTGTCACTGATGAAACATCATCATGACAGTAGTAAGAGAGTGGTATGAAAGGGCAACTCACACAGAATTTGCAGCACCGTCGCGATGTGATGCGTTTGTTGCTACTGATCACTTTTTTCGGTGGTTGTGTTTTTTCGGTGATTAATTTTTATCGGGGTCTGATGCCCTTAGCGATACTGGAAATAAGTTACGGACTTTTCTCGCTTGTTTTGTTACGTATCGTGCCTACCACAGCCAATTTGCATAAATGGATACTGGTTTATCTGCTACCTTTTTTTACCATTATGATGTATGCCTTGGCCCGGCCTAATGCGTCCGAGGCGATCTTTGCCTGGATACTCACCATTCCGGTGATTTCTTATTTGCTGATGGGACGCAAACATGGATTTTGGTGTTCTGCTTTTTTTATTGTTATTGGTATTTCGGTGTTTCATTGGCGATTTATGGATAAGGATATTGGTCTGAATATCGCTACCTCGCTGAATGTGATCCTTAGCTCCTGCTTGATGATGACCTTTGCCCATATCTATGAGCGTAACCGGGAACAAAATGAAGAGCGACTGATTGAACTGGCCGGTACCGACAGGCTGACCGGTTTGGCCAATCGAATGAAGCTAACTGAAGCCTTTCAGCATTTGAGTGCTTATGCCAAGCGGCACCAGTCGCCTTTAGTGATGGTATTAATTGATCTGGACTATTTTAAAAATATTAATGATCAATACGGTCATCATGTGGGGGACTTGGCTTTATGTCATGTGGCTGACTTCCTTAAAGCACGAGTCCGTCAGACCGATATTCTGGCGCGTTTTGGCGGAGAAGAGTTTGCCTTATTGATGGTAGGCGCCAGTTTGCGTGAAAGCTATCAGCAAGTCGATTCACTACGTCAGCAACTGATGCAAACCCCGCTCCTGACAGAGCAAACAGAAATACTCATCAACTTCAGTGCTGGTATCGCTATTTTTGGTGATGATGGCATGGAGCTGAATGAGTTGCTTGCCAAAGCCGACAATCGCCTGTATTTGGCCAAGCGCAATGGCCGCAATCAGGTTGTGGCGCAAGATCAGATATAAGTTCTGATCTTTCCATTCCCAGATTAAGCAATAATTTTATTCGCTGCTGCGCTTGCCTTTATTTTTGCTATCACGATGACGCACTTTAGGCTCTTTATTGGGAGTCGCCGGGCGAGCGCCTTTTTTCTTTAGCTTGGTTTTTTTCGCTTTGGCGGTTTTAGGTTTCTTTTTAATTTTAGGTGGACGCGGCTCTTTGTTTTGCGGGCGTAAGTCTTCAATAATCCGGCGTTTTAAATTTTGCTCGGTATAACGTTCAATTTTACGCAACAACTCAATATCATGGGCTTCGACCAAGGAAATGGCGGTGCCTTTTTTACCGGCACGGCCAGTACGGCCAATACGATGCACGTAAACATCGGCTTTATACGGCATATCAAAGTTAATTACGTGGCTAACATTAGGTACATCAATACCACGAGCAGCGACATCGGTAGCGATTAATACTTTGACCTCACCGGCTTTAAAACGCGCCAATGCCAAGTTGCGTTTATCCTGAGGCATTTCACCCTGCAAATAGCAGTTTTCAATGCCGCTACTTTGCAGGTTGTCTTTGAGAGCCATCAAGCTTTCACGGGTTTTGACAAACACAATGGCGGTGTCGGCCTGATTTTTTAAGATGCTCACCAGCAAGTTGTACTTGTGCTTCCAGTTATCGGCTAAATGCGCCCATTGATGGATTTTGGCATGTTCTTTACGGCTCGGCTCGGCTTCTAATGTTACCGGATCGTTGAGTATTTCTTTGGCAAAACGGGCAACGCCGCCGCCTTCCAGTGTGGCGGAAAACAACATACTTTGTTTACGCCAGCGCGCTTCGGCCGAGATTTGATTCACCACGGTAGAAAAACCCATATCCAACATGCGATCGGCTTCATCCAGAATAAACACTTCAATATCACGGCAATCAAAGCTTTCGGTTTCGATATGCTCAAACAAGCGTCCAGGGGTGGCCACCAGAATATCCAGGTTACTTTCCAGTAAATCACGGTCGGTACCGTAATTGATCCCGCCGGTAATAACGCCACATTTAAGTTGGGTGTGTTTGGCAATGGCCAAGGCTTGCTCGTAAACCTGCAAAGCCAGCTCGCGGGTCGGTTCCAAAATAAGTACCCGTGTGGAGCCCGGATCGCGGCGTGGAAAATCCAGCAAAAACTGACAAGCAGGCAACAAAAATGCCGCCGTTTTACCGGTACCAGTGGGCGCTGAGGCCAAAATGTCTTTGGTTTCCATGGCGGCGGGAATAACCAATTGCTGAATACTGGTGGGCGTAGTAAAGCCCATTTCGGCCACTGCCTGGCACAATTCGTCGTCTAATTCCAATTCGGAAAACATGTTAATCACAAGCAAAAGAAATAATGCCGGCATTATATACGTAAATAACCCCAACGCGGCATAAATCAGTCAATTAAACACAAATCAAAGTGATCAAAAAGGTTATTTTGTCAGCGCTATGTAGGCATTGTTAATTAACGTAAACGCAAAAATAACAAACGGATTACATACGAATAGATCTTTCTAATTCAATCGGATATCTTCCGAGGAATACTTGTATACAAGTTTCATTGCCGCAGCAAATCTTATGGATTTAGCTGCTTTCCCTTACGTGCAAGTTGTAAAGCTCAAAATGACACTATTAATAACCAATAGGTGAATGATGAAGAATTCAGTTCCTTTCAAGCTAAGCAAAAAATCCTTTCTGTTATTGAGTATTGTGGCTGCAAGTGCAGCGGCTCAGGATGCGCCAAATGCTGGCGAAAATAATGATCCTGAAGAGGTAATCGAAGTAAAGGGCTATCGTGGTAGCCTGCTAAACTCCACCAACGCCAAGCGCGATTCCAACGGTTTCAGCGATGAAGTCTTTGCCGATGATATCGGTAAGATGCCAAGCCTAAATTTGGCTGAATCGCTAGCACGTATCCCCGGGGTAAAAATCAATCGTGAAGTCAGCGGTGAAGGGCAACAAATTTCGGTACGGGGTTTAGGTCCTGGCTTTACCAAAATTGTATTAAACGGTAACTCCATGTCGGTAGCGTCAACGGGTAGCCTGGATGCTGGTAACAGTGATCGCCAAGTGGATCTGGATTTGTTCCCCACTGAACTGTTTAGTAGCCTGTCGGTTGCTAAAACCGCCACCGCTAATCAGATTGAAGGTGGAGTTTCCGGTTATGTGAATATGCGTACCGCTCGTGCTTCAGAAATGGGTGAAGGACAGCATGTTCGTTTCTCGCTTGATGGCGCTTACAAAGAAACCCAGGGCGATGTGAGTCCTAAAGCGGCCTTTACCTACAGCTATTCGACTGACAAGTTCGGTGCACTTTTTACTATTGTGGGTAAAAGAGCCAAAACCCGTGTGGATGGGTTTGAACAGGATGCCAACTTCCAGAACGGTTGTGTAGCGGAATGGAGCGAAGGCACAGCTGGTTGTGTGGCAGGCAGCACTGGCTGGAACAATTTCCAGTACACCAATATCGCGTCAGCCGATTATGCAGCTTCGCATTCCGGTGTGAATGCCGGTGATATGCTGGATATTAATCAGGTCTCAGGGTTAAGCGATGACCAACTGGATAATATGGGCATGCCACGTATTGCCCGTATGATGACCATGGGCGGCACCAAGGATTCGGTTTCGGCGCTAGTTTCCTTTGAATACAAACCGAACGAAGACATGAACTTGGCGCTGGATGTGATTAAAGCGGATTCGGATTACAAAGCCGAACGTACCGAAGCGATGCTGATTTATCGTAACAACTATTTGCAATATGATTTGGCCTGGTTACCGGAAAATATTCAAACCGTAGATCGTGGTGACGGTGAGCGTATTGTCAGCGGTACATTCTATGGCGCGCGTCCTTGGGTTGGTACACGCCAGTATGATGAAGAGTTGTCTTTTCTGAGCATTATGCCCAGCTTCAGCTGGTACGTATCGGATGACTTCAAGGTGGATATTTCTGCCAGTCGTACCGAGTCCGATTTTGATCGTGACGAACCTTATGTGTTGTATTTTGGCCCTCAAGGGACGGTTAATTTTGCCTATGATAATGGCAGCATTGTACCCACTATGGGCTTTAGCGGAGATTTAAGCACAGCCTCAAATGACTGGAGTTTGGTAGCAGGGCCAGGTGCTGAAGGTGATGTGCAATCCATGGATTTACGTTTTGCCCGCGGTTCTCGCCAAAATAAAACCACTGGTTTCCACGCTGATTTTGCCTGGGGTGAAGATCCTACTCGTAACGGTATTTTGTTCGGTTTTGCTGCGGATAAAATGGAATCTAACTCACAGGGTTATAGTGGTTCCGGTTATGGTGATTACATCTTGGCTAACCAGCCCAATATCGCCGACAACTTTGGTCAGTATTTAGTCGATGCCAAAGTGACGGATTTGGGTAAAAATATCGATGGTTATCAGGGCTTAAATGGCATTGTGGGCCTCGACTGGAACAAGTTTAAAAACGATATCAACTACGCCGGTTTTGAACCAGAACCCAGTACCGGAAACCAGTTTGGTGGCAGTGTCGGGAATATTGTCGAAAAAGTCACGGCGGTTTATTTTGAAATTAATACCGAAACTGAAGTCGCGGGTCGTCCACTGCGCACCAACAGTGGTTTGCGTTATGTAGACACTAAGCAGGATATATCCACCTTAAATGGTGAAGCGAGTACTGACTATAGCCGTTTATTACCTTCTTTCAGCGCAGTGTATGACGTCACTGATGATGTAAAACTCAGAGCCAGCGCTTCGCGCAGCTTAACTCGTGCTAATCCGTCCAAAATGTATCCCAACACTAACTGGACCTCAGCCGGGATTGAAACTATTGATACCGGTAACCCTGCATTGGCACCCTTTGAAGCGACTAACTTCGATTTTGGTGGAGAATACTACTTCAGTGATTTGGGCTATGTGGGCTTAAATTTCTATCAAAAAGATATCGTCGGCTTTACCCGCACTGAAAGCACCTTGGTACAATTTGCCGACCTGGTTGACTGGGGCGTGGATATCACCGATTTAAGCTCCATCCAGGAAGAGCAGTTAGCTAACTGCGGTGGAATCAACTCCGATCAGTGTATTACCAACGTGAGTGCTGCGGTAAACATTAAAGGCATGGTAAAACTGACCGGTATCGAAGCAATTTGGGTACAGCCGCTTGATTTCATCGTGTCAGGTCTGGGTTTTAATGCCAGTGCGAATAAGATCAGTCAGGATGCGGACGAAGGCACCCAAATTACCGGGATTTCCGATTCCCATAACTTGACGGTGTACTATGAGAATGATGCTTTCCAGACACGCATTACCTACTATCACCAGGATGGAGCGGATAGTGGCGATATCTGGGGAACACCTCTGTTTTCACGTGATAGAAGCCAGGTTGATGTTTCGGCCAGTTATTTATTGCCAGTGGCAACAGATTACGACTTAACAGTTAGCTTTGACGCCTATAATCTGACCAATGAACCTATCTCGACTTATCTGGAAGATGATAGCCAGACATTCCGCGCCTACTTCCCGGGGGCAACCTATAATGTTGGGATCAGCGGCAAGTTTTAGTCTCACATAACATGGCATTGTCGAGCCCCGATTTATCGGGGCTTTTTTTATTCAGGTGGGGCGACAATGGTTGAGCAACATTGGCAGTTTGGGTCCTTAGGTAAATTGAATCGCTTGAATTGCATAGACAGACTGTTCACTGTGATCAATCTATTCAGGCTTGTTCGATCACCTAATAGTAGTTGTAATGCGCTGCTTGCCTGCAAGCTTCCCATTACCCCCAATAGGGGACTGATAACACCCGAGCTGGCACAGTTGATTTTCTGCTTGGCATCAACAGGAAACAAACATTGGTAGCAAGGCGAGTCCGGTCGGGCAAAGTCGAAACTAATCAGTTGCCCTTGACCTTGAATAGCCGATGCAGACACCAGTTTTAATTGACGGGTATAGCAAAATTGATTGATAAAACGTCTGGCTTCAGGGTTATCGGTGCAATCCAGTACCATATCCAGTCCTTGAAGGGCATCAGGGACAAGATTGAACAGACTATCGTTGATCGTCTCAACCTCTATCATCGGATTTATTGCTGTTAGTGCCTGTTGTGCAACTTCGACTTTGGCGCGGCCAATGTCTTGTTGGCTATACAATATTTGTCGCTGTAAATTACTTAATTCAATTACGTCATGGTCAATCAAGGTCAGGCTGCCGATACCAGAGGCTGCCAGATAAAGTGCCGCGGGACAACCTAAACCGCCCATACCCACAATCATCACATGTGCCCGCTTAAATTTAACTTGGCCCGGTTCGCCAATCTGTTCGAGCATGATCTGGCGGTTATAGCGGATAAATTCCTTGTCAGATAAAAGACTCATATCGCCGCCCTTTGTTGAAATATGTGCTGAAATTGCGCGACGGCCGATTCAGGATTGTTGGCTCTGGTGATGGCCGTCACCACTGCGATACCACTGACACCCGTATTCAATACCGCTTCAGCCCGCTGCAGCGTAATTCCCCCTATGGCGACAGTCGGGATAGCGGAGTTCAGCTGCATAATATTGGCCAGAGTTTTGATACCTTGTATTTGCCCGCTCATATCCTTGGTGACGGTCGGAAATATGGCTCCTATCGCCAGATAGGAGGGACGATACTCCAACATTTTCAAGTATTCATAATGACCGTGAGTGCTAATGCCTAGTCGCAAACCAGCCCGTTTAATGTGTTGCAGATCGGCGCTGTGTATATCTTCCTGACCCAAATGCACTCCATAAGCCCGATGCTGGATAGCCAGTTGCCAGTAGTCATTAATAAATACCCGCGCGTTATATTGGTTACCCAAAGCAACCGCTTGTTCAATCGCGTCACAAAGCGCATCACCTTGAAGCTGCTTTTGCCGATATTGTATGGTGGTTACTCCCATTTTAAGCAAGCGTTGCAGCCACGCCAGTGAATCGACGACAGGATAAAGGCCGACAGAATCCGGCAGCAATGGTGCAAAATCGCAGTCAAACCGGTAAGCCGAACAAAGGTTATCGGTGGTTTTCCAGTCTAAGTCATGGGCTAGTTCAGAGTCTGCAACCAATACTCGTGGATAATGCTCCGGGTTGCATGGCCAGCCACCTTGGCAGAGCGCCCGGTTGTCGGGTTGTGCCTGTTCTGCCACAGCAATGCCCTGATTGACGTAGGCTTTGGCAATGGTTGCAGCATCGCGTAACAAATAATCTTGTGCCAACAAGGCGGCCAATGCCGATGCATAGGTACAACCGCTACCGTGAGTTTGACGGCTGAGCATTTTCGGACTTGCCAGCCAATAGTGTTGCTGACCGTCGAAACAATAATCAACACAATGCTGGGGTTGGCGCTGATTGATAAAATCCAGATGACCGCCTTTGATAATCACGGCATGACAACCGCGACCGACAATATCTTGTGCGGCGACTTGCAGATCGTGCCAGGAGGTGATTTTGATTTCAGTGAGAATCTCTGCTTCCATGATATTGGGCGTCAGAATATCTACCCAGGGCAACAGTTTATCGCGTATCGCTGGCAGAATATCGTCTTCAGTCAGCGCGCCACCACTGGAAGCAATAGCCACAGGATCGTAGATGACTTGCGGCGGTACTTGCCACTGGTTTTTATACTGCGCAAGTCGTTGCGCTACCTGTTCGACCTGTCGGCTATTCGCCAGCAGACCTATTTTGATTATTCTGGCTCGTCCATCGGCTTCAAGTGCCTGTAGTTGCCCTATCAATGCACTGTCACTTACGGCATTAATTTGTTGCACACCATAACTATTTTGCGCAGTAACCGCCGTTATCACCGAGCGACAATCAACACCCAATGAATGAAAGGTTTTAATATCGGCCTGAATTCCAGCACCGGCGCTGCAATCTGAGCCAGCAATAACCCACAGGGGGGAATCGGTATGCATCTTATCCACCTTGCTTGTCATGATGCCAAAAGGGCATACCCAGGGTTGGCGTGCTTGGCCGGGCGGTTTGTTTGGCTGGCATCGGCTGGGCCAGATAGCCAGCCCGCCCCGCTTTTACTGCATAATTAAACGCGGTGGCCATACTGACAGGATCGGTTGCCTGGGCAATCGCCGAGTTTATCAATATGGCGTCATAACCCAGTTCCAGTGCCTGAGTGGCATGGCTGGGTAAACCGATTCCGGCATCGATAATTAACGTGATATCGGGCAGACGGTGACGAATACTTTCCAGCGCATAAGGGTTAAGTAAACCCCGGCCGGTGCCGATAGGCGCTCCCCACGGCATTATCACCTGGCAGCCTAAATCAGCCAGTCGCTGGCAGATCACCAGATCATCGGTGCAATAGGGCAACACCTTAAAACCGTCCTGTAGCAAAATTTGGGTCGCCTTGAGCAATTCAACGGGATCGGGTTGCAGGTTGTAGTCATCACCGATTAACTCCAGCTTTATCCAGTTGGTCTGAAAGAGTTCGCGCGACATATTGGCCAAATTAACGACCTCTTTTACCGAATGGCAGCCCGCGGTATTGGGTAGCAGTGTCAAACCCAGGCTCTGAATATGTTGCCAGAAGACCTGCCCACCATTTTTCTCCGGCGACTGGCGACGCAACGACAGCGTGACGATATTGCTGCCACTGGCCTGAATGGCGTTTTTCATAATCTGCATTGAAGGATAAAGCGCGCTGCCAACCAGCAAACGGCTGGAAAATGTGTGGTCGTAGATAGTCAGTAAGTCAGACATTAGAATTATCCTTAACCGCCAAAAATCGGTGAAACAACATCGATCAGGTCCTGGCTGTTAACCATAATCTTGGGGTAATCAGACTGACTGACGAATTCACCATTAATAGCAACGGCATAAGGTGATTGCGGATTATACCGCTGAAGTAAACCAGTTAAGGTCAGGGGTGTTTGAATATCGGCGACAGTAAAAATGTCACCGTTAATATTGAACGTCATAAATATGTTACCAAAGTAGAATGAACCGACGCGGGATGCGAGCAAAATGACCGGCAGGGCAAGCCTGCCTGATGTAACAGCAGCATAATGTGTTGCAGGACATAGGGCGCCAGCAGATAACCATGTCGGTAAAGCCCGTTGACCTGAATAATATTATGTCGACAGACGATGGCCGGCTGGTTATCCCGTAACGTCGGGCGTAATGCGGCCTGAACACTGACAATTTCGGCTTCGGCAAACCCTTTGTGAATACTGTATGCTGCGCTGAGTAATTCCAGTGTAGAGCGAATGCTGGGCGCTTTGTTGCCCTCCGATTCAATCTCGGTCGCGCCGATCACAAACTGGTGGTGAGCTTTCGGCACAATATAAAGCGCGTAGCGTGGATGCATCAGTCGAACAGGGCGCTGCAAATTGACTTCCGGTGCATATACCCTGATCACTTCGCCCCTAACTCCGCGCAGTGCGTTGTCCGGGTCGAGCCACGCTTGTTTAGCGCCCATTCCTCTGCAATCAATTACCCAATCACAAGTAATTGCCTGTTGATTGACAACCAGGTCATCGTCGACCAGTTCAGCCTGGTGTTGTTCAAACAGGTTAATAGGTGAGGATTTTAGCGCTGTTGCGGTTTCATCATAAAGTTGCTGATTATCAATATGCGCCTCGTCACTGAGCCATAATGCCTGATTAAAGTGACCATCCAGCTCGGGTTCCAGATGATGGAGTTGGGCAGGGGTTAATGTTTGGCATTGTGTGCGGTCAGTGCATTTTAGCCGTTGTTGAAAATGGCGCATCTCGTTGTGATCCTGGCGATGTGCCAGTACCAGGGTTCCGGTTTGCTGCAATGTGGTTGTTAACTGCAAGTATCTCAGCAGTTGTGGCCAAAGCAGCAAGGATTGCTGGCCCATTTCAACAATATGACTGCTGGCATTCACCGATTCGGCCAGTGGTGCCACCATGGCCGCCGCGACGCGGCCGGTGGTATTCGGGGTATTTATGTCCTGGCGCTCAAACAGCGACACCTTGACTGTTGTTGACGGGCAGTCGACTTTAGCCAGCAATAATGCCAGCAACCGGCCGATTAAGCCCGCACCTAATATGGCAATATGTGACATACAGCAGCTTACTTGGGTAGGTGGTAAAGTTCAGAGCCGCTGGCTTTAAACTGTTCCGACATTTGCTGCATGCCCTGTTGTTGTGCTGAGCTGGTCGATGTATCGAGCAGTGTGATTTCAATGTTGTCGTCGGAACCTGTTTCCAGACTTTTGGCATAGTCACGTACATCCTGAGTGATTTTCATCGAGCAGAACTTGGGGCCGCACATCGAGCAGAAGTGCGCCACTTTGCCGGATTCCTTGGGCAGTGTTTCATCGTGATACTCGCGGGCACGATCCGGATCCAGCCCCAGGTTAAACTGATCTACCCAACGGAATTCAAAACGTGCTTTGGACAAGGCGTTGTCACGAATTTGCGCACCGGGGTGGCCTTTGGCCAAATCACCGGCATGGGCGGCAATTTTATAGGTAATCAAGCCTTCTTTGACATCTTCTTTATTGGGTAGACCCAAGTGTTCCTTGGGAGTGACATAACACAGCATGGCGCAGCCATACCAGCCAATATTGGCGGCACCAATACCCGAGGTAATATGGTCGTAACCCGGGGCAATATCGGTAGTGAGTGGCCCCAGCGTATAAAAGGGCGCCTCATCACACAGCTTTAACTGTTGCTCCATGTTTTCTTTAATCATATGCAAGGGTACATGACCTGGGCCTTCAATCATGACCTGCACGTCATGTTTCCAGGCGATTTGGGTCAGTTCACCCAGGGTTTCCAGTTCACTAAACTGGGCCTCGTCATTGGCATCGGCAATCGAGCCGGGACGCAGACCGTCACCGAGCGAAAATGCTACATTATAGGTTTTGCAGATTTCACAGATGTCTTCAAAGTGAGTGTAGAGAAAATTTTCCTGATGATGCGACAAACACCATTTGGCCATAATCGAGCCGCCACGAGAAACGATACCGGTGACCCGTTTGGCGGTCATCGGCACATAGCGCAACAGTACTCCAGCATGGATGGTGAAGTAATCCACACCTTGTTCTGCTTGTTCGATCAGAGTGTCACGGAAAATCTCCCAGGTCAGATCCTCGGCTATGCCGTTCACTTTTTCCAGTGCCTGATAAATAGGCACGGTACCAATAGGCACCGGTGAGTTGCGGATGATCCATTCACGGGTTTCATGAATGTAGCGCCCGGTGGATAAATCCATCACGGTATCGGCTCCCCATTTGGTCGACCACACCAATTTTTCCACTTCTTCTTCTATTGAAGAGGAGACTGCCGAATTGCCAATATTGGCGTTGACCTTAATCATAAAGTTTCGTCCGATAATCATCGGCTCGGTTTCCGGGTGGTTTATGTTGCAGGGAATAATGGCACGGCCACTGGCCACTTCTTGTCGAACAAACTCCGGGGTAATCTCGGCCGGAATGCTGGCGCCAAAACTGTGTCCCGGATGCTGCCGATTCAGCATGTCATCTTTTTGCGCCTGACGTTGCAGATTTTCACGGATGGCAATGTATTCCATTTCCGGCGTAATGATCCCCTGTCGTGCATAATGCATTTGGGTTACGTTTTTACCGGCCTTGGCGCGGCGCACTTTGGGCAGGTTTTCAAAACGGATATGATCCAGTCCTTCATCGGCTAATCGTTGTTGGCTGTAACCCGAGCTGGCGGTGGTTAATTCTTCGCTATCCGCGCGAGCGGTGATCCAGTCCGCGCGTAATTTATTTAGGCCGGTATGAACATCTATTTTGGTGTGTTGGTCGGTATAGGGGCCGGAGGTATCATATACCCTAACCGGTGCATTCGGTTTATAAACCGGATTGTTTTCATCGCCGCCGACCAAAGAATCGGACAGACTAATTTCACGCATGCCCACTTTAATTGGATGGAGTTTTCCTTCTACATACACTTTTTGCGAATGCGGAAAATGTTGACTGGCGCCGTTGCTTAAAAATGCTTGTGCCTGGTTACGTCGTTCGCGACGAGATAATGTTGTCATGGTTCTGCCTTTTGTGTTGTTGTACCAACGCGGTGGTTGGCAATGCAAAAGACGGAGTGTAGATCTCAGGTAGGTTGATGTGGCTTACCTTGTTTCCTTCGCAGATGTTAATCTAATCAGGTTCTACGGATCCCGCATAAAGCGATCTCAGCCCGTTAAAAAATAACTGGGCACTCCGACAAGTTCGGTTGCATGGTAGGGGAGTCTAAAAATCAATACAACCTTTTCGGCAGATAAATTTACCAAACAACAAGGCGAGCCGGGTAAACACTGGGAGAGGAACCCGGACGCCGATAGGGCTAAACCGAAACGGTCTCTAATCTGTACGGTGTATTTTCAGATCCAGGATGACTTTTTCGTCGGCAGCATGTTCTTCAAAATAATCAGGGTGCATTGATTGCACTGTACCTAAAATATTCAAAATTTCCCGGGTATGAACACGCATAGCTTCACGACTGAGTTCCGGCTTAGCGGCCTTGATCCCGTCCAGAATGGCACAATGTTGAGACAATACGCGCTGGTATTGTCCGCCTAGCTCTTGCAAACTCAAATTCCTGACTCTGTCCATATGGGCCTTTTCCGACTGGATCAGATTGGTGGCCCGTTCAAAATGGGTAAAGTCGGCCAACTTCTGGTGAAACTCATCATCAAGGTGCTGAAACAGCAGCGCATCTTGTTGTGATGCAGCGGCTTGTTGACGGGTAATTATGGCTTCACATTCGTCAATCAATTCCTGGGTTGCATGACCGGCCACATGCTCGGTTATGGCCACTTCCAGCGCTTCACGGATAAACCGCGCTTCGAGTATTTGCGTCAGGCTGAGTTTGGAAACAAAAGTACCACGCTGTGGGCGCACCTCGACAAAGCCCAAAGTGACCAGTTTGGCAATGGCCTCACGTACCGGAGTGCGACTAACACCAAAGCGCTCCGACAAACTGTTTTCGGAAATTTTTTCGCCGGGCAAAAAGCTCATCGCCACTATCTCGTCACGCAGGTATTCAAACAACTGCATCGAGGTTGAACGGCTAAAGTCGATAACTAAATTTTTCGGTACTCTCTGGTTTGCCATGAAAATGATAAGTTGCTGTTTTTAAACAAATGTAAATGTTTTCATCAGGATTATCCAGAGAGTAATCGCTGGCGATTAAATATGCAAAATTTATCGTCGTTTCAGTCTCCAATACGATGACTATTTTTAAAAATAGTGGTAAATCAGATCCTGTTACAGTCTTGCTAGCCTATCAACGTCCCCACCTGGCTCAAGGTTTGCTTATATCTAAGTTATCCATTCGGGTAAAAGCAAAAATCAAAGGGCACAAATGGGATTGCGGAGCACAACATTTATATTGGTGATATTGGCGACAGGAATGTTGGCAAGTGCTGCAGCCTTTGCCAAGGCTGGTGCGCAGCAAGGGCCCTCTGCCTACTCAATTGAATTAAACGCATTAAGACCGCAACCGGGTGATATTTTATTGGCCAAAATTGCGGGGCAGGATGTTAATGAATCTGCGGATGTTGTGGCGGTAATCAACGACACCCAGCGTGATGGCGAGCTACCGGATCAATCTGCAATCGAGTTGCTCGAATATCCTGAACAGGTGCGCTATTTATTGCTTGGTTTGCAGCAACACACTCCCCTTATTGAGCTAATACGAGCCAAGGCGCAACCATCTGCTGAGGCGAGTCAAGACACTATTCTGGCAGCGTTGCTGCTTTATCCGATTGAAAGTTATCAATTGCTCCACATGCTCGAAAAAGACGAGCACTTTTCGTCATCCCTGGTTATGGCTGTCGCCGAGCGCGCCGGTCTTGATCAGGGGTGGCGCTTTTTAGCCAGTATTCGTAGCGCTGATGCTATTAAGATACAGCCGCTATTTCATTCATCCAGTATTACATTGTTTAATCAACAACTTGATCATCATGCCGATATTCGTTTTCGTGAGCTGGGGTCTACCACCTGGCAAGTCGGCTTGCCGTTGCAGTGGGATCCGGTGCGCAGTGCATTATCCGGCAGCATAGTTCATCTGCAACCCGATACCCGTTATGAGGTTGAAATCACCCGTTTCAAAGGCCAGCAACTACTTGACCAACAAGTTGAACAATTTACCACCCGCGCTAATTCACCGCCTGTTGATCCGCAAAAGGTGTATCGATTATCCGACATTTACACTGGCGGCAGGCTGGATCTGGAAGCGCTGAAAATTCAGGGCACCGAGCAAGGCTGGGCAAAAATTGTGGGGGATAAAGATACTCCGATCATTGCCGGAGAAGGTGATAACTCGGCAATAAAGATTGGTAACAACAGCTATATCCTGTTTGAGAACATTACTGTTGTGGGGGGACGAAAAAATGCCATTAACAGCTATAAAGCTCATCATCTATGGTTCAACGGTTGTGATATTTCCGGATGGGGCCGGGCGCCCAACGTGGAAAAAAACGGCAAATTTTATGAAAGCGAGCAAGACAAGTCACCGATAAATTATGATTCTGCTTTTGCCTTGATGCGCACCGGGGTGGTGGTGGTAGAAAATTGCACAGTACATTCACCGCGCGCCAAAGCGAATAATTGGGGCAATGGTCATCCAATGGGCCCCAATGCTTATCTGGCCTGGGCCAATCATCCTGATCCTGAATTCAAGGGGCAGGTCGTTATACGTCATAACCGTTTTTTTGGTAGCCGGGATCATCGATTTAATGATGTGATCGAAGGGGATTCTAATCCCAGAATGTGGGGCGGGTTTGTACGTGATTCGGCCATTTATGACAACTATCTGGCTTACGCTAACGATGATGTGGTGGAACTGGATGGCGGGCAGAGTAATGTGTTGTTTTACAACAATGAAGTCGAACAGGGCTACTGCGGTGTCAGTGCCATACCCAACCAGCTTGGGCCCAGTTATATTTTTAATAACCATATCCATAATCTGGGCGATGAACGG
Source organism: Neptunicella plasticusilytica (assembly GCF_047922965.1). GTDB lineage: Bacteria > Pseudomonadota > Gammaproteobacteria > Enterobacterales > Alteromonadaceae > Neptunicella > Neptunicella plasticusilytica. The sequence continues at coordinate 1,072,145 of NZ_CP150481.1, forward strand.
GGAAGTGCCTGGGCCGGGATAAAAATGGGCGGTGTCTATGCCGCTCCCGCCGGGCGAACATTGATTTTTGAAAATCTAATCGTCAACAAAAGTGCTAACGCTATTGCTGGCGCGCGCTTTGAAGGTGATTACAGCTATTGGGCCATGGTGCGCAACAATATTATGCTGAATAAAAGCTCGTGGGATAACAAAGGCTACGGGGTGATTGATAAGAGCGCGTTTGCCGTATTTAGCAACAATCTTATTTATAACCTTGAGTTGAATGAAGCCAAGATTAAAGCTGTTATTGCCGTTCCTTATCAATATGCCAGACAGCTGGAGCAGGATTATGCCCAAAAGATTCTGGCTAGCGATGCGCATTCCTACCCATTGCCGGTTGAAACTGAACGTATCGCGAATTTTTCACAACTGTCGGCAGAGGGCGTCAGTCAGGTCGGAATTATTAGCCAGGGAGAGAATCAGCCATGATTTCGCATCAGCACCAGTGTATTTTTATTCACATACCAAAATGTGCGGGAACCAGTATCGAAGATGCCTTTGGCCATTTCGACGGTCACAATGGCCGGGGAGGACAAGATCATCGCAGTATTCGCATGATCCAGGCGCCAGCCGTTTGTCCGCGCACTTTTTTGAGTGTTGAAAATATCAAGGATTATATTCGCCGGTTGCGGCATAAACACCGGGTACCCGCCAATCCCAAGAATGCGCTGGGGTTAAATGCGTTGCAATATCAGCGTTATTACAAATTTACCGTGGTACGCAATCCCTGGTTTCGGGCGCATTCCTGGTATAAAAATGCGATGCGCGACAAAATTCATCAGCGCAATTACGGTATCAGCCCTGATCTGGAGTTTAACCAGTTTATCCACCAGTTTATTGGCAAGGGGTTCTTGCGCCCCCAAACCTACTGGCTAAAAGATTATGACGGTAATATCCCGATGGACTACATCGCCCGTTTCGAGAATCTGCAAGAGGATTTTGAGCAAATATGTGATCAGCTACATGTCACCGATATTAACCTCCCGCATAAAATTGCCGGAGAAAAGGGCGACCCTCGCCTTGAGTTTGATGATCAGAGCATTGAACTGATAGGCCGTTACTATCGGGAAGAAATTGCATTATTTGATTATCGTTTTGAGTAAATAAGGATAGTAAGCCGTGACAAGTCATACGCAGCGATCTAAATGGTTAGACTTTGCCAAAGGAGCGGGGATTTGCCTGGTAGTGGTTTACCATACTACCGAGGGCACATTAAACAGCTTTGAGGATAAATCCGGCAATATTACCTTGCTGGCCAATTACTTCAGGGTCTGGTTGATGCCGATGTTTTTTATGGTCTCGGGTATGTTGGTGCGCCGTTCTATTTTGCACGACAGTCATGAAAAACTGCGTGGCAAGCTGCTTGACTGGATTTACCTTTATCTGGTGTGGAGTGTGATTATCTATCTCACTCGCTTGATGTCCAACAGCTTTACCAATACTCATATGGAGGTTAACGAGATCCTGCACATTCTGTGGGATCCGGTACCCACTATCTGGTTTATCTATGCACTGCTGTTGTCTTTTGCCATTACCATTTTACTCAGACGTCAATCTCCCGCTTTGGTGGTATCCATCGCGTTGTTGGTAAACATTCTGAATGGGGCGTTTTATGGCTGGTTTGATGACTCAATCTTTCAGCGTCTGGCCTGGATATATCTGTTTTATGCTATTGGTTTTTATTACGCCGAATCGTTGAAAGAGCTGCTGCTATCCTCGGGAGAAAGCCGCTTGTGGATCCTGATATTTTTAATGCTGAGCCCTATTGTGGCCTTTATAAAACCCTACCTGCCGTTCTTTTTATTACCCTTTTTGTCAATACTGACGGTGCTGGTGTTTCTTAAGTTTTGTCTTAGTATTACCCGTCTGGCACCTAGCGCAAAATTCACCGAGTTAATGGTTTATATTGGCGGTATCAGTTTATATATTTATCTGACTCACTTTCCGTTTCCGGCCGCAACCCGCATGTTGCTGTTAAAACTGGGGATTTACTCGCACTGGTTAACCATGTGCTGTGCGGTGGTGTTTGCCGTTATCACCGGTTACCTGGCCAGTAAACTGGCCAAGGGGACAAGTGTGGAGATGCTGTTCAATCGTAAATTTTTTGCTTCCTGAGGCTATGTTCATCTGAATAGGACGATTGTAGCAGTCGTTGCCAGGCCTGTTTTTGCGCCGCTTGACCATAGCAATCCAGGCTTTGGCTGATAACCTGTTGGGGATCAATATAGTTAATTTCGGCTAAATCCTGTTCCAGCCGGGTTTTATCAATCAAGTGCACGAAAGTATGTTTTTGTGCTTTATTAATCGCAAATTTAGACGGAAAACACAAAAAGTTAGTGCCGTAACTGGCGGCATGATAAAAGGTACCCGACGAGATCATGCTGTCATCCTCATGGGGCATAATAACGTAGCGGGTATGGGCTAATGCATGGTTGAGTTCTTGCTCGTCAACATATTCATTTTGCCAGTTTACCCGCAACTGGCGTCGCTGGATAATGCCATTAAGATAGGTGCAATAGGTTTGCTCAGCACAAAAACCCAGTATATTCAGCGTCATTCCTGCAGGCCAGTATTCAAGCAGCTCTTCCAGCCGTTTATAGGGTTTGATAGTGCCAAAAAAGAGATAGTCGATGACTGTCTCCTTAGGCGCTGCATGACTGGCCGATTCAAGCTGACTGTCACTGCGATAAAGGGGATGGGGCACCACAGCAGTCGTCAAATCGGTAGGTTCCATGCTCACAATCTGGCTGGCAATATGTTTGAGTAAAAAACAGTTTATCCGATGCGAAAGCGGACGTCTGGTTTGCGCCAAGTGTTGTCCGGTGCGACTGGATTGACCCAGGTTGTGCGGCAGATAATTGTGCCTGACCCAAATGATTTTATGGCTGACCAAACCCATAAACAGAATGCCAAAAAAGGTGCGCACCCGCTCAATATGCTGTTTGAACGGTGAAAAGCTCTTGCGATAAGGCCGATCTTCAAACCAGTTGAGTACCGCGATATTATGCTGCCGGCTAAACAGATTGCCCAGTCGATACAATTTTCGGTAGCTAATCACTTGGTAGCCAAGATCATCCAGCGTCTGTTTGGTTAAATCCACATAACGGTTAACGTGCTGAAAAGGGAAGTAGTAAATTTTATCACTCATACTGATCCCTGATTTGTCGTTGGGCATTTTTATTGATGATGTCCAGCATTAATTCGGCGTATTGCTCGGCAATATTGATCCAGCTAAATTTGATTGCCTGACGTTTGGCATCTTTTTGCCATTCAAGCTGATCTTTGAGTTGCAGAGCCCGCTCGATGCTGGCGGCATATTGCTCGATATCGGTTACGTCGCAGAGGATCCCGGCTTGGCCGATAATACTGCGTCGCATCGAATCATCAGGCGCGACGACCGGCAATCCACTGGCCAGCGCTTCAAGATAAACCCGACCAAAAGGTTCATTGTCTGAGGCCAGGGTAAATAGATCACAACTGCGATAAACCGCAGGCATTTGGTCAAAGCCAAACGACGCAAAACGGATCCGTTCTGAATCCAGATGCGAGTAGGCAAGCTGCTGGAAGTGCTGACGATCCGGGCCATCGCCACAAATTAGTAAACTGCATTGAGGCAGTTTGGCCATGGCTCGGATGGTGAGCTCAATGCGTTTGTGATTGCTGCGATATAACGAACCAACACAGACCACCACCGGACCAGGTAAACCCAGATTAATCTTGTCTCCCTGCCGGCTAAAACGGGAAAGATCGACACCATTGGGAATAATGCTGGCTGATTGATTTGGCGCAGAAGTGTTGACGATATCCAGGGTATCCTGATCAAATACCACCATATGATCCGGTCGATAAGCCAAATCCCGTTGTAAAATTTTTCCCTGTGCCAGTCTGCCGGCCCGTTCGGTATACAGAACAGGTGTGCCGGTTAACGCGCGTACCCGGTTGGCTAACACCAGACCGGCATAACCGTTGTTGGGATAAAGCAAATCAACCGGATGACGCATCAGGTACAGAAAATACGGAATAAAGCTGGTGAGCAGCTCAATCAAGATTTCCGGGTTTCTGGCCAACGGTTTTAATAACGGGCCAATAACCGGGTGCTGCAACCAGGGTTTCACTTTACCCCTGGGGATAGCGGGCAATATTTTAACAAAGGCATCGGCGTTCTCGCCCATATGCTCCGCTGACTTAGCGCTGCACAACAGGGTAACCCTGAAATAGGGTTGCAGATGACGCGCCAGTTCAAGTGCACTCAACTGTGAACCTCCATTTGACGATACCCCCGCTTCGGGGTGGATCAGGGCCACCCTTGGACGCTGATCCCGTTGAGGGTCAGGTTTACTAGTGGATACCATAGAGCTGAACAAATGTGACAATATCATTCTCGTGCACCGCTAAACCGGACATAGGAATATTTTTGCTGTTTGGCTTTGACCAGCAGTTTACCTTTGTCACTGGCCAGACTCATATCGGGTTGCCAGTTAAGCAATATAGGGCCGTTATAATTCAGTTTAGAGTTTTTCAGCCGGCTGATAGACCGTTCCGCCAGCTCTTCCAGATCTGACAAAATCTGCTGTATCAGGTGATTGGCTTTGTTGACCAGGCGATATGAAGACTGTTTTTTCTCCGCCTTGCCGGTTTTCACATACTCACACAAATGATTGTCTAGCAGCGGGTTGACGAGTTTGTCATGAGACAATATCGCACCGGTAATATTCTTGCCTTGCGGCATAGTGAGTCGATTTAAATCGACTGGAACCCAGGGATCTTCCCCGAGTAAATAACATTGTTTTCCTTGTCCGTAGACTTTGAGCAATATTTCCAGCAGAAACATGCAGTTGCCGACAGCGTCTGCCGGCAAGGTAACGGCGGGTTCCATCAGTTGCACGTCCGGAAACAGGCTGGTATCAAAACCGGTGAAACGGGCAGCGGGATCGACGACCAGAAAAAACGTCTCTACGCCTAAATCGCTGTGGTGTTTATGCCAGGCCTGAAAAGTACTGTGATCCATTTTATTGTGATCAATCCAGCCAAACAGCAACGTGTTGCCCTCTCTGGGATCATTAAGATAGGGACTGGTTGACAAGGTATTCAAAAACCACTGCTGCAGGCGTTCAGGCTCGATATTTTGCAGCATATTACGCTGACAGTTGATCAGTTCCTGTTCGTAACGGTATTTCAGCTCGGCACGATCAGAATTCTTCATCAGTGACAGGTGATTGTTATAAATCGATGCCAGACGCATATTGATATCCTGAGCGACATACTCTGAATCATGCTGCCCAACAGCGGCGACTTGTTGCTGTCCTGAATGATCAAATAATCCCGGATCAGCAATTTCCTGTTGCCGGAATTCCCGATCATGGTCTTTCATAAAGCGCCGGATTGGATAGCTGCGTTGCAAAATATTTTTACCCTGTCCCACGTAACAGATATAGGTCGCATCAGGTTGATTGACTAGTGTGGTCAGGATGGCATCCAGCTCGTCCCATTGGCGGGGCAAAAAGTTTTCATCGTAACCCCAATCCAGATAATGCTCGCGTTTTAATGCAATACGTCCACAGGTGCCGTCGCCATAATCGCCCTGAAACTGATGTAACACACACTGATACTGATGATGACGGAAGACATTAATAATATGTCGCCCTGCATGTTTGCCGGTAAAGTTATCACCGTCCAGACTGGCATAGATTTTACCTTTAATATAAGGTTTGAAGGCATTCTTGGCTTTGCCAAAATGCCATTGAGGTAAACCGCTGAGGTGGTAAAAACGCAAGTAACCGGAGGCCAGATCATCGGCGAAATTCAGTTCTACCCAGCGTTGCACATTGTGATTATTGTCGTCATCAGCGTGCATATAGTGATAGTCGTCAAAACAGATCAGGATAAATTCGATTTGTGCCTCGTCTTCACGGTTATCCTCAAGGTTCTGACGTAATGTCGCCTGTATATCGGCAAAGCGATTCTTGACCGGAATACAAAAGGATAACTCGGGCTGCCTGGTGTGAATGGTGTTATTCATGGCTTGTCACTCCTTTATTTCTGTTACCGAATATGGATTCCATACCACTATTGTCAAAGGTGTAACCGAGTAACGCGATATCCCTTGCATAGACCTGGGCGACGATATCGCGAGTTTCATCGTCGTAGTAGGATCTGTAGTCCACGTGCTTGCTCTTGTTACTATTAGCCAGAGTGACGTCTTTACCCAGCTTCTTGGCAATATAGGCAAAGTCATCATGCAGATTTTCAAAATGGCCGATAAAGTCCAGACTGACCTTGCCAGAACTGTCGAGCAGATAATCAACCTGGGGTCTGAAGTGATACCAGCTACGTGCGTTTTTGGCGTTTAACCAGCCGCGCACAAAGCTGTCAAAAGTCGGGTACTGGATCAAGTGCCGGGTAAACCAGTCTCTGTCTTCATTATTGGCACCGCCTTTTTGTAAAAAATGATAAGCCGACACCAGTCGATCCCAGGGATTGCGTACTATGCTGAATTTGAAATAGGACAGTACCAGCCGGGGCTCAAAAATACGCAGATACTGATCCAGGGTCTTGTGGCCGCCGGCCAGATTGCCATACAGAGTATGGTTAACCGAGATCCCGGCACATTTTGGGATGTGCACAAAAATAGAACGGGTCTTGTCAAAAGGATGCAGCGAATTGGCATCCGGATCACAGTTGGTGCGCTGGCGCAGATATTGCGACTGGGTATGGTAACTTTGCCGGAAAAAACGGTTGGCGTTCCAGCGTAACTCCAGAAAAAGCCGACGGGGCAGAAACGAAAATAGCCGGTATTTTAAGCCGGGCTGACCTCGCCAGTCGTGTGAAGGTGTATTGCTTATGTTGATTGTCATCCTTCCTCCTTTTAGGGTATTCATTACTGTTGGCCTAGCAACTGATTGCTGATTCATACAGCTCAAAATCTTTGCCAAACAGTGCTTCAATTTTTACCCGCTGTGCCTTGCTTGGCTGATACAGGCCCTTATTAGTGGTGGTATTGCTGTACTGGTTGTGCAGTAAACGTTTGGGTAAACCACATTCTTCAAACACCTCGTTCAATGCGGGTAACAGGCTTTCCAGTCGGTAAATACGGGTGAGTAATATATTGCCGTCATCGTCAGTGACGTCGCGCCACATCGAATTGGTATGAGTCGAAAAATGACTGCCCAACGGCTGGTATATGGATTTGGCATATTGCGCCTTGGCGACATAGTCCAGAAAATGATCAAATGCGCCCGCCGTGCTGTAATGAATTTTGCGAGTTTTAAGTGTTTTACGGGTGACATTTTTGACAAATTTTTTGATTCCGCCACCTTGCCAGTAGAGGTAATAAAACATGCTGATACAGCGGGCTACCGGTTCGCGCGCAAAAGCAAACGACAACATCTGTTCCCATTCATGGCGATACAACACCTCTTTGGCAAACAGACTGCGTTTGAACTGATATTCGCCCAGCAACATCCGGTAATTGTTCAGAATGTCGTTGTAATGCTCTTTAGGTGACTGGACAAAGTTTGCTGGCCAATGGATGCGATCTACCTCCTGATAATAAGGTTGCATCAATTGGCGCGTGGAAATCCCCGCCGACTTCTTGATATGTAACCAGAAAAAAGCGTTATAACTCATCATTTATCCTGTGGTTGCCAGAAAGTATCTGTCTTGCTTGTCGTGACAACGCTAATGTCATCTCTGTCATTTTCTTAACAATCCTTTTAATAAAGAAAAACTGCGTGGATAGATCAACCAAAGCAGCGCCAGGTAAGTGGTTACGCCCATCAATACGGCAGTGGCAAAGGTCAAAACGGGATTAAACAATTCAGTGCGCTGCAATATTTGCCAGCATTGATCCGCAGAAAACATCATCGCGGCACAACAACCGATAATTTTCAGTAAACCAAAACCAAGCCTGGAATACTGCAAACCGAACAGCCGTGACAATGAGTGGGTTTTAATAAAGAAATCTGTGCTCGCATGTATTGCCAGTGCTAATACCGCCGCCATGCCACCTAGATGAGGGCCAGCGAAGGTCAGAACAGTAAAAAACACGCACAGGTTGATAAACTCCTTGCCCAGACCTAATTTGGATTTGCCATGAGCGGACAAAACTTTGGAAATATAAATCATGCAAAATTTGAGTCCGAAAATCAGACTCAGGCATTGAAAAATAAATATCGAGTCTTGCCATTTATCGCCAAATATCATCGGGATAAATGCCGGTGCCAGTGCGCTGCCGAGTAAAAATACCGGCATAAAAACAGCCGAAGTCGCCAATGTTATGCGGCTAAAGAATTCGGCCACATCATCTTCATTGTTGACCTTGGTGGCCAGTACCGGCAACGCGTAGCTGTTCAGACTATTGGTTGACGCAGTCAAAGGTAAGCGCACTAAACGATTAGCAAAACCGAAATAGCCCAGAATCGTTGGGGTACAGACCAAGCCTAGAACAATGATCGTGCCGCGGGTCAGCATGCTCCAGAATGTCGCCTTAAGACCGATTGGGATGCCTTCACGCACAATACGCCGGAAGGCTTTTTTGCTGACCGGCGCTCTCAGATAACCGTGACTGACTTTGAGTAACATCATCAGCGAAAAAGTTTCGATAAATACCGCCTGACCGACAAGGGCCCATTCCCCCCCGCCTTGCACCGCGATAAAAACGCCTGTGCAGGTGCCCATAAATCGGGCGACCAGAGTGCGGATGGAGAGTATTTTGAACTGGCGCCGTTTGCGGCACATGGCGATCATCGGGCGACAGAGCACCGACATGATCAGTTTGGTAAAACAGAAACTCATTAGCCAAATAAACTGATAGTCGGATAAATAGGTAATCACTATTGCAACAGCGACAGTGATGGTACTGAGCGCTCCACCAATCCAGAAGGTTGAGCTGATATCGGTATGGCGTAAATTGGGTCGCCGCACCAGCGGGTCCTCAATGGTGCTGCCGTAGATAACCCCAAAAGATTCCACCACGGCGATACAGAAAATTCCAATACCAAATTGTTCCGGTGTTAAAAAGTAGGCGTAAGTCAGAAACGACAGGACAGAGAACAGCACATTTCCGTAATTTCCGGAAAATATCCAGATCAGGTTAATGACCTTTTGATTGGAGCGTTTCAATGGGGTTATTTGCTCAGTTTGTTCAGCACTATCACGCATTAGCGATCTCCCCGTAGCATAGTTTGTGGATGGGTAAAGCGAAATGCCGGTAGGGATCGTTTTTCAGGTACAGATACTGTGTGACAAGCCGCGAAAGAGATCAGGGCAAAAACAAACATGTCGTAACTGTTATGGTTGATGATGATAAAGGCGATGTAATTTACGACGACTTGCAGCAGAATAATCGGGATCAGCACCGCATAAAAATCCCCTTTGGGATCAACGATATATTTGCGTGCCAGATCCAGCAATGTCTTGCCGAAGATCAGAAAAACCAGTGTCAAACACACCACGCCGCCGTTTAGCAACGCTTCGTAATAACCACTGTGGGCATTACCTATGTAGCCCCAGCTATCGACAAATCCTTCTACCGCATCGCTGGCCCAGAACGCGCCAAAACCATAACCAAACCATTTCTCCTGTTCAACATAGGCGTCCATCAACTGCCAGATAATGACCCGGTTGGTCAGGGTCGGATCGCGTCCCAACAGTTCGAGCAGAAACTCGTACAAATAACTGACTAGCACGCCACCGGCAATGAGCAGCAAGCAGACCATCAAGATCCGGTTCAGGTTACGTCTGGCCTTGTGAGTGCGGATAAAGCGTAATACGGTGATTAACCCGATGCCGCCGACTGTCATCACAATGGCGGTGGCAGACTGGGATAGTAAAATGCACACGCTCAGCGCCATCAACGCCAGTTTATCCAGATGGCGCCGGTACAGTTTCAATCCAACCATAATCAGTATTGCGTAGGAATAGAGTCGTGCACCGGTGTTTTTATCCGCCATAATGCCCAAAAAGGCATTTGAGCGGATGTCGCTCTGTGTAATCGACGCCGCTGCGGGATCAATCACAAAGTAAATCAGTCCCAATCCTGCAGCAATACTGATGGTTCGGGCAATCAGTTTGAACAGTGAAATTGGCTCGAAGAACTCGATCAGGCAGTAAGCCACTATCAACAAGGTGCTGAAAGCAACGACACGGCGAAAACTGATGGCTGGTACATATGACCAATAAACCGAAGCCAGAAAATACAGCACTAATATGATCCAGAAGCCGTTGCGCTTCAGACCTTCCATCAGGCGGCGGGGAGACTGGCGAGATAGTAGCCACAATCCTGCGCCGAGTAACAGGACGCCGACAATCTGCTTGATAGCGCTGCCTTCAGCGTTAGTGGCAAAAGCATTACCATGCTTACCTGCCGTCACGACCTGGTTGATAAAATTAATAAATCCCAGGTAATAAAGCATGGCCAGCAGTAAGTACAGACGTTTGACTCGCTCCAGTGTTATCTGCATAACTCGCTTCCTTGTGGTAGGCGTGCAAACAGGTTTTTTCGATATGCTGCAGACGCCAATGTGGCCTGAAAACCTTGTACCGATTCTACGATGCCCTGCTTTAGTTGTTGCGAATAGCGATGGTTCAGCTTGTTGGACATGGCATGACTGAGAGCCGCGACATCCAGATAAGCGACTAGCGATCCTTCTGTGGGCTGTTCCCAGTTTATTTGACCAGTTGGTTGCTGTTCGGAGCCGGTTTCGGCCTTGATAAATAACTTGGGATCATTGAGTAATATCTCGCGTGGACCATGCGGACAGTCAAACGCCACCACCGGCGTACCAACCGACATCGCCTCGACCAGTCCGTTGGGACTGCCTTCAAAACGGGAAGATAAAACAAACAAATCGGCCTGTTTAATTTCAGCCAGCGGATTATCTGTGTAGCCCGGTAAATCTACCCTTGCTGACAAGCCTAACTCGATAATCTGCTGTTCCAGCTGGCTACGCAGCTCGCCTTCGCCAAAAATGATCAGACGGGTATCGGCTTGATCGGGTAGGGCAGCGAAAGCCCGCAGCAATAAATCAAAACCTTTCTGATGACACAGCCTGCCGACCGCCACCACTACTTTGCCGCTTTTTTGTTGTAGCCAGGGATGCCGAGGTGACTGATTCGACGCCTGAATAGTCTCTTCGGTGATCACCGGATTGGGTGCAGTGGTCACATCTTTGTCACGCACCGCACTGCAGGCGATCAAGTCATCGGCCACACCGCGGGAAACGGCAATTACCGGATTCGGCAGGCACCGATAGATCCAGGGGGCCAGAAAATAGGCAAAACGCATTACCAGGGTGGTATTCAGAGTACGATCTTGCGAAAAAGTGTTGCGTTCGCTAACGGTGAGTTTTTTGGTCATGCCCAGCGTCCAGCAGGTCAGCGCAACAATCACATTTACATGGGTGAGCGCCGCTAAAATAGCGTCGGGCCGACTGTGTGACAGGTGTCTGCGTAAAGGCAAAAATGCCTGTAAGGTACGGGCACATCCCAATTCAACAAGTGTGACATCGGGATTAACAAAGGCTTTGTTACTGCCTCCTTGACCCAGCAGCACGATTTCCACCTGGTCGCCGCCACGAGCGAGCTGGTTGGCCAGGCGCACCATCATTTTCTCTGCGCCGCCGCCGCGTAAATCGTGAATAATAATCGTGATGTTGGCCATAACTAGAACTGACTCATATAGGCCAGCGCCACATTCTGGTACTGGAAATCTTTAACGCTGTGCGAAATGGATTTGCCGCAAATAGACTGATAATTCACAATCGCATCCGCCATTGCATCAATATCCATATAAGGTACCAATAGACCATTTTCACCATGCTGGATCAGCTCGGCCGGGCCGGTTGGACAATCAAACGCGATCACCGGCGTATCCAGATACATCGCTTCAATCAAGGCAGTTGGCATGCCCTCATGTCGGGATGACAGAATAAACGCCACAGCACCGTTAATGATGTAATAAGGATTGTCGGTAAACCCGTTGAACAATACCGAATCGGCGACGCCTAGCTGTTCGGCCAGTGCCTGCAATCTGGCGAGATCGTCTCCCACACCGACAATCACCAATCCGGGTAAATCCGGTTGCTTACGTAAAGCTTGTGCATAGGCGCGGATCAATAAGTCAAAGCCCTTCTGTTCTACCAGGCGACCAACTGCGCAAAAATAACGGGTTAACTGAAAATTGTCGGTATTTTGATTAGCCAGTTGCAATACCTTGTCGCTGACGACCGCATTAGGAATGAATCGTACGTCTTTTTTACCAATGCGAATGACACTGTTCAGCTCACCTTGTAAATGACGTGATACGGTGACAATCGACTGGTTGCTGAGACTGTACAAATTGTACAATGCCTTGATCATCCAGGCTGGCAACTTCTGATCACTGACATCAAAGGCACAATGACGGGTGTAGATAACCTTTAACTGCGGGAATTTCAGTGAGCAGCATAACGCCAGCATATTGGCCGTTTCTGTTGCTGCAATTAGCACATTGACTTTATTGTGTTTAATGTGACTGAACAAATGCCTTAGCCGGGTCATAAAGTCTGAGCCTGGCCGAGGGCAGATGGCGTCAAATTCGGCACACAGCTTTTTGTATCCGGCATATTTATCACCCGATACATTGCAGACATAAAAAGATGAATAGACACCCTGCTCCGATAATGCTGTCGCCAGATTTTTATGCACCCGTTCGACACCGCCCGACAGGGAAAACCATTTATGCAAAAACAGTACTTTGTATTGTTCCATTTGATTTGCTCCAATATGTTCTTAACGTGGCTGGTGACGGTAACGGTGTTTTACCACGCAGAATATGGCGTGGGGATTGGTGGTGACATAGCGCCATAGCAATTTTCTGGGTTCAGTAATAGCCCGATGCAGCCACTCCAGTCCCAAGTTTTGCAATAGCAGCGGCGCGCGCTTGTAATCACCGGTGACAAAGTTGAAACAGCCTCCACAGGTAATAATGACCGGCACTTTTAAATGCGGTTTTTGTCGCAACGCAAATAGTTGTTCCTTGGGCTTGCCTAGCCCCACCCACAGCACATCCGGGCGGGTTTCATTGATTTGTTTGACCAGCTCTGCTTCTTCCTGCTCGGAAAAGTAACCATGATGCGCTCCGGCAACGGCAAAATTTGTGTATTGACGCTGTAAAATTGCGGCGCACTTATCGACGGTCTGTTGCTTGCCACCCAACAAATAGTGACGCAACGGGGTTCTGCTCATTTGCGGAATGTCATGGATCATATCCGTGGTGGCACTGCGCTCGGGAATGGGATGTTGGCTGAAATACTTGGAAAATGTCACCACACTTTGTCCATCAGCGTGCAGAATATCTGCCTGATTTAACAGCTCGCCCATCTCTTTATTGCTGTTGGCGATAGAGATGCTATGACCGTTGGTTGAGAAAATAAGCATGGGGTGAACTTGCTTATTGTGAACTTTGTCGAAGCGGACACGCGAGGACTTTTCTGTAATCAGCCGCACTAGCTGTTCTCGTGTCACGCACGCGGTACGCAACCCGCCAACCCGGGTGAAGACAACCTCTTCTATTTTCATCGTGTTCCCCCTGCTCCTTTGTGGTTATAGCTTGATCCAGATTTGAGAGTGTTGCTCTGTGCTGTGTGGAATTTTTTAACAGCACGCAGTCAGGACAACGCAACTTCTATGCCGCTCTGTCACAGGGAGGGAATAATTGAATCAGCCAACGCGTGGATGCTGCTGTTTTTTTATTTGGAAAAAGGCTACGAAAGCCAATAAATACATGGTTCTCACCGATATTTGGAATAACTAATTTAAAACAGTAATGGCTTGTAAAGACAAAGGGTTAACGGTATTACTGGACAGAGTTAGGCTAAGCGTTAGAAGGGTAAACTGTCTGTTTATCGCAACAACGATTTTCTGCTCTGTTGAAGGATGATTTCTGTGCCGGACAAACACAGTAGAAAATGACCTATTACACCAACACGCTTGGGGTGGGGACGCACCTGGTGGCAAACAGGCACCAGTGTAATCGAATAGCAACAGTGATAAATGGAGGGGTTGTGAGGAAGGTGCTTAAAACCGCAATACAGGATGACCCGCAGATTAGCAACTTGTTAGAGCGGATGCCTGACGACGTGAGCCAGTCCTTTAGCGAAAAACAGTTAACTTGTCTGAAAGTTGCATTGGCGTCTCGTCAATGGGGACAGCATAAAATTGATTTAAGAGGCACGTTCAAATGGTTCCACTATCGCTATTATTTTGTTGTTCTGGCCGGTAAAAACCGTCGTGAATTAAGCGCACGCGAGCAGGAATTATCGCAATGGATTAAGGCCCTTATTGTCGGCGGATTTATTCTGTTCAGTTGGGCGTTGGGTTTATTAAGTTTGTATCTGCTCAAATCAGCGTTAGGGATTAATCTGTTCGGTGATTTTTCTTTGGGTATCTGGGACTGGTTTAAAGCTTTGTTTGCGTGAACAAAAGCGGCAATTTCCATTTTTAGCGGCCGTTAAATCGTTGTTCTACAGTGTCGACAGTGTCTTTTGAGGCTGTTCGCTGATGAATATCCGCGACTTTTTCAGGAAAAAGACAGGATGATATTGACCAGGGGGTGGTTTTAAACAGGCGCTCCGCTGTTTGTTCATCTGTTATTTCACAGACTTGATGGTAGGCATCGCGCATATCGGGTGGACGCCGATCCAGACTGTGGGCATCAGAAGCAACAATAGTGATTAGACCATCTTCTAAAAGCTGTCGGGCAATCTGTTTGGACGGTGGATTAAAGTGACCACTAAATACACCGGCGGTAACCTGCAATAGGCAGCCCATTTTGACCAGCCTGACAGCCTGATTGTAATCACGCCAGACATCCCGGTTACGTTCGGGATGGGCAATAAGTGGCTGTACGCCTTCTCTGCGTAACCATTCAATCAGTTCACGAGTACCTGGTGGAATATGGCTATGGGGTAACTCCAGCAACAGAACCGGTTGATTTTGCCAACAGCCCAGATAGGGCAGGGTGCCATTGACTTTCATTAGCATGATTTCAGGGCAAATTCTGACTTCCGCGGCACAGGCAATTTGCAGAGGGCAATTGTGCTCACGTAAATGTCGTTCAAAAATCTCGCGAGCACGAGCTATGCCGATCATATTGTTGTTATAACGCCCATGATGAATATGGGGCGTACAAACACTATGAGTGATGCCGCTGGCGACAGCATGACGTGCCATGGCCAGCGAGCTGGCCATATCCGCCGGTCCATCGTCCAGCCCGGGAAGCAGGTGGCAATGAAGATCAATCAACTGACTTTCGCTTTTGGATTTAACACCGGCTCTTGTTTACCTGCCGGAGGTTCGGGGGGACACTGATAACCGTATTGATCATAAAAACCCGAAAAAGCACCGGTCTTATTGGCTTTTTTAAGGTCAACCTGGTTTAGTACGATGCCGTCAATCCGGTGACCAAGTTGCAGGAACCGGCTCAGACCTGTGCGGATTACACTATCACTGGTGCTGTCAGATTTGACGACGTATACCAGTGAATCACAGACTTTGGATACCACCATCGCATCACTTACCGCCTGGGTAGGAGCCGTATCCAGAATAATATGATCATATTCCTTGCTCAGTACGCCGATTAGGCTCTTAAAACGCAAAGATGCGAGCATTTCTTGAGGATTAGGTGGCAAGGACCCTGCCATCAGCAGATCAACACCGGAATATTCGTCGGTCACAATACACTCATCTTCACTATGAGTACCTGAGATAATATTGGCCAGACCGGGTTGGAACCCGGGTAATCCAAATAGCCGCGATAATACCGGACGGCGCAGATCCGCTTCGATCAGCAAGACTTTACCCAGTTGTCCCATGGCGAAGGCGAGGTTGGTGGCCACGGTCGTTTTACCTTCTTTGGGGACGCTGGAGGAAACCAGAATAACCTTGTTCGGTTTGTCGATATTTAGCAACAGGATGCTGGTTCGCAGCGTTCGGATTGCTTCGCTGAATAAATGATGTTTATTGTCAAAGAAATGCCTGAGCGGCAGATCTTTGTTGCGTCTGTGTTTTTGCCAGGGGATGAGTCCCAGCATTCGTTGCCCTAATGTGCGTTCCACATCATCAATGGAACGGATACCGCGATTAAAGGCTTCAAAGATTAATGCCATAAATATCCCGAAACCGACACTGGCTACCGCTACCGCCGCCACTATCAGCGATTTTTGTGGCTTGGTTGCGTTGGCAGGCACGGGAGCCGGATCCAGTACCCGGGCATTGGGAGTTTCAAATCCGCCTAACTCATTGGTTTCTTTCAGTCGGGTAAAGAACGAGTTATACAATTGCTGATTAATATCCACTTCCCGTTGCAGTGAACGGCGCTGCGTTTCCAGCGTGGATAAGCGACGATAGCGTACTTTGGCTTCTTCCACTTCTTTTTGCAGTTCTGTCACTTTATGTTGTGCCGACAGATAAGAAGTTCGATAGTCGGAGCCGATGCCATCGATCAGGGTTTCGATCTGGGCGTTCCGCGCCTGTTTTATTGAGGCAATCTCTGCTGTTACGGCGATCATTTTCGGGTGTTTGGGTCCATACACCTTGCTGAGCTCGGAATATTTACTTTCCGCCTTGATTACTTCCCGGTTAACATTCTGTATCGATGGATGGTTTAAAATTATTGGCAACCGGGCCAGGGCATTGACGTTACCATCCTTAACTTGAATTTGTTCGTAAATAGCGCGTTGCTGTTTTAAAGCGTTTTGGGCCGACAGTAATTGCTCACTTAATCCCTGAAGTTCATCGGCTGCCAAGCCGACTACGCCGTCAATGTTGACTAACTTTTCGCGCTCATAAAAATCGGACAGGCGTTTTTCCGAGTCCGTCAGTTTTTGGCGTAAGCCATCCAGACTTTCATTTAACCAGGTGGTGGCTTTACTGGTCATATTGAATTTGGCTTCCAGATAACTTTCGATATATACCTCGGCGACAGTATTGGCTATTTTGGCCGCAAGCTGGGGCGATTCACTTTCATAACTGATATTGACCACCTGGGTGCTTTTAATCGGAACAATAGTCAAGCCCGAGGAAAAACTTCGAATGACCCGCTCTTTTTTGGCCTCAGCCTTGTCTTCAGGTGGTTCATCAGCAGAGGCGGAATCTTCATTCTCATTGCCTGACGCTAACCAGGGAACCTGTTCGCGTAGTGCATTGGTGAATTGCACCTTGAGATCCTTGAGCCATCCTAAGGTACGAGGCTGCTGAGATGGATCAAACAACGGATTGTTGACCAGATCGAGTTTCTCGACCACCCGCTGTGCCACTTTACGGGACTTGAGTATTTCGAACTGGGTCTGGAAATACTCCTTGCGGCTCGAATCCAGTCCGTAGACTTCCTGAATAGACAATACCTTGGCCTGTTCAGACTCGATAAGTAAAGACGCAGTAGCGGTATATCTGGGAGGAAGGGTCATCACATATAAACCCGTTAATAACGTGGCAATGATGGCAAAGCCGATAATACGCCACTGAAAGGAACGGATAACATGCCAGTAGTGGGTAAAATCCAGTTGATCCTGTTCTTGTTGCGGAGTCGGTTCCTTATTGACACGACGCTCGCCGGAAAAAATACTGGCGTTTAATTGTTCTACGCTGCTATTGGACGATTTCATAGTCAGTTATTCCATCCTTAAAAGAAACTTTGCTGAACTCGCACTATGTCTCCAGGGAGCACCGTGTCAGAGGTTTTTACCGGCGATAATTCCTTTTGCACGCCATTGATCTCGCGAAGAATTTTAATGTTGTCTTTGGCGGCTCGCTGGGTATAACCACCAGCCACTGCTGCGGCTTTATCGACAGACAGTCCCGGCTGATAAGGATATCCACCGGGTTTTTTGATTTCTCCATCAATGAAGAAAGGGCGGTATTCAACAATCGATACGGATATCGAGGGATTGACCAGATAATCCCCTTTTAAGCCCAGATAAATGGCATTTTCCAGCTGGGCAGCGGTCATACCTACCGCCTTGATATCGCCCAGAAAGGGATAGTTGATAATGCCGGTGTCGGGTAAGCGGGTTTCCAGCGACAAATCACCCTGCCCATAGACGGTCACTTTAATGACGTCGCCTGACCCCAGCCGGTACTGACCCATATTAAAAGTTTCGGCATGGGCTGAAGGATTTAGCAATATCAGGATGCCAAGCAGACAAGTGAGGATAAAGGCAACACGTATTTTCATATTAAAGGCTCGCTTGTAGGGAGATGCTGAACAAATTTCGATCAAAGTCCAGATTATTCAAGTTACTGTTACGTTGGTCATAACGATAGGCGATGGAAAATAGCAACCAGCGGCGGAACTGGTAGTTAGCGGCGAGTTTGCTACCCCAGTTGCGATCTTCACGATCTACTGCAACTTCATCGACGATCAAGGCATTGGTTGCGTAAGTATCGTCCTGATACAGCAGTTCGAGTTCGGAGTTAAACCTGCCGGTCCAGTCATATTGCCAGCTCAATTGATAATCACGCTTTTCGATAAAGTTGCCTTGACCATCAGTTTCTTTGATATCGCTCATGGTAGAGATTTCGAACTGGCTATAGTTAACCGGTTGCCACAGCACGCCGACTTCCCAGTCGAAGCCGTCGTAGTTCTCGCGTTGGTCCGAATCGAAATCCTTGCGGCGCATACCTATCTTGGCAAAGCCTGTGGTGGCTTCAGTGGACTCCCATCTCACCCCGATAAGGGCTTTTTGCTCGGTGCTATCCAGCCGGTTGCGTTCTTCAAGAGCAAAATCATAATTGATTTCAGCGGTGCTGATGTCGAACAACAAATCCGTGTTGGGGGCGACTTGGTAGTAAAATGTCGAACCTAAAATATGGGTATCTCTATCCCGTTCCAGATAATCAACGCTATTACCATCGTAGTTCACTCCCTTATACCTGTAGCGAAGATCGATTTTTCCGGTAGCGGTCTCACCGCCATAGCGGTAGGTTAGCTCCATGTCAGTATCTTTGAATTGATCGGGTTCCAGTAGTTCGTCACCGTGGCCGATAGAATACCGGGTTCCCCGGGCATCGTGACCGTCCAGATACTCTGCGTCGAGCATTAGGCGATGACGGGTATTGAGCTGATAACCCAGTTGGGTCCAGAGGCGGTGGTCGGTAAAGTTGTCTGCGTCACTGGAATAGTAATTCCCTCGCTTGAGGGAATAACCAAGTAGCATATCGTTGATGCCGTAATTATTACGCAGCACAAAGGTTGGAGTCACCAGCGTACCCCAACTATCCAGCTTATCGCCGGACTCCCGCAACAAGTTATCATCGTAACGCTGCTCGATATCCAGACTAGGTGTAAACAGAAACCCACCCAAATCAATATTGCCCTTTTTATCCTGCTGGTCGGCGGCGTTAGCCCAGGGGATAGTAAGGAACATCAATGAACATAACACTACATGAGCTTTAACAAGGTTTAAGCGCATTTATTTTTCCTTCCGTGAATGATCCTGTGACTTAATAACAATAGACCTATGCCAGATGTATGCCAGTCAACCGAAATTGTCTGGCATACCCTATGTTAAGTGAGCTTGGGCAGATAAGCGGATTTGTCGAGTGGAATTGGGGCCGCCAGACAGGGGGATTTTGTTCCCTTTCTGCGACATCGACTCTGCTGATGCGGGTTCTATCGGTTACCCGGGCCTGGATTGCCCGAACAATTTGTGTTCGGAAAAGGAATAAAGCACTACTGATTCTGCCAGCCAGTTAACTCAACTATAAATTTTTGCCCAGCTGTAGCCCTCTCGGAATGTGAATTACGGACATGTCCGGATTACCGATAATAACTCTTTACCCTTTGTAACAGATTCTCTGGCACCAGATTTGCAATTTCTACCTGTGTAGAGGCTGAACGCGCTGTAAAAAAAGCCTGTATTGACTAAGGGAAGAACGTTGTAGCCCTTTAAAAATAACGAATCCGTAATTTTCCAGAACAATGTGTAGGCAGAAATTTCATATTGTTGATTCGTTGCTAATAGGAAACATCGATTGTCTGTTGGCGCTGTAACGACTTTGCTTAGGGATACTGCTGAAACAGGTAATAAGCTGATTTTATTAGTTTTATTTTGACTGGGAAAGGCAGGATAGGGCGTTGCAAATTGGCATGTTGCAGATTGGCGTCATGGACGTCATCTAGCGGGTTTGCAGCAGTTTTGGATTGAATACGACGTGTACCAAATAAGCTAAAACGGTTTTGGTAATACTAAATTCGCAGGGGAATGATCATGGCAATCGATATTATTCGTCGAAAAGTAGGGAAGGGAATTATTCAGTCCAATCAAAGTGGATTTTCCACTTTATACCGACTGGTTGATTTATTTGTTGTCACACTGATGTATTTCTTTGTGCTGGTGGCAAATGGTTTTGGTATTGATGCCTCTACGCTGGTGTTACTGTTTGTCAGTATTATCAGTTATATGCTGTTTGCCGAAGCATTGGATATTTACCGTTCGTGGCGAACCGCATCCTCGCTGGAGATGATCAAAACCGTGTCTAGTGTGTGGTTGTTGACCGCTTCTGTCACTATCACATTTGCCTATTTTATGTATTGGCTGGTTCCCTACGGAAATAGCGTGATCCTTAGTTGGTTATCGGCTGCGGGACTGTCACTGCTGGGTTGGCGAATTGTGTTTCGTGAGATATTACATGTACAGCGCAAGAGCGGACATAACACCCGTAGTGCGGTGATTATTGGTGCCACGCCTTCTGGCTACAGTTTAGCCAATCAAATGGACGACAATGAATATCTGGGTATCAAGTTTAAGGGATTTTATGATGATCGCGCTCCCGATCGTCTACCGCATGAGTTGCAACATCAAATCCACGGTAATGTGAACGATGCTATAGCACTGGCCAAGTCGAATGAGGTGGATTATATCTACTTGTCGATGCCGATGAGTGCTGAAAAACGCATCATGCATATTCTGAATTTATGCAGCGATACCACAGCAACAGTGTATATCATCCCCAATTTCTTTATATACAACCTGATTAACGCCCGTTGGCAGAATATCGGCTCGGTTCAGACATTGAGTGTGTTTGATACGCCTTTCCAGGGCGGCAGTGATGTGCTTAAACGGGCAGAAGATATCGTATTTTCCAGTTTAATTTTGTGCCTGATTGCGCTGCCTATGTTGATCATTGCCCTGGCAGTAAAATTGACCTCGCCGGGGCCTGCGATTTTTAAACAGACTCGCTATGGGTTAGATGGTAAACCCATCACGATTTATAAGTTCCGTTCAATGAGTACTCAGGACAACGGCAATAAAGTCGATCAAGCCACCAAAAATGATCCGCGCATTACCCGGTTAGGGGCGTTTTTAAGACGCACATCGCTAGATGAGTTACCGCAATTTATTAATGTGTTACAGGGCCGGATGTCAATTGTTGGTCCTCGTCCTCACGCGGTGGCGCATAACGAAGAATATCGCAAATTAATTGAAGGCTATATGTTACGTCACAAGGTCAGACCGGGCATTACCGGTTGGGCACAAATTAACGGCTACCGTGGCGAAACCGAAACGATCAACAAAATGGTTAAGCGGGTTGAATATGATCTGGATTACATCCATCGCTGGTCGGTATGGCTGGATATAAAAATTATTCTGGCTACCGCCTTTAAAGGCTTTGTGAGTAAAAATGCGTATTAAATGACGTGTTCTGGTCCCTCTCGGTAGTACCCCAACTTTTACTACCGGGACTTTGGCCATACAGGGCGGACCCATTCTGCTCTGTATGGCTTTTTTTATGTGTGATAATGATAAAGCTATTGGCAAATCTGTTCCATTACCCAGTTGGTGCGTGCAGCACTGGCACCGGTTGAAGGGCAATGGCTGTTTTCTGTCAGAGCAACTACGACAGTCTGGATCAAGGGTTGCTGGATATGCTTGGGCAATTGACAGCTAAACTGTTGAGTTTTTTTCCCGTCAACCAATAAGGTAACGTCCCCGCCAGAAAATGTCGCATAACGTATTATCCCCTGACTGCCAATAATTTCGGTGATATCACGGGTGGCACTTTGTGAGCTGTTAAAGCACCAGTTACCGGTTCCGGTTGCACCTGATTCAAACATAAAACTGGCACACACCATATCGTCCGCACTGTAGTAACCGGCCTGATTGGTCGCAATACCATGTGCTTGTTGAATGGGGCCTAGCAGGTAGTCCAGCAAATCTAGCTGGTGTGAGCCCAAATCATAAAAATAGCCACCACCAGCTATTTCCGGATCGATTCGCCACTCATTATTCATCCGGCTAAGTAACTGAGGACGAACAGCCTGATTAAGCTGAACATTGACATGACGTACTTCGCCAATTTTACCTTGTTCAAGCCATTGTTTGACTTTGACGAAGTGAGGCAAACAGCGCCGATAGTAGGCAACAAAAAGTGGCACGCCTGCTTGCTCACAAGCCTTTATCATCTGTTGGCATTCGGTGTAATTCCGCGCCATCGGCTTTTCCACATAAACCGCTTTACCGGCTGCTGCGGCTTTTAAGGTGTAGGGCAGATGCCCGTCAGGTGGTGTAGCAATATAGATGGCATTGATATCCGGATCTTGGATTAGGTTGTCCGCATCATCGTACCATCTAGGGACGTGATGGCGATTGGCGTAGTCTTCGGCTAAACGTGCAGTACGACGCATCACAGCAACCAGTCTGGAACCCGGGACAAGCTGCATGGCCGGTGCACTTTTTACTTCGCATACATCACCCACCCCGATGATGCCCCAGTTTACCTGGTCCAATTTACGCGCTGTCATTCTTTATCTCTAGTTGTTGTTTAAACTGGTCTTTATAACGGCGAGACAAGTTGAGTTTATGACCACTTTTCAGGGTGATTTCACCATCACCACTGGGTTGATAGCTGATATTATCAATAGCCTGATGATTGACACCGTAGCTACGATGGATGCGGCTGAAACCCGCTGCTTCCAATCGTTCAAGTGTTGCGGAGAGGGTGGCTCTTAACGGGTAAATGCGTCCGCCACTGTATAAATTAACGTAATTTCCCGACGATTCCATCCATTCTATATCACTGACTTTCACCAGAAACTCCTTATCCAGCTTGCGTACCAGAAGATGGCCCGGGACTTTAGATTGGGAAGTGGTAGATTGTTCCACCGATTCGATCAGGTTGGCTTCACCTTTTAGGCGGCTATAAACAAACTGGTATAGATAGTACATGGCGTAAAAGAATAGGTAACCCCAGGCATCTTTACGATATTCGTATAAAAATTCGCGCAGGATCGGGCCAAAATTATAATCACCACCCTGCCAGGAATAGATCAGTTCCCGGAACCATACCATCAGGCCTACATGTAAAACCGAAAACAGCAGAGTACCGAGCAAGTGTTTAATCAGTTGTTGCCAGATTTTGGTCAGTCGCGGTGGATAAAGGCTGTAGAGATAAAATATCAGCGGGGCGATTAACAAAATGCTGAGTGTACTGGTGTATTCCCAGCAAAAAGGCTCCCACAATTCAATCGCGGGTTTACCGTTGCGGTTCTGTTCCATCCAGACCGATGTGGCGTTAATGCTGTTGTTAATAAACAGATAGGTAAAAAACAGCAAGCCAATATATAAACGACGATGACGGTCGAAGCGCTCAAACAGAGTCATATTTGCATCCTAATTATTTTATCACCGGATTCATTCCTGAAGGCTTACCAAGCTGTCTTTTAGGCCAGATTGCCGGTCGGCACTCGGTATTTGAAATGGGCAATTGCTTTTTACTTTAACTGTTGGAGGGATGATGACTCAACAACAATTTGGCGTTCGGGAGGACTAAAATTATTTTGAGCTGCGTTGACTAAAGACATATCAAACTCAAGTTAATTCATTATATTACAAGCTCTAGAAACTGCTCCTCATATGTTATAACCTCTTTTCGAAATTTAATCTCATCCTGCTCAACGGGGTGAGGATATGTAGTTAATCATAAGGATTTGATATGCGTTTGTTCAAACGATACCTGTTACT
The DNA here is from genome assembly GCF_047922965.1 of Neptunicella plasticusilytica. Classification (GTDB taxonomy): domain Bacteria; phylum Pseudomonadota; class Gammaproteobacteria; order Enterobacterales; family Alteromonadaceae; genus Neptunicella; species Neptunicella plasticusilytica. The sequence continues at coordinate 1,096,183 of NZ_CP150481.1, forward strand.
TTTTATTTTTTTATCAATGAATATCGGTCAAAGCCAAGCTCAAGAATTGATTCCTCTTGAACATCTAGCCGCTTTACCCATGATTGAAAGCCCCCAATTATCTCCTGACGGCAAAAATATCCTGGCCCTGAGCGCTTTGGATACCGAACAATCGGTTGTTGTGGCTAAATACAACAGTGTAGATTTGGTCACTATTTTAAAACTTAAAAAAGCACAGGATAGAATTGATTGGGTTCGCTGGGCTAATAATGAACGAGTTCTGGTCTATTCAAGCTATCCAAAAACAGCATTCGGCAGAAAAGTCATGGTCAGTCGTTTGTTTGCAATAAATATTGACGGCAGTGAACTTCGTGAACTAAAGCTAGGTAAATTACTACGGCATGATTACGCTGATTTATTTTCAGATTTGAAGGTGTTGACAGTTCTGCCTGATGATAAAGAACATATTTTGGTGCAAACCTATACTGGTCGCGATAAAACCCCCGCTGTTTTCAGATTCAATATTTATAATGGTGACGTGGAAAAAGTGGTTAGTGCCGCCGAGGAGATCACGAGATGGCTATCTACTCGCGACGGAGAAGTTTTGTTAGGGTTACATTATGACTTTGACAAGGATACCCAAGAACAGACGGTTGATATATTTTTCCGAGAAAACAGCTCTGTTGAAGAATGGCAAAAAATTTACAGTTATAAATCCGGGTTGGAGTTTTATTTCAGTCCTATCGCCTTTTCCGATGATAGGAAGAGTTTGTTTGTGATGACAGACTTTGAAGTCTATAAACGAGTCTTAAGAAAATTTGATTTGCAGAACAAGGAATTTGGTGAAATTGTCTACCAAGTTGATGGATATGATCTTGATGGAGCAGTGTTCCGCGATAACAAGCTGGCGGGAGTGAGTTATACAGACGATTACTACCGGATTGTTTACTTTGATGAGGAATTAAAAGCACGCCAGGAGATGTTACAGAAAAGCTTTTCCAAATATCAGAGTTATATAGTCAGTAGCAGTCAAGATAAGAATAAACTGATAATTTCAGCATCCTCGACTAACAGTCCGAAAAAGTATTTTCTGGTTGATTTAGCCACCAAGAAAGCTAATTTCTGGTTGTCTCAATATGCTTACCTGGAAAATAAATCGTTACCGGGAAAAGAGCCTTTTTCTTTTAAGGCGCGAGATGGTTATGAATTAAGTGGTTACATTACCTTCGGTCCGGAAGGTAAAAACGCGCCATTGGTAATATTGCCTCATGGCGGTCCGAGTAGCAGGGATACCAAACATTTTGATATCTGGGTGCAAATGTTAGCTCGGCGTGGCTATGCTGTCGCGCAGGTTAACTTTCGCGGTTCTGAAGGCTTTGGTAATTCTCACGAAGTGCAAGGTTACAAGCAGTGGGGAAAGCTGATGCAGCAAGACGTTTATGACGCTATTGCTGCAATTAAAGCAAATCATTGGGCTGATACAGATAACATGTGCATAGTCGGCGCAAGCTACGGAGGATATGTAGCGCTTACCGCCGGTTATCAACGTCCGGATTTATTTAAATGTATTGTTAGCGTAGCAGGGATATCGGACATTCCGGCCATGGTTGAAAAAGATAGTTTTTATGACAGTTTTAAGGCTCATGCCAAGAACGAAATTGGTGATGTTTCTGTGCCTGAGGATTTGGCCGATTTAACAGAGAATTCTGCTATCAACCATGTAGGTGCTTTTAAGGCGCCAGTCTTATTGATTCATGGTGAGAATGACGAAATAGTGCATCATTCGCAGAGTGAAGATATGTATGATGCCCTCAAAAAGCAAAGAAAAGACTCTAAACTCGTTTTACTCGAATATGGCACACACTATGTTGATTCTCCCAAAAACCGTCAGAAAGCTTTTGAGGAAATCGACAAGTTTCTTAAGCAGTACTTGTAATTTACACCAGCCCATACTGTGTCCAAAAATAGCTTGTCGACACTACAGAATACTTCTGTAGTGTCGCTTTAGATCGTCCTTACATTGTTATAGATATATTTCTCAATTATTTTTATCACAGTATTCCACCGGTTATCCCTGAGGCTTTACCGGTCAGCCTTTAGCACTTGGTTGGCGCAATCCTGTGTCGCATTCTGAAAGGGTTACTTGCTATTTACTTTAACCTTTGGAGGGATAATGACTCAACAACAATCGGGTCGCCGTTACGATATTGATGCGTTGCGGGTGTTGGCCTTTGCCATCTTAATTTTGTACCACACCGGCATGTATTATGTGGCCGACTGGGGCTGGCATGTTAAAAGTGTCCATCAGTTTGAATGGTTGCAGGATTTGATGTTGCTGCCCAATCAATGGCGTATGTCCTTGTTGTTTTTTATCAGCGGTATGGCAATGGCGTTAGTGAATGGCAAATATTCTGCCGGTGCGTTGTTTCGGTTACGTTCAAAGCGGTTGTTGATCCCGCTGATTTTTTCCATGTATGTCATTGTCGCGCCGCAGTTGTATTTTGAGTTAGTTTACAACCGCGGCTATGACCAGAGTTACCTGACTTTCTGGTGGCAATATATTGATATCCATACAGATTTATTTCCAGACAAACAGTCGGTAATAGGTTTACTAACCTGGAATCATCTTTGGTATTTGCCTTATCTGTATTGTTACAGCTTGCTGATGTTGACAGGCGGAGGCCTGTTAAAGCGTTTTGCCCATTGGACCCCTTTGCAGGCAGTACCCCTGTGGACGTGTTTATTGGTGTTGATGGTGATATTAACCTGTTTTTGGCTGACTTTGGGTCAACATTTCCCGTCGACCCACGCGCTGATTAATGACTGGTACTATCATGCCAAATACTTGCTGGTTTTCAGTTGCGGCTATGTCTTTGTATTTCAGCAGCAGTGGTGGCAGCAGGCCATTAACCAACGCAAGAAATTATTACTGGGTGCGTTACTCGGTTATTTGTTTGTACTGTGTGACAACCACGGTTTTATTCCGGGCTGGATCGATTTATCCGCTTACCCCATCTTGAAACAGGGGCTGTATGCAATGGCCTACTTTGCGAATCAGTGGTTATGGATAGTGGCGGTATTGGGTTATGGTGGCTATTGGCTTAACCGTCCGTCAAAATGGTTGAGTTATGCCAATCAGGCTATCTTGCCATGGTACATTTTCCACCAAACGTTAATTATTCTGGCTGCGATGGCAATAAAAAGCTGGCACTTACCAGCGCTGCCTGAGGCTGCGCTGATTGTATTGATGACAGTCAGCGGTTGTTATCTGGGCTATGAACTGGTGAAACGCTTTGCCATTACCCGCTTGCTGTTTGGTTTAAAGCTATTCGAATCACCGCAACGAAATCCTAAACCAGGAACAGCGCCATTACCGGAGTCATGATCATATAAGCTATTGAGGACTCGTCTTCCGTTAATTCCGGCAGTTGAGTCCTCTCGCTAAAGGTCAACACTGCTTGTTTAGAACCTGTATCCATAGGACAGATTTAAGAAATCCATACCGGGATTCTTGCTGTTTAATCCGCCATTGGAATAATGCATATATCTAACTGAGACACTTTCCTGTTGGCTAAGCAGCAAGGTTAGCCCCAGCCTGTCCTCAAACTGGTAGTGGGAGCCGATATCTTTGCCGGCGAAACGAGTATTATCCACCAGTGAAATACCGATACCCAATTCCCATTTGAGCGGTAAATTGTCGCCTACAGTGGTGAAGGTGGATGAAATTACCGGCGAAAGCGCGACGGCGAGATTGGTCTCATGACGGTTATCCTGACCGTATTCCCAAAAATTGACGCTCATTTCCCAGTAAATGTCCAGTCCTCCCAAGTATTCAATTTGGGTAACTTGCCCGTAATAAGGTCGGTAAGCCAGTCTGATACCGGTCAGATTCGATTCACCATCAAGATAATCAATGGCAATTCCCTGGTTAAAACTGGCTGCCTGAACAAAAGGGAAATATAAACACAGTGCAACAGCAAAGGCAGCAAACTTGTTCATGGTTTAATTAGCTCCAAAAGTTTAAGTAGAGCTAATATAGATATGGGCTGGACACCGGTTTGCCAGCCATTTAACCATTTTATCTGTTTATGAATACAATCAGAAAAATGAATGTTTTGCCGTGGAAAAACGCAGGAGGGGCGCTAGTCCCTATTAGTATCATTTTTAATATTCTGGATTACCTTAATCCTGGCCTGATCCAGTTGCTGCTTAATCGCGGCTCCCTGATAGCCGGCAGCTATAATCTGCTGCACATCAATTTGGTTGGCAGCCTGATAGGTTTGCCAGAAGTAATCTGCCTGATGATAGGGTTCATCTTCAAAACCGGTGCGTCCGCGTGCATCAGCACGACATACATCCAGAAAATCGGCAAAACGTTGTGGTTTGCGCCACACGTCACAACGATTCAATACTTTTAAAACTGTGGTGGGTTTTAGTTCAAAGGCTTTATGCACATGGCTATGAAATTCGCTGGCCATCAAGGCCAACTCCCGACATTCATTGGTGGCTTTAATACGATCACAGAGTTGGTTAATACCTTTGAGTCCTAATATTTCGTGGCCTTGATGAGATGGCCACTGGTGTGGATCGGTTAAGCCTTTGCCAATATCGTGTGCCAGCGCGGCGAAACGTACTGTCAGTTTGTCGGACAGGGATACCGCTTGTTGCAGTACCATCATAATATGCACACCGGTGTCGATTTCAGGGTGCCATTTAGCTGGGTTGGGAATGCCCCACAATTTATCGATTTCGGGCATCCATACAGCTAACGCCCCGCAATGATGTAAACATTCAAAATAGACTTCCGGGTTTGGTTCCAGCAGGGCGCGGGCGGTTTCTTGCCAAACCCGTTCAGGGCTTAACACTTGCAATTCACCGGATTGACTGATTTTAGTCATCAGCTCAAGGGTTTCATCGACAATATGAAAACCGTACTGAAAATAACGGGCGGCAAAGCGTGCCACGCGTAATACCCGCAACGGATCTTCTACAAAAGCATCGGAGACATGGCGTAAACGCTTGTATTGCAAGTCTGTCTGGCCATGATAAGGGTCGATAACATGATTATTTTCATCCATCGCCATGGCATTGATGGTGAGATCGCGGCGCGACAGATCCTGCTCGAGGGTGACGTTCACGGAACTATCACAAGCAAAGCCGCCATATCCCACGCCGGTTTTACGTTCCAGCCTTGCCAAAGCATATTCTTCACGGGTTTCAGGATGCAGAAAAACCGGGAAGTCATTGCCTACCTGCACATACCCTTTGGCTAACATCTGCTCAACGGTGGCACCCACAACAACCCAGTCCCGATCCTTGACGGGATGATTGAGTAATTTGTCGCGAACCGCACCACCTACTAAATAGATTTTCATCAGACTGTTTTATTGATCAAGATGTCCGTATTATGCCGTAAGCAAAAGCGATTTACATTTATGCTTTTGACTTGCGCCATCTAACTAGTTAGTTTGATGGTTTTTATTTTGTCTCTATCCCGAAATTGAGCTTTATGTACCTGAGTTATTTTGGACTAACCGATAATCCATTTTCTATAGCACCGAATCCGGATTATTTGTTTATGAGTCCCCGCCATAAAGAGGCGTTGGCGCATTTAACCTTTGGCCTGCGTGAAAGCGGCGGTTTTGTGATGCTGACCGGTGAAGTCGGTACCGGAAAAACCACGGTATCCAGAAAGCTGTTGCAGCAACTACCGGATAATACCCAGGTGGCGATGATCCTGAATCCGACCTTGTCGGCGCTGGAATTGTTGGCGACAGTCTGTGATGAACTAGGCGTGGAATACCAGGACAGTAAATCGAGCCTCAAATATTTTACCGATCTTATTTTGTCCAAGCTGGCGGCTAATCATCAGCAGGGAATTAGCACGGTATTAATAGTGGATGAAGCACAGCATCTGTTACCTGAAGTGTTGGAACAGCTACGTTTGCTGACCAATCTGGAAACCAACCGGGAAAAGCTGCTTAAAGTGGTATTGATTGGTCAACCTGAATTGCAAATGCTGCTAAAACGTAATGAATTGCGTCAGTTAGCCCAGCGAATTACCGCCCGTTATCACTTATTGCCGTTATCTGCCGGTGAAGTAAAAGCTTATATTAGTCATCGATTAAGTGTCGCCAGTGGCGATGCAGCAATATTCAGCCAGGCAACATTGCAAGCGGTATATAACATTACCGGTGGTATCCCCAGGGTGATTAACCTGTTGTGTGACAGGGCGTTGACGCTGGCCTTTACCCGTCAGGATGCGGTGGTGCGCCGCCATATTTTTCTGGCCGCAGCGGGGCAAATACTCGGTGACGACGTGGTAAAACAACGTCAGGGCAAGTCATGGGGAGTGATCTTGGTCGGAGTGTTTGCGATTGCGGCGGTTATCGGTTTTATGGCAGGTAAAATGTATGGCTAGAATTGATATTAACCAGCTTAAACCCGGCATGGTGATTGTGCAGATTGTTGCCCAGAATGGGCCGGTTAAAATTCGTAAGTCCGGACTGGTATCCAGTCAGGAAATGGTCCTGGGATTAATGGAGATGGGTGTTCAGCAGGTTGAAATTGACCCGGCCCAAACAGTTGAGCTGGATACGCCGAAACCCGGTCAGTCACCGATGCAATCTTTGTTAATGAAATCCAATCAGCAAGCTCGATCGAATGTAGATAACAATCTATCCGAGCAGTTTAATCGCAGTTTGTTTTTGCCTTCTATTGCTGGTCTGCCCTCAGCGTGGCGATATTACGGCCAGCGTTTGTTAATGGTAATGATTGTCTCTGCCGGTGGAGCCGGATTAGGCTGGACCGCCGCGACAATGAATCACTGGTTATCTGCTTTTAATCAACCTGCACCTATTGCCCCAACGGCAACGGAGGTTAGCACGTCAGCTGCCAATAACGTTAAAGCTAAAGCGCCACCAGCGGTAGCTGCAGAACAGCCACCCCAATCCCTCCAACAAGTAGATGCCCCTGTACCTGAGTTAAATACCGCGGACGACAATAGGCTGCAAATAGCGGATAAACCCGCCGAAGCACCCATAAACCAGATTTCCCCTGAATTGTTGAAAAAATTTAATCAGGCGGTGGCTGAGCTGGGCGATAGTGTTGACAGCACTGCTGCACAAATACCCCCGGCGGAAAAGGTGGATGTACCTCGTGTAGATCAGTTGCCTCGCTGGGCGTTAGATGAGTTGCCCAAAATGTCTTTTAGCGCCCATATGTATGCATCTGAACCACAAGATCGTTGGGTGACATTAAACGGGGTGGAATTGCATGAAGGAGAATGGATAAACAGTAATTTGCAGCTACAGGAAATTACCCCGCAGAAAGTGATTATGAATTATAAGGGGCAACAATTTAGCATGAATGCTCTTACCGACTGGTAAGGGGGCGTTTATTTTAGCTGCGATCTGCAGAGCGTTGACAAGGGTCTATACTGAAGTTTGTTTTGGTTGCCAAAAGTCGTTCACGTTGTCCCTTTAAACTCTCAACCCGAGGTGGCTTATAATGTGTCGCTTTCTATTAAATTTGGTCAACAAATCTACCCTGCTGCTATTACTCCTTTCCTGCCAAGGCTTATCGGCGGCGATTATCAGTACCGAAGTGACGGCTGAAAGTTATAGTCTGTCTTATCCGGAACCTGAGTATGCCGTATATGATTCCCGCACAGATGAACACGATGCCTATTTGGATACTATCTCCGATTTTTATGATACCAGTGTTCATGCTGATTCCCATGTTGAAGCCAGGAATGACGGGATCGCTTTTTTGGTTACACGAAAGTATCAGGCGGCGGAATCCGCAGGTCGGACGGCAATCCGTTATCAACTCGAAAATGACTCTGCAGAAGCGCGAAAATTCAGTTTGCGTTTTAATCCGTTATTCGGCTTTTTAACCGCTTATTGTGCCGATCCGGATGGACAATTTGATAATGATACCGACAGTACGTTAGCTTGTGGCCCCGATGACTTTGCCATTGCCAGTTATGACGCCGGAATTTGGCTAAATGATCAGTTAATCTGGTCGAGTATGGCCCGTTTACGTTCGGATATTAATGGAGTCAGTCTTGATACCGCAGGAACCGTGCTAGGCAGTTTTTATCCTGATGAATCTAATTATCGCTGGGACAGCCAGTGGCTTGATTTGACTCTGGACGTATTTAATCCGGGAGAGCAATTTAGTCTGTTATACAGCGTTAACGTCAATGTGGGTGGACAAGTCGAGCTGCAAGGAGCGACGAGCTGCGTGCCTTTTGACTGTCCCTATCCGGATAATGTTGCATTGGCCGAATACGGTACTTATCAATTTGTTGAAAACGGCGAGCAACAGATTCAATTTTCTTCAGCGGCTTTGCAGGTTACAGAACCCGTCACATTAGGAGTATTTGTGCTTGGATTGCTGCTGTTGGTTATTGTTAGGCGTTGTTAAGCCAGTATTATGGTGCTGTTAGTGTCGATGTGGTGTCAAAAGCCTGTTTAAAAAAATCCAGCATATTCAGATTGAAATCCTCGGGCAGAATACTGGATACAATGAGGTCTTCCGAGCTGGATAAATCAATTTTTTGCACATGTTCGTGGCAATTATTCTGTATGTCATAAAAGCTCATCACCAGCGGCGTCAACGGCGAGTCAGGATTGGCGCGCAATACCATGGCTAACTTACCGCTTTGCAGTTTAACCACGGAGCCGACGGGATATAAATTGATACATTCAGCAAACTTGTCCATTAGTTTGGGATCCATTTTTATAGTTTTATCATCCAACATAGAGCGCAGTGCATCTGCAGGGGCCATCGCTTGTCGGTAAGGGCGCTCTGCAGTAAGTGAATCATAAGTATCCACTATGGCGGCCATCCTAGCATAGATAGAAATTTGTTCACCTGCTAATCCTGCCGGGTAACCGGAACCATCCAGTCGCTCATGGTGTTGCTGAATAACCTCAAAACCGATGTCACCCACACAACCGGATAATCTGACTAGCTCAAGAGCAAAATCCACGTGGGCCTGCATTTGACGAGTTTCCTTGTCATTTAAGCTGGTGCGTTTTTGGGTTAACAACAAAGGCAGTTTGGCCATGCCAATATCCATTAGTAAGGCGGCTGTCCCCAATTGATGGATAGTTGGACGATCAAAATTAAGGTGGCGGGCAAATAAGCTGATCAGAATCGCACAATTAACGCTGTGTTCAAGCAGGTATTGATCAACCTGACGGATCTGGGTAACGGCACCGGCAATTTCTTCGCATTCAAAAATATTGTCAATAATGTGGCTGGAGATCTGCTCAATATCATCCAGATTGGCGTATTTTCCTTTACTGATCCGTTGGATGATTTTGCTATGAGTGACCTTGGTCTGGGCATACAAATCCAGCGCTTGGTTCATTTTTTGGCTAAAACGGTTGATAACCGGATCCCTGTGTTCGGTCGTTGCCGTGTCTTGCGTCGATAGTTGACTCTTGGTTAAATCAATCTCCAGTTGCAGAACGCCCTCGTCTTTTAATTTACCCACGGCTTCAATGGTTTTGACCAGACCTGTTGATGTTACTTTTATGCGGTTTTTTGGTTGGGTAATTCGGGTTACATACATGCCGGGAACAAGCTGTTGTATCGAGATAACTTTTATCATTGAGAAGTTGGACAACCTATTAAAGCGACACGGGGTCAGAGATCTAAATAGGCTTTAAATATTGTTGGAAACCTGACGGAGATCAAGTTGCTTATAGAATAAATAGCCCTAGTTTGAGCCATGATAATTATAAAATTTTTGCGAAGCTCGAAGCTCGAAGCTCGAAGCTCGAAGCTCGAAGCTAATATTGGTTTTCCATCCAGCTTTCCAGGATCAGGCAAGCGGATACACTATCAATTTTGCCTTTGGTGAGTTTTTTATAACCACCCAGTTCAAACAGACGTGACTTGGCATCGGCCGTGGTCAGGCGTTCGTCGCAGGTCTCGACCGGTACTTTAAAACGGGCATGCATTCGGTTGGCGAACTTTTTGGCTGCAAAGGTCGTGTGCTGATTGGTGCCATCCATATTCAGTGGTAAACCGACGACAATACCTGCGGGTTGCCATTCATTGAAGATTTTTTCCAGTTCGTTCCAGTCGGGAATACCGTCAACCGCTTTAAGGGCTTCTAAAGGTGCTGCGGTGCCGGTAACCTGCTGGCCGACTGCCACACCAATACTTTTGGTACCAAAATCAAAGCCAAGCAGGGTTTGCATACTCAAGAGAATACTCTACGCATGACCTGCTCCGGGCGCCAACTGCCAGATATCGATACCCAGCTTATGCACCGCCGTTTCCCATTTTTTATGGATTGGAACATCGAACAGTAGCTCCGGATCGGATTCGATTACCAGCCAGGAGTTCTCCTGAATTTCCTGTTCTAGCTGTCCGGCTGTCCAGCCAGCGTAGCCTAATGCGACAATTGCTTTTTCCGGTGACTTTTCATTAGCCAGATTTTCCAGAATATCTTTGGAGGTGGTGACCATAATGTCTGAACTGACCGCCAGACTCGCACTATAACCGGGTTGCGGAGTATGTAAAATAAAACCGCGATCCTTACTGACAGGTCCTCCAGCGACCACGATATGCTCACCTTTTTTCTCGTCAATAACGCCTTCAATATTAGTCAGTTTCAACAGTTCTTTCAGGGTCATTCCGGCCGGTTGATTGAGGACAATCCCCATTGCGCCCTGTTCGTTGTGTTCACAGATAAAGGTCAGCGAACGGCTGAAATAGGGATCCTGCATACTGGGCATGGCAATTAAAAAATGGTTTTGAAGACTGTTATTCATTCACTCAACTCAATTACTGTATATTTAGGGTTATTTAGCGGTATCTGCACGCTGTGCTCAGGCTTTAACCCTTTTTTCAATGGCATCAAACAACTTACCTGTGATGCTAATGGGGTAGGCGGCTTCTATTTCGCGCACGCAAGTTGGACTGGTGACATTAATTTCGGTCAGTCGGTCACCAATAATATCCAGACCAACAAATAATAGTCCCTTTTCAACCAGGGTTGGCCCGATGGCTTCGGCAATTTTTCGATCCGACTCGCTGATCGGCTGTGGTCTGCCACTGCCACCTGCAGCTAGATTACCGCGATTCTCACCTTTGGTCGGCAGGCGCGCCAATGCATATGGCATCACTTCACCGTCCACCACCAATACCCGTTTGTCGCCGTCTTTAATCTCTGGAACAAAACGCTGGAACATGGCGTAGCGTTGACCCAGCTCTGTGAGGGTTTCGATAATCACCCCGAGGTTATTACCGTCTTCCTTAACCCGAAAAATGGAGCTGCCGCCCATGCCGTCCAGCGGCTTACAGATTATATCCTGATGTTGCTGATGGAACTCGCGGATTAACTGGCTATTGCGGGTAACCAGCGTGGGCGGAATAAACTGTGGAAACCAGGATGTAAACAGCTTTTCATTGCAATCGCGCAAACTTTGCGCTTTGTTCACCACTAACGTACCGGCCTGCTCCGCCAGTTCAAACATTTGGGTAGCGTAGATAAATTCGTTGTCCACTGGCGGATCTTTGCGCATTAAAATCACGTCCAGTTCGGCCAAACTTTGCCGGGTTTGCGGACCAAAATCAAACCAGTGATTGGCATCAGACTGGACACTAAGTTCACGCATGTTGGCCATGGGTTTGCCATTTTCCAGATACAAATCGCCCATTTCCATATACTGGATTTGGTAACCACGTTGCTGTGCTTCCAATAGCATGGCAAAACTGGTGTCTTTTTTGATATTAATGGACTGGATGGGATCCATTACAATGCCGAGTTTAATTGTCAAAATTAGTCCCCTGTGGACGGAAGTGATCACGACTATAAAGTGGTGATAACTAGCAAAAAATCAAGTATCGGCAGTGAAAACGGGTTTAAGTAACTCCAATTCGGGTTAAATACTGCCTTCTTTTTCGACCACTAATATTCGTGCTTCCCCGACAGGTTGCGCCACGTGTTCGGTCCCGACTGAGGCAAAGAATATGTCGCCGGTTTGCAGTAAGGTTACCTCTTCCTGTCCATCCTGTTTGTAGTGCATATTGACTTGCCCATCGAGTACCGCAAACACTTCTTCGCCATCGTTGATGTGCCATTTATAGGGTTGATCAGTCCAATGCAGACGAGTTGTAACACCATTCATATTGGCGATATCCAGCGCTTGCCAAGCTCTTTGTCCGCTAAATTCGCGACTGCGGATAATTTTCATTTATAAATCTCCAAACAGACTTTGTAGTGCAGTAATAGTCGCTAATGCGGCGGTTTCGGTGCGCAAAATGCGCGGGCCTAGCAGCACAGATTCAAAACCGTGTTCCTGAGTCTGATAGATTTCCTGCTCGCTGAGACCGCCTTCAGGACCGATTAATAACCGGACGCCATGGCTATTTAACCTCAATTGGCTAATGCGTTTTTCGGCCTTGGGATGCAAGGTTAGACGAAACTGGTTGGTGGATTGGGTAGACCACTCGGCCAGATTCAATGGCGGGTTGAGTTTAGGCACGATATTACGACCGCTCTGTTCGCAGGCTCCAATAATAATTTTCTGCCATTGTTGATGCTTTTTGAGCCAGCGCTCGTCATTCAGTTTCACGTTGCAACGCTCGGTAATCAGTGGGGTAATTTCTGTTACCCCTAATTCGACCGATTTTTGCAACACAAAATCCATTCTGTCACCTTTGGAGATACCTTGTCCCAGATGGATACTCAGGGGGGACTCCAGACTTAGGCTGATTTTTGCATCAATACGGGCTAATACCTTGCGTTTGCCTATCTCGACAAGTTCAGCCGGATAGTCATTGCCATCACCATTAAACAGGACTAACGGATGTCCGCTTTTAAGTCGTAACACATTGGCTAAATGATTGGTGGCCTCGCTACTGAGTTCAATTTCGCTGTCCACGCTGAGCAGATCCGGATGGTAAATTCTGGGAATTCGCAATTTGAAAACACCGCTTACAATATTGGTTGGCGCTTATGGTATCAGCCCGATAGAGTATGGCAAAACTATCTTACTATCGGGCTGAATGAATGCAGGCACAACCAACCACACAACCCATGATCCAGGTCAGCGAACTGAGCAAAGGCTTTAAGGGGATTAAAGCAGTTGATGGGATCAGTTTTAGCGTACCTGCGGGTATCTGTTTTGGCTTATTGGGCCCAAACGGTGCGGGTAAAACCACTACAATCGAGATGATGGAGGGAATTTCCAAACCTGATGGCGGTGAAATTCGCTATTACGGTGAACCGATGAATAGGGAGATGAATCAGAAAATCGGGATCCAGTTCCAGAACACCGCCTTGCAGGATTTTTTAACCAGTCGCGAATGTCTGACCCTGTTCCGCAGCTTTTATCAGCATAATCTCAGTGAAGACGAGTTGATGGATTTATGTGATTTACATGACTTTGCTCATCAGGATCACCGAAAGCTGTCGGGGGGCCAAAAACAGCGTTTGTTATTGGCGCTGGCGCTGGTAAATGATCCGGATATTCTGTTTTTGGATGAACCGACTACGGGGCTGGATCCCCATGCCAGACGTAACTTCTGGGATTTAATCAATAAAATAAAACAGCAGGGTAAAACCATTGTGTTGACCACCCATTATATGGATGAAGCAGAACAGCTGTGTGACGACATCGCGATTATGGACAAGGGCAAGATTATCGCCCGTGGTGCCCCAAAGGCTTTGTTGAGCGAGCATTTTAAAGGAGTGTTGATCCGTTTGCCGCAACAGGAGTTGCCATCCGCGGTACTGGAACAGTGTCAACCCAGACTGGAACAGGGACATTATTTTATCAATACCGACCATGTGGAACGAACACTCAAACTACTGGTTGAACAATCGGTGATACTGGAGGGGTTACATGTAAAGTCGGCCAATCTGGATGACTTATTTTTGAAACTGACAGGCCATGGTTTGCAAACGGAAGGAGAGGCAGTATGACTAAGCGTTTTTGGGCCATATTTAAAGCCCGCAATCTGGAGTTTTTCCGGGATCGGTCGTCACTCGGCTGGAACTTGTTTTTCCCGTTATTGCTGGTGGTTGGTTTTGCCTTTATTTTTAGCGGTGACGGCAGGGCCGAATATAAAATCGGACTTTTGGGTGACAAGCCCGCGCAAAGCCGTTTTTTTGAACTTGAGCATGTGCAATATGTGGATTATCAGGATAGCGAATTAGCCCAGCGCAAATTGCAACAACACAGTCTGGATTTGCTGGTAGAACCCGCCAGTCAAACCTATTGGGTCAATAAGAGTTCACCTAAAGGCTATTTTGCTGAGCAACTGCTGATTGGGGACTTGCCGGATTATCATCGCGAAGTGCTGGATGGCCGGGAAATCCGCTATCTGGATTGGGTACTTCCCGGAATTTTGGGCATGAACATGATGTTCAGTTGTCTGTTTGGGGTGGGCTACGTGATTGTGCGTTATCGCAAGGCATCGGTATTAAAGCGTCTAAAAGCCACGCCGTTACATGCTGCCGAATTCTTAACCGCACAGGTATTGTCGCGCCTGTTTATTGTGCTGGTGATTTCTGGTGGGGTGTTTGTCGCTTGTGACTGGATGTTTGATTTTTATATGCTGGGCAGTTATCTGGATTTACTGCTGGTTGCTGCTTTGGGGGCGACGGCGATGATTGCGTTGGGATTGCTGATGGCATCGCGCAGCCACAGCGAGGAACTGACCGGAGGCTTGCTGAATCTGGTCAGTTGGCCAATGATGATGTTGTCCGGTGTGTGGTTTTCCCTTGAAGGTGCGCCCGCGGCGATGCAAACCGTTGCCCAGTTTTTACCCCTCACCCAGTTGGTGGACGCAGCTCGTGCGATTATGACTGACGGCGCGACGTTGGTCGACGTACAACAGCAAATCTGGATCATGTTGGCGATGATATTGTTGTTTTTAGGATTAGGTGCGTGGTTGTTTAGATGGGAAGGTGATGGCCGCTGATGGTAAGCGGTGGTGCACGTTTATCGTCACCCCGGCAGTTGTTTGAGCCGGAACGGGATCCAGTAACTTAGGTGTAAAATCTAAAGTAAGTCATTAAATCAACCATTGTTGTCGCGCTGGCGACGGCAGCCAAAGGGGAATAAATGACGATTCCCCTTTGGAATCCCGCGTCACCCTTGCAGTAACAACACAAAAAACTTGTTCAGGCACCGATAACGCGCTAAATCCACATCCCTTCAGTTAACGCTTTCTCGACATCCTTGTCTCGAATATCGGTACGCTAATCTGAACAAGTTTTTTGTTTACTGCAAAGGGAAAGTAAAACCAAATCCGTTCGTACTTATCTAAAATGTTGTCTTCCTACAGGCTTCGTCATTCCTGTTGTTTTCGTCACCCCGGTAGTGTTTTTAGCCGGGGGCCGGTGTTGATATGGTTGATAACTTCATTATGAATTCCGGCTAAAAACACTACCGGAATGACGGCGTTTTATATCGCAGGGATGACAGGGTTGAAACAACGAGGGATGACGATAATTAGGTTTTGTTTTTAGCTCGTCGCTCGAAGCTTAATTTACTTTCTTTCTCTGTGAACCCTGCGTCTCTGTGGTCAATATAGCTTTTTGCCCTAGCTTATTTTATCTATCCCTTAGTGCAATTAGGATGTTGTTGTGAACTGCTCTGCAACGCTTTGGCCTGTGACATATGTTGTTGTAGATCTTTGATTCGACTCTGTGGAGACGGGTGCGTGGACAACAATTCAGGTTGGCGTTGTCCATAGCTGGCTTTTTCCATATTTTGCCACAAATTAACCGATTGTTCGGGATCAAAACCGGCTTTGGCCATCAGATCCAGTCCGATTATATCCGCTTCTGATTCATGGGTACGACTAAAAGGTAATTGTATGCCAACTTGTGTACCAAAGCCTAAAGCCGCCATTATGCCCGCGTTGTAGGCGACTTTATTCGCTTTTAACAATTGGTCGGTTGCTTCCATACCGATGCCAATCAAGGTGCTATTGGACATTCTTTCGTTACTGTGTCCGGCGATGACATGGCCGACCTCATGGCCGATAACTGCTGCCAGCTGATGCTGATTTTCGGTAACATTAAGCAAGCCGGTGTATACGCCTATTTTGCCCCCGGGCAGGGCAAAGGCATTGACTTGTTCATCATCAAAAACCACCACTTCCCACTTACCGCTGTATACGGAGTCGGGCACCTGCTGGGCAACCAGTCCGGCCACGCATTGGACAAATTTATTTTCTACTTTAGCGGTGGAGACTTTTTGCTCGTCCTTCATGCTGTCAAATGCCTGAATTCCCATTTCGTTCATTTGGTCGGCGGGATACAGCTTCAATTGCCTGCGGCCGGTGGGCGATGTGGTGCAGGCACAAAGGATCAGAAAACTGCTGAATATAAGTAGTAAAGTTTTGTTTTTCATAAAATATTTCATTTTCATAAGCCTGTCATTATTGTGTCGTATGCAATGCATTACCGCCACTGGAAAATCGTGTGAAGCGATATTTTTTATTCTAAGCTATGTATAAAGTAATGTGTATGGAAGGAAAAAAACAGCCAATGAGATTAATGACGTTGGTCGTCGATTTTAAATGCAATTAACTAGTCTCAACATCATCATTATTTCCGAGTCCTTATCCCGTCGCCAGCAAATCGCCCGACAACTTTATGCCTATGGCGTGACTAAAGTGACCGACACGGACCAAGTGTCACCGTTATTCGAGCCAGGCAAAACCGAATACGATGTGATTGTGCTGGATAGGCAGCTCTCCAACTGGCAAACCCGAGCCGAACTTGTTCGCTATCTTACCTATGCTCGTCTGGTTCCAGCATGGTGTACCTTTGTTCTGGTATGCGATGACAGTCTGAAAGAGCAGGGCATGTTGCCGTTCAGGCATATTGATAGCCAGACAATTACATCCGAGTTGACTACCAGCAACCTGATGCCGTCGCTGGTTTTTGCCAGTAAAGGGATCACTGAGCTAAGGTCGTTAATTAACATCGTGGAGTCAGCACAGCAACGTCAGGTACTGGAAAGTTTAAAACAGGCCAGAACGCGCCAGTTACCTGTCGAGATTCAATCGAGCCTTGAAATCATCGTTATTCGTACCTTGTTCTTAAATGGTCATAGCCATTTTGCCTTTAAGCAGGCCGAAAAAATTCGGGACCCCAAATTGCGTCATAGCGCCAAATTACTGATGAGCTTTTTGATGGGAGATAAGCTGCTTTTTAGTCAATGTATGCAACATGCGGATTCAACACCCGGACTGGAACCTAAAATATTGTATTACAAGGCCATGATGTGTGTTCAGCAAAAGAACTATCGGGGTGCCAAAAACTGCTGCCAACAAATGCCTGAATGGGCTAAATCTGCCAGTCTCAGTCAAACCTTGGTATTACTGGAATTGATGATTGAAGGTTTTGATCAGGCGATGGATTATTTGCAACAGCAGCGCTCCGATGGACAAGAGCTGGAACCGGCTCATCATCTCTTGCAGTTTAGCGGATTTATGTTGTTGGTACTGAGCTTGATGAAAGGGCGAAAAGCGTCCAGAACTCAAGCGATTGAACGTTTCGCATTGGCCGAATTTATTGGTTTTAATACGCTGCAAAATAGCCCGGATCAACTCGGCACATTGACCCCCTATCTACATTTGCTGGCGCATATATTACTGGAACAACAGTCGTCTAAACAGTTGCATCAGGAACTGCAAAGTCTAGTGGCAAAAACAGAGCCGTTTAACGCGCTCAAATGGCTGCTATTGGCCGCCAGTGCTGTTGGTTTAAAGCAGTATCAACAGGCCCTTGATTTGCTGGTTAAAGTGGATGCGGCTTTGAGTCCAATGGAACCCTGTGCCGAACTGGTTTTTTATGAAGTGGTTTGGCAGATATTGTTTGATCTGGTCGTTGACGCTGAAAATACTACGCTAACGGCGATAAATATTGGTGCCGAATTAAAAAAACAGGGGGTCAACTATCGTGCTTTGAAACGTCTGTATTCCGCCAGACAGCTTGAACCGTCGAATGTGCGCTGTAATTTATTGTTACTGGAGCTGATGAAACGTTTGTCTCTTGTTCAATATTCCGAGTTGCATCAAGACACTGTTCAGGCGGCGCTGGAATCATCCCGCCTGAGTGATAGCCAAGGTCAACAGTTGGATAAAATATCAGAGATTGAACCCGCCTCCTGACACTAGCAAGAGACGGTTCTGTTCAATTTGTTAAACTCCTGCGTCTGTGCGCAGTGTGTCGGCTTTATCGGTGGCTTCCCAGGGGAATTCATTACGTCCAAAATGACCGTAAGCCGCGGTTGCCTTATAAATTGGGCGCTCCAGCTCCAGCATTTTAAGCAAACCAAATGGACGTAAATCAAAATGCTCGCGTACCAGTGCAACCAGGGTTTTATTATCCACCTTGCCGGTGCCGAAGGTATCTACACTGATTGAAGTGGGCTCTGCTACACCAATGGCATAGGACACCTGAATTTCACAACGTTCGGCTAATCCGGCTGCCACTATATTTTTAGCTACATAGCGACCAGCATAGGCGGCAGAGCGATCCACTTTGGAGGGATCTTTGCCCGAGAACGCACCACCACCGTGGCGAGCCATTCCACCGTAGGTATCGACAATAATTTTACGCCCGGTTAAACCACAATCTCCCATAGGGCCACCAATCACAAAACGGCCGGTGGGATTGATAAAAAACTGGGTATCGCGCGTTAACCATTCTGCCGGTAGCACCGGTTTGATGATTTCTTCCATTACCGCTTCGCGCAAATCTTTGGTGCTGATAGATTCGCTATGTTGGGTCGACAGGACGACAGCATCGATACTGACAGGTTTATTGTTTTCATAGGCAAAGGTGACCTGACTTTTAGCATCAGGGCGTAACCAGGGCAAGGTACCGTTTTTTCGAACTTCGGCCTGGCGTTTAACCAATAAATGGGAATAGGTAATAGGAGCGGGCATTAATACGTCAGTTTCATTACTGGCATAACCAAACATTAAACCCTGATCACCGGCGCCCTGATCTTCAGGACGTGAACGATCGACACCCTGATTAATATCCGGAGATTGTTTACCTATGGCATTAAGTACCGCACAGGAATCGGCATCAAAGCCCATATCGGAGTGGGTATAACCTATTTCGCGCACGGTGTTGCGGGTTAATTCTTCAATATCTACCCAGGCAGTGGTATTAATTTCACCACCAACTAGCACCATACCGGTTTTTACAAAAGACTCACAGGCTACACGAGCCTTGGGATCCTGTTCCAGAATGGCATCTAGTACGGCGTCAGAGATCTGATCGGCGATTTTATCAGGATGGCCTTCGGATACAGATTCGGAAGTGAATAGTTGTTTCGCCATACTGGGCTCCTTAAATACATTTTTGTCTATGGGACATAATCAGGGCGTATTCTAGCGTCTAGAAATCAAATTACCAGCATTTACATCTAGACGTCTAAATGTCCATTTGTTAAGTTATCGTTCCAATTTGAAATAACTTGAATATTCGATATTTGCCACTAACTTTGCTTTGCACATAATTCATACACCAAAGATCAGCAGCCACTAGTTGTAAATATTTTTTTATATATTCTTATGTTATTTCACTAGCCGTTGCAGTTACTTGATAGCTGAGCCAGAATGGCAGCCCAATTATGACAGGGCCGCTAAGTGGCTAACGAGAAAATTACAGGAGATGCTATGCCCTCACGTCGAGAACTAGCCAATGCGATCCGCGCATTGAGTATGGACGCGGTACAAAAAGCCAATTCGGGTCACCCGGGAGCACCAATGGGAATGGCGGATATTGCGCAAGTGTTGTGGACGGACTTTATGCAGCACAATCCGCGCAATCCCAAGTGGGCAAACCGGGATCGCTTTGTATTGTCGAATGGGCATGGCTCAATGCTAATCTATTCATTGTTACATTTAACCGGCTATGACTTGCCAATAGAAGAGCTAAGCCAGTTTCGTCAGTTGCATTCGCAAACTCCCGGCCACCCAGAATACGGTTATACCCAAGGTGTGGAAACAACCACCGGTCCGTTGGGACAGGGGCTTAGCAATGCGGTAGGAATGGCGATTGCCGAAAAAGCGTTAGCCGCACAATTTAACCAGCCTGGTCACGATATCGTCGATCACTTTACCTATTGCTTCCTGGGTGACGGCTGTTTAATGGAAGGGATTTCTCACGAAGTCAGTTCTTTGGCCGGTACACTGGGGTTAGGTAAGTTAATCGCGTTCTGGGATGACAATGGTATTTCTATTGATGGTGAAGTAGAAGGCTGGTTTACCGACAATACTCCCGCACGCTTTGAAGCTTATGGCTGGCATGTTATTGCTGATGTCGACGGGCACGACCCGGAAGCCGTTAAGAACGCAATCGAAGCGGCCCGCCAAGAAACCGGAAAACCGACGTTGATTTGTTGCAAAACCGTTATCGGCTTCGGTTCACCGAATAAATCCGGTAGTCACGACAGTCATGGAGCTGCACTGGGTGAAGACGAAGTGGCCGCCACGCGCAAAGAACTGGGTTGGTCACATGCACCGTTTGAAATTCCTGACGATATTTATGCCGGTTGGGATGCAAAACAGGCCGGTGAGGAACAGGAACAAAGCTGGAATAAGAAATTTGCTTCCTATCAACAAGCCTACCCTGAGCTAGCGGCCGAGTTTGAGCGTCGTATCAAGGGAGAGTTACCCGCTGATTTTGATAGCAAGGCCGACGCGTTTATTCAGCAATGCCAGGATAAAGCCGAAAATATTGCCAGTCGTAAGGCTTCTCAAAATAGCATTGAAAATTTTGCCAGTTTCTTGCCAGAAATATTAGGTGGCTCTGCCGATTTGGCCGGTTCAAACTTGACCTTATGGTCTGGCTCCAAAGGTCTGACAGCGGATGACGCCAGCGGCAATTATATTTATTACGGGGTACGCGAATTTGGTATGACCGGCATTATGAACGGTATTGGCCTGCATGGTGGTTTCCGTCCTTACGGCGCGACTTTCCTGATGTTTATGGAATATGCCCGTAATGCACTGCGTATGTCTGCCTTGATGGGCATTCCGAATATTCAGGTTTATACCCATGACTCAATTGGTCAGGGCGAAGATGGCCCCACCCACCAACCTATTGAACAATTAGCCAATCTGCGCATGACGCCGAATCTGGATACGTGGCGCCCTTGTGATGGTGCCGAAACAGCCGTGGCGTGGAAATCCGCATTAAAACGTACAGACGGTCCAACGGCGTTGGTATTCAGTCGTCAGGGCTTACCGGCACAAGCGCGTGATGCCGAGCAATTGGCCAATATCGCCCGTGGCGGATACGTGCTTAAAGATTGTAAAGGCACACCGGAGGTTATTTTAATCGCGACCGGTTCGGAAGTGGGTATAACGGTAGAAGCGGCAGAGTTGCTAGCAGATCAAGGTAAAGCAGTACGTGTCGTATCCATGCCAAGTACCAGCGTGTTTGATCAACAGGATGCCGATTATCGCGAAGCCGTATTGCCTAAAGCGGTAACCAAACGTGTAGCTGTCGAAGCGGCGCATGTGGATTACTGGTGCAAGTATGTCGGTTTTGACGGTGCTGTTGTGGGAATGACCACCTTTGGTGAGTCGGCGCCAGGCGGAGCATTAATGAAGCACTTCGGCTTTACGGCTGAAGCTGTCGCCAAGTCGGCGACTGAATTGCTGGGCTAAAGGTTTAAACTGAGTTAATCGCTACCGGATAGCGGTGACAACCGATACAATAGGGCGCTTTATAGCGCCCTATTTTTTGGTGTAGAACTTGAACTCAAGACCAGACACTCTCTGGTTGCGATGCAGGATAATGAGTAAAAAATGCTTCGAATTGCTATCAATGGTTTTGGACGTATCGGACGTAATGTGTTGCGGGCGCTGTATGAATCAGGTCGTTATCAACATATACAGGTAGTTGCAATTAACGAGTTGGCGGCGCCGCAAGGTATTGCCCATCTGTTGAAATATGACACCTCTCATGGCCGTTTCAGTTTTCCGGTTAGTCTGGATAATGGCAAGCTGATTGTGGCCGGTAATCCAATCCAATTATTGCATCACGCCGATATCGCTGAACTGGACTGGCGATCATTAGGGATTGATATTGTACTTGAATGCACCGGTGTACACGCCGACCGTGCTGCCGGTCAGACCCATCTTGATCAGGGCGCGGGTAAGGTTTTGTTTGCTCAACCTGGCACTCCTGATATGGATGCCACCATTATCTATGGCATTAATGACGATACGCTCAGCCAGGATGACAAAATTGTTTCCAACGGCTCCTGCACCACCAACTGTATCGTGCCGGTTATCCAGACTCTGGATAACGCCTTTGGGGTTAACAGTGGCACCATTACCACTATTCACGCCTCCATGCATGATCAACAGGTGATTGATGCCTATCACGACGATTTGCGTCGTACTCGTGCGGCGAGCCAATCCATTATTCCGGTAGATACTAAACTGGCATTGGGGATTGAACGTATCTTGCCTAAATTTGCCGGAAAATTTGAAGCAATTGCGGTACGGGTGCCTACCATTAATGTGACTGCGATGGACTTGAGCGTGACGTTAAATACCGAGGTAAGCATTAAAGAGGTTAACCTGGCTCTGATGCAGGCCAGTAAGGGACGTTTGCAGGACTTGTTAGGTTATACCGAAGAGCCGTTAGTATCCTGCGATTTTAATCACGATCCGCATTCTTGTATTGTGGATGGCAGCCAAACCCGGGTCAGCCACAAGCAACTGGTTAAAACGCTGGTGTGGTGTGATAACGAATGGGGTTTTGCCAATCGTATGCTGGATACCGCGATGGCAATGTATAAGATCGACACAACTCATTAAAAGCAAACAATTAAACACAAATTGAAAACCATAAAATTAAGGAATAATCATGTCTGTAATCAAAATGTCTGAAGTAGACTTAGCCGGCAAGCGAGTACTGATCCGCCAGGATCTGAATGTGCCGGTATTAAAAGGTAAAGTGACTTCCGATGCGCGTATTCGTGCCTCTTTACCCACTATTAAAGCGGCCATTGATGCCGGTGCTAAAGTGATGGTGATGTCACATTTAGGCCGCCCTACGGAAGGTCAGTTTGAGCAGGAATTCTCGATGCAACCGGTGGTTGATCACATTGCTGCCAGTGTGGATTTTCCGGTACGTCTGGCCAGCGACTATTTAAATGGTCTGGAAGTGAATGCCGGTGAATTGGTGATTCTGGAAAATGTCCGTTTTAATCGCGGTGAAAAAGCCGATGATGAAACCTTATCCAAACAGTATGCCGCTTTGTGTGATGTGTATGTGATGGATGCGTTTGGCACGGCCCATCGTGCTCAGGCTTCCACTCATGGAGTCGGTTTGCATGCGCCTGTTGCTTGTGCTGGCCCATTATTAGCTGCTGAATTGGAAGCCTTGGGCAAAGCGCTGGATAATCCAGCCCGTCCGCTAGTGGCGGTAGTGGGTGGCTCTAAAGTGTCTACCAAGTTAACCGTGCTGGACGCGCTGTCTAAAATTGCCGATCAGCTGATTGTCGGTGGCGGTATTTCCAATACCTTTATTGCCGCTCGCGGTTATAACGTGGGTCAATCCTTGTACGAGAAAGATCTTATCCCTGAAGCCAAGCGTTTAATGGATAGCCTGGATATTCCCGAAGCTATTGATGTGCGAGTTGGTACAGAGTTTTCTGATACTGCCCCGGCAACGATAAAAAATGTTGATCAGGTTCAGGATAATGAAGAAATCATGGATTACGGCCCCCAAACCGCCGAAAAAGTCGCTGAGGTGTTAAAAAATGCCAAAACCATTTTGTGGAATGGCCCTTGTGGCGTATTTGAATTCGATAATTTCTCTAAAGGCACCGAAGTGGTCGCGCGCGCTATTGCCGAAAGCGACGCCTTCTCGATCGCCGGTGGTGGAGATACCTTAGCCGCAATCGATAAATATGGCCTGGACGATAAAATTTCCTATATCTCCACCGGTGGTGGTGCCTTTTTGGAATTTGTTGAAGGTAAAGTTCTGCCAGCAGTAGCCATGCTGGAAAAACGCGGCAAGTAGTCTGCCAAAATAACCAAATAGTTAGCCAAGCTAATTATTGTAGTTTAACGCCGCTACCCAGCGGCGTTGTTGTATGTTGGCTGCGCCAATAGCTTTATTCACGTCATCCCGGTGATGTTTTGGGCCGGGAACCATAAAGTTTAAAAACCAAAAACCAAAAACCAAAAACCAAAAACCAAAAACCAAAACCCAAAACCCAAAACCCAAAACCCAAAACCCAAAACCCAAAACCCAAAACCCAAAACCCAGAATATTGGATCTATTGCTACGCAAGTTAGCATGGTCATAAAAGTTAAGTTTGGGTGTCGCGCTGGCGACGGCAGCTTAGGGGACTGTGCTGCCGAGTCCCCTAAGAACCCCACGGCACCCTTGCAGTAAAAACACAAAAAACTTGTTCAGGCCTACCGGTATCACAGCAAATCCACATCCTTTCAGCCGCTGTTTTCTCGACATCCCTGTCTCGAATACCGGTAGGCTAATCTGAACAAGGTTTTTGTTTACTGCAAAGGGGAAGGTAAAACCAAAACCGTTCGTCCTGAGCCATTCGACAAGTTCATGACAGGCTCGAGGAACAAGTAGTCGAAGGATGAACGGATTTGAAGGATAAATTTGTCATCATTAAACCCTGTCATACCCGCGAAGGCGGGTATCCACAAACTTGCGGGCGAAAAGCCTTGTTTGTTTTTTGACTCATCAATAATGCACAGCTAACAAATTGATTTACTTGAATATGCAGCGTATTGTCGGAAAAATAAATCAGCAAAGAAGGAATTTCATCCGGTACGAATACGGGGTTAATTCCTTCTATTAAATTGTTAGCACTCAAGGATAGATCATGAAATATTTTAGTTTAATTGGCTTAGCGTTAGTGACATCGGGTTGTGCTACACCCTATCAAGCACATACTTGGTCGGGTGGTTACAAGGATGAGAAGTTGGGTGAAAATCACTATCGAGTCGAATACTACGGAAATGGAACTACATCATTGGAAATGTTAAAGGAGTTCTGGAATAGAAGAGCCACAGAAGTATGTCCAAACGGATATGACGTTTTAACACAGGATAATGGCGCTACCGACGGCGGCATTTTTTTAGGTGGTATAACGTCAATTGCACATCCTTGGTTAAAAGCAGAAATTAAATGTCGTTGAGTGCTAACAAGGCGCCTAAGAAAGCCTGCTTCGCAGGCGGGACAAATACTCGCTGCCTTCGGCAAAGCGCTCGCATTTACCCCTTGGCTTGGCGTTAACTGTCTATGGAAACAAATATTTCACTCGGTATGGCAAACTCAAAGTTGTATGAAAAGGAAGGGCATATCTACTACAAAATATGGCCAATTATTGGGATGCAACTCAATTTTATTCTGGATAAAAAAGTTGCAGAGTTAAAAGTCGATGGTGATGATGTGTTCTATAACGGAGGTTTCTTTAAACTCAAGTTACAGTTTAGAGATAACGACCGATTTACCACTAAGGTTCGTCTGATACCGCAATACTTCTGGATCATTCCGTTTGGTGTTACATTCGGCGAAATATCCAATAAAAACAAAGAAATACTTATTAATGCAATTCAAGACAGTTAACAAGTTAAACCATCGGAAAACCACTCGCTGGCTACGTCAAACCGTTCGTGTTTTCCGCTGTTTAAAGCGTTATGCAATGAGGGAGTACGATGCATTTTGATCCAGATTTAGATGACGATGTACGAAAAGCAAGAGAGCGCTTTATTGAAAATAGGGAGCGCCAGCTGCAAAGTGTTACAACTGAGTCTGTTGATAAATCTTTAACTTTTTTGTTTTCTGCCAACGCAGGAAGTGCAGTAGCTATTTTGGCATATTTAGGCGCCATATCCTCAAAGCCTGATGTCATTGAGTTCAAGGTCGCATTGGCCATGTTCTTCTTGGGTGTAATGCTCATTGGTATATTCAGGGTATTTGTAACTGAAATGTATGGTTCGCTTTTCTGGGCGTTCAAAAAGTCGACTGAGAATTACTTCGAAGAAAACCAAGAGTGGGAAGAGTTCTATAGTGAAGTAAATGCTCAGGTAGTAAAGAATAATATCCCTAGAATATTTGTATATTCATCCTTTGCATGTTTTTTTCTAGGTTGTATTTTCGGGGTGTTGGGCCTGTATGCATAACAAAAACATCATGGTGGGAATTTTACTCGCTGAAAAAGCGCTCCTAAAATCCCTATATGTTAAGCGTTATAAGGCTAATCTAACTCATGTGGTTTTAATGGATGAAAGCTAAAGTTAACTTAATCTCCAGTACAGTATTAGGAGCAGTATCGTTTCTGACAATTATTGTTTTATTTTTTTGGCTAAGTGCAATTCATGAAATTGTTAAAGACGGCAAAGCTTATGGATTCTCAATCGGCATGAATAAAGTCGAAGTAATTTTCAATCTACGTAACACCCCAGAGAAAAGGATTGAGGCTATTAACCTAGTAAGTACTGATAACAAATCTTCGAAAAGAGGGAATTTATCAACAAACTCTGAATACTTTTATAGTTCTGATAAATGGGTAGTTATGTTTGAGTCAGCCTATTTTTTTGATAGTGTCACACTTGAATTTTGCTCAGAACGTTTATGTAAAATATTTAGAAAAAGGCAGTTTCTTGAAATGCCGTAATCGGTGTAAAGCCTTATAACAAGTTAATCTAAACGATGCAAAATGCTTGGCTTGTGCTCTTCCGTCGCAAAATTTAGCTAAGCATTTTGCGCTTATTAGTAAGGCGTTGTTTTTACTAAATGAACCTACATCGATACAAATCAACATTTACTGGCGGAGACTCATCAACTCCATTTTTTGAATTGTCAACGTGGATATTTGGCGGAGCATTGCTTTGTGGACTGCTTATGCTTTTGTTGCCGCCCACGAAAAATTTTTACGCTGAAATATCATTGGTAATGATTTTGTTGAGTATATTTCCCTTGTTCATTCTAAAGTTGTTTGCTCAGCATTTTTATTTATTTGGCTTAGTAATTTCAGTTATTTGCGGTCTAATTTCACTAATATTTATAGGGGCATTTATATATTTTTCGTTCTTTGCGCCTATTGATGATCCTATTGACTTGAATTGGTGTGTTGGGATTATATATTTTGGTACGATTTGCTTTGTTGCAGGTAAAGAGTATGCCAATACTTGTAAGTGAAAAACATAAGGGCAAGTTAGAGTCGCTAGTTAAAACCAAATCCGTTCATCCTGAGCCATTTGATAAACTCTGGATGCATGGAAAAGAAATATACGCGAAGAACAACGATTGGCTGGTTAGCCAATAAAAAAGGCGATGCAGATGAACTGTATCGCCTTTAAAAAGGGTTGTACTAGCGAAAGTTACAGCACATTCACCGCATTCAGGTCCGAAAACGCTTTTTCCAGACGCCGTACCATTGATGATTGCCCTTCGCGCAGCCATACACGTGGATCATAGTGTTTTTTATTCGGCGCTTCATCACCGCTGGGATTGCCTATTTGTCCTTGCAGGTAATCTTTTTTCTCTTCGTAGTAGTTCTTGACGCCTTCCCAGGTGGCCCATTGGGTATCGGTATCGATATTCATCTTGATAACACCATAGCTGATAGACTCTTTGATCTCGGCTTCTGTGGAGCCCGAACCGCCGTGAAATACAAAGTTAAGGCTGTTGGTCGGCAGACCGAATTTTTCAGAAACATAGGCCTGTGAGTCACGTAAAATAGCCGGGGTCAGTTTAACATTGCCAGGTTTATACACTCCGTGCACATTGCCAAATGATGCTGCGATAGTGAAGCGTGGGCTGACCTTCATCAGTTCTTCATAGGCGTAGGCCACTTCTGATGGTTGAGTATAAAGTAGCGAAGAATCCATACCGCTGTTATCTACGCCGTCTTCTTCACCGCCGGTGCAACCCAGCTCGATTTCCAAC
This sequence comes from Neptunicella plasticusilytica, assembly GCF_047922965.1. Taxonomy (GTDB): domain Bacteria; phylum Pseudomonadota; class Gammaproteobacteria; order Enterobacterales; family Alteromonadaceae; genus Neptunicella; species Neptunicella plasticusilytica. The sequence continues at coordinate 1,124,120 of NZ_CP150481.1, forward strand.
GTCATGCCCATTTTGGCCATCCGGGCAAGATATTCTTTGCAGGTAGCAATATTTTCTTCGATAGGTTCTTCAGATAAATCAATCATATGGGAACTGAACAAGGGTTTGCCGGTAGCGGCAAAATAGGCTTCCGAGGCGTCCAGTAATCCGTCAATCCAGGGAAGTAGCTTACGCGCGGCATGATCGGTATGCACAATAACGGGTACGCCATAACTTTCTGCTACCGCATGAATATGGTGCGCGCCGGACACACTACCGATAATCGCGGCTTGTTGCCCTTCCAGTTTAAGGCCTTTACCAGCGTAAAATGCCCCTCCACCATTAGAAAACTGGATAATTACTGGCGCTTTGACTTTCGCCGCAGCCTCTAAAACGGCGTTGATTGAATCGGTACCGACAACATTGACGGCGGGTAACGCAAAGTTATTTTCCTTGGCTACCGCAAACACTTTTTGTACATCATCGCCGGTGATCACTCCGGGTTTAACAAAATCAAATATTTTGGACATTTATAGGGCCTTTTAATTAAACGTATCAGCTATTTATGATTATGAGTTTTCATACACATGTCATTCAGTACACATGCTAATGTGGATATAAGTTTAAGCAGGATATATATACTTAAACTTTATCTCTAAAATCAGTTGTAAATATTATGTTTAAGAAGGATAAACGCCACCTTTATCAATGTCTAGGACGGACTAAATATCAAACAGATATAAGCAATGGCATTCGCGCCGATCGGCTAGGCTAGTCGATAGTTTTTTCGATTAGGCAGAGCATATTGGCAAGGTATTAGGTAACCTGACAGGGTGACAACGACAAGGAAAACAAAATGATTAAATGGTTAGCCTTGGGTGTAGCGGCACTACTCGTGATCCTTTACCTGAATTTACCGACATTACTTGAGCCGCGCTTTAATCGGGTTGAACCTCATGAGGCCTATGTTATACAGCCTCAAGCCAGGGAACTACACCAACAATTGACCATTATGGACTGGCATTCGGATTCTTTGTTATGGGAGCGAAATATTCTTGATCATGTTAGCCGTGGCCATGTTGATGTTCCCAGATTGCAACAGGGCAATGTCGCCCTGCAAATGTTCACCACTGTCACCAAATCCCCCAAAGGGCAAAACTATGAAAAGAACAGTGCCGCCAGCGATCGTATTACGTCTCTGGTTATTGCTCAGGGATGGCCAATACGTACTTGGGACAGTCTATTACAGCGCAGTTTATATCAGGCTCAAAAACTGGATAACGCGGTCAATCAATCCGACGGCCAGTTGCGTTGGGTAAGAAATGTCCCCGAGCTGGAAGAATTACTGGCTAGTCGGAAAACGGCACAGCTAAAACCCATCGGTGTATTATTAGGGATGGAAGGAGCACATCCGCTGGAAGGTGATATCGCCAATCTGGACAAGCTTTATCAGCATGGCTTTAGAATGATTGGTCTGCAGCACTTTTTTGATAACCGATTAGGCGGCTCATTGCATGGCCTGAGCCAGTCCGGTCTGACTGAATTTGGTCGTCAGGTGGTGGCTAAATTGAATGACAAGCAGATGATTATCGACGTTGCGCATTCATCAGCAAAAGTTGTCGAAGAAGTACTGGAACTCAGTCGTCGTCCTATTGTCGTATCCCATACCGGCTTGTATGGCGTCTGCCCTACAGCAAGAAATTTGCCGGATCAGTTGATGCAGCAAGTTGCGGCCAAAGGCGGGTTGATCGCACTGGGGTATTGGCAAGCTGCGGCCTGTGATATTAGCCCACAGGGGATTGCCAAAATGATCAAATACGGGATTGATTTGGTCGGCGAAGATCATATCGCTTTGGGATCTGATTTTGACGGAGCGGTAGAAACACGGATTGACAGTAGTGAAATAGCGACACTGACACAGGAGTTATTGGCATTAAATGTTACTAAAATGCAAATCCGCAAAGTCATGGGTGAAAATTCTGTTAAATTTTTGCAACAATGGCTGCCTAAGGCATAGAATTTGGCAGAAATTAAAGGAATCGTTTGGCGTCGTAGTATTATTCCATTACAATATCTGCGCATTTTTTGAGCAACTCATCTTAATTCGAAGTAGTAGGCTGTACCGATGATTAAAAAACTTGTAATTTGTAGTTTAGCTTTTGTACCCATGGTCAGTATGGCCGGTATCGACTTGATGTCTCGCCTGTATATGGCGGACAATACAAGCAATCCAGCGGATAGCGGTGAAAATGTTAAACCTTTCACAATGGACGGTGAATTCGGTTTAATTAAAACCACCGGTAATACCGAAACAACATCGGTTAAAGCAACGTTGAGTGCGCATCAGGAACTTGAACAATGGAGTAATGACTACGTTGTTGAAACGCTGTATAAACAAGATGAAGTCGACAACGATGAAGGCGAAGAGACACAAACAACGGCACAAAAAGTGTTTTTGTCCGGACAGGGAAACTACAAGTTAACCGATCCCAATCATCGTATCTTTGCCTTTGCATCCTATGAAGATGACCGTTTTAGTGGCTACCAATATCAAGGCACTTTAGCAACGGGTTGGGGCCAACAAGTCTGGAAAGACGATACCAGCAGTTTTAATTACAGTGTGGGTCCGGGTTATTCATTCGCTAAAACACAAGAGGGTGAAGATGCCAGCAGCTTCATTGTTCGTGGCGCGATGGATTATCAGTGGAAAATCTCTCCGACAGCGACGTTCCGTCAGTTAATCAGTACGGAGATCGGTTCCGAAAACACCAAATCCAAATCTGAAACATCGGTTGCGGCTAAAATTAATGGTTCATTAGCGATGAAAGTTTCGTTACTGCTCAACCATAACAGCGATGTGGTAGAAGGTAACGAGAACCTGGATACTCAAACTGCAGTGACGCTGGTTTATACCTTCTTTTAATCCAAGGCAGCTCTTAATAAATTAAAAAAGCCAGTCAAATGACTGGCTTTTTGCTGACTGGGGCTTTGTTAGCCGGATTTTAACGTTTAACCTTGGTTTCTACTGTCGTCGAAACTTTGGCATGAATGCGCCGATTCTTTTTGGCAGCCTCGGCTGTGCCAGAATCATCCAGTAATTCCGTTTCGCCATAGCCTTTGGCGGTGAGACGACTTGCGTCAATATCGTAACGATCAATCAGTAATTGGCGTACCTTGTTAGCTCGTTCCTCGGAGAGCTTCTGGTTGTAATCGGCTTCCCCTACTGCTGAAGTGTGGCCGCCGATTTCGGCATATACCGAGCCATAACGCTGCATAAAGTCAGCAAATTTCTGGAATTCGGGACTTTCAGGGTCGGTAATTTCGCTACTGTTGTTGGCGAACAAAATATTGAGTACTACGGAGTAGGATTTTTCCATCAAGATACTACAACCATTAGCATCGACCTTGTCTGTTTTAGGCGTGCCCGGGCATTTGTCAGCCTGATCAAAGATTCCGTCTCCGTCTGTGTCCAGGCTGATCGGTTCGGCAACTTGTTGTGTGACAGGAGGCGGTGGAGTAGGAGCGGCTGCTTTGTGCTGATTGGACTCTGTGTTGAAGGTGTAGGCTATACCCAGTTTCAAACCAAAGTCATTGTAATCCTGACCAAAGTCATAGTAACTGGCGGCTTCGGCAATAACTCGCCAATTGTCGTTAATCTGGAAATGTTTGCCTATACCTACATTCGCCATTCGGTAGCTGGTATCCAGCTTTTCATGCTTGACCCCGGCAAATAAATAGACCGATTTTTGATCCAGGAAGTAGAGCGCATCAACACCTAAACGATCACCGGTTTCATCGTCAAAACCGTCGATGGCGTCAATGTCCAGATGTGACCATTCTATTCGACCGGCCCAACGGGGACTGAAACGCAATCCCAGTTCGGCACCGATACCATGGCCGTCGTCAAGGTATTCAAAGGGCTCGGGTTTGTCTGAATCAGGATTATAATATTCAATAAAGCCGGCTACCCAGCCATCCTCAATTTGGTCATCTGCCAACGCGTTTCCGGACAGACCCAAAGTGCCAATAGCACAGAGCAAAATGCTGATTTTATTGCGCTTAAAATTTCTCATAGCGTGTTCCTTTTATTAGCTGTATCGCTTTTTCAGGATATCGCCTTTTTAGAGGAGATCAACTGACGCCATTTAGCGTCACAATGAGCTTGCGAGTGCCGCCATTGTTACGATGTTCGCACAAATAAATCCCTTGCCAGGTACCTAAAGCTAACTGGCCCTGCCGGATCGGCACAGTCAGATTAACCCCCAACATGCTCGACTTAATATGCGCGGGCATATCATCCGGGCCTTCATAAGTGTGCTGAAAATAGGGAATGTCTTCAGGCACCAGATGATTGAGGTAAGCGTTCATATCACTTCTGACAGTTGAATCGGCATTTTCGTTAATGGTTAGGCTGGCACTGGTATGACATAGAAACAGATTGGCTATACCGACTTTATACTGCCTCAGCTCAGTAAGTGCTGCCAAGACTTCGTCGGTAATCAGGTGACAGCCGCGGGAGCGGGGCTTGAGACTGATTTGATATTGTGACCAGAGTGTATTCATTGTTTTGTTATTGCAATCCGGTCATTCTACTGACAACTGCTGCACAATCCATGCGCTTCAATGGTCTGGCTCTGCACCTTAAAACCATGTTCATGGGCTTGTTTATCCAAAGTTTGTTTTAACCCTGCTGACTGGATTTCTTTGACATCACCGCATTGATCGCAAATCAAAAACTGAACCGGGTGGTTGCAGCCAAAATGATGGCATGCCACAAAAGCATTACTTGATTCGATCCGGTGCACCAGTCCGAACTCAAGCAGAAAATCCAGTGTGCGATAAACGGTGGCGGGCTTGGCGGTATTTTCGGTTTCTTTTAGTTGATCAAGTAATTCATAAGCCCCTATTGCGCCTTCCCGGTCAATTAATAGGCGATAAATTTTTTCGCGTAATAAGGTAAAGCGGGCCCCTTTGTCTTCGCAATAACTTCGTGCTTTAAGCACTTGTGATTCTGTTGTCATGGTTGTCATTTTTTGTAAAATTCAAGGTGCCAGTTTATCACAGGCTTTTTAAGTACCGGCGGTTAATTTTGAAACAACGGCAAGCTGTTTATCCGTTGTTCGATCAATTGCCGTTTCTGTTTATATTGTTCACTGTCGACATCGCCAATTTGCTGGTTAAATTGCTCTTTATGCAATCCTTCTGGTAAATCCGCAATAAACGGAAAGTAGTCAGTTTCTTTAGTCTGTGGGGTGATTCTTTGCTGAATAATACTGGCGAACTCGGGATCGGTTGCCATTTGGGCCAGTTTAATTCCGGCCATATCGGCAGATAAATCGGCAAAACTGAAACCGCTGCCCTCGGTACTGCGATCCATTAATTCTTTAAATTCCCCTACCGCAATGGAAATACCCTGTTGGGACAGTATTTCTATCGCCGCCGAATACAGGAAGTGCTGGCACAAGTCGCGACGACGGGACAAGAATACCTGATGGCGGGATTTAGCTTTATCCAACAACGAAGGTTCAATGTTACCGGCAAAGCGGGCGAAATTCTGGTTGCCGTCGAAAATCGCCATTGCCAGAATGGCTGCACGGTTTTCAACACTAGGATCACGATCGACCGAACGTTTTTGTGCTTCGTCAAACAACGCCACGATATATTGATTAATCGATATATAGGGCAGCTGTAAATCGATAATTTTGACACCGGTTAAAAAATGCAGATAGTGGACAATACTCTCCTGAAAAAGCTGCTCTTCTTCATTTAATTCCCGCTTTAACGATTTCATTTCAGTTAACAAATCATACACCGGAGCCAATTTTATCATCAGCTTGAACGGGTCCATTTCTACGCGAGTGATACGATTGGGAAGTTCAGAGGCAATATGACTGTCCGTATACCAATCTATTACCCAGGTCAGCAGGCTAAGGGCGGTATCACCAGGAATGCTTATCTGACCAATTTTCAATGTTTCCAGTTTTAATTCGTCGGCCTCGACGATCCATAAACTGACGTTGATATAACCACCAAACAGGCTATCCGGTAACTGATAGGTGATGGCCAGCAAGCTGCGCTGATAATCCAGATTGGCCTGCGCCTTTATCGCAGGTTTGGCTCTTTGTACAAAACCAGCCAGACTGTTTAGCTGGTCAGCCTTGAGCTGGATTGACTGGAGCCGACGAGAGCGTCCGAGAGAACGTTGTAGCTGATCGAGTAAAGCCGGTAAGCTGTCTGCAGATTCGACCTGCTGATGACTTTGAGCAACCACCAGTGGTTGTTTCTCAATCGCCAAAAATAGCAGGCAAGCCAGTACTGCGAGTAAAAATAGAAGTATCCAAATCGTGATTTTCAGGAAACGAGTGGCTTTTTGCATCTGAAATGGTCATAAACAGGTAAGAATAGATGTTAAAACGTTACCAATTCGGTGGCCAGAACACCAGCTTTTAGATCGGTAAATAACTGAGTTGTAGAACAAAATAGTGATATAAACACTTTCCATCGTGCCCGTTTATATCACCATTTGTATCCAGCAGGCGCTAATGCGCAAGCGAATCATCAAGTTCCGCTACAGGGAATGCGTTGGCAAAAGCAATCAGTGCTTCACTATCGATGTCACTGGATTTAAAGGTGATAAAGCCACCACTTTTCAGCGTTACTTGTAACTCGGCTTGTTCGTTGTCACTCATGTCTGTTGCTGTCCTGCGCTGAATACGCAACGCTTTACCCTGGCCACTTTGCAGACCAAATTGCGCCATCGCCGAGAATGCATTGGCCATGGCTCCCGATGCGCCTGCTGACAGGGAGACATTAATGGTGGCGTCTTTTTTGCGATAATCCCGTTCGATAACACTCATGCCCATAACTTGCTGTTGATTCATTTCATCGCCGCTGTAGCCAAGAATGTTGTCCTTGAAGAAGGTGGCTGTTTTCCCCTGCTTCTCCTGTTCCATTAATTTTACGCACCAGCGGGCTTCTTCTAATGCTCCTTCCAAATCTTTTTTGGCGTACAAGGAAGCCGCATTGCTACAACTTTGCTGGGGGGATTCTTGTGCCATTGCCGGAGCGGATAATATCAGACATGCGTTTAGGCTAATGATTAGACGTTGTGTTAACACGATAACTCTCCTTATCGTCGTTTATCGATTTGAGACAGATTTAATTGAAGACCAATTTTTTAAATAAGCAATGCCCCGCAGCAAAAACACAGTAAAGCTCAACAGGATCAAGCAAATATTTAATGGCATGGGAATGGCTATCAGGGTAAAATGCGCGGCCCTATTTTTCGAACTTCGCAGGGTATTATGCTCCCCCGTAAAATTTCTGTTGCACCCATGCTCGATTGGACGGACCGTCATTGCCGCTATTTTTTGCGGCAAATATCCAGTCAGGCGTTGTTGTATACAGAAATGGTGACTACGGGCGCGATCATCCATGGCAAAGGGGATTATCTGGCTTTCCATCAGGATGAGCAGCCGGTGGCACTGCAACTGGGCGGCTCAAATCCGCAGGAAATGGCGGAATGTGCGCGTCAGGCTGAAGGTTATGGTTATGACGAAGTTAATATCAACGTCGGTTGTCCGTCAGACAGAGTACAAAATGGACGCTTTGGCGCTTGCCTGATGGCGGAGCCTGAAACTGTTGCTGCGTGCGTTAGTCAGATGCAGCAAGCGGTCAATATCCCGGTTACGGTTAAGTCCCGCATCGGTATAGACGATATGTGTGAAATGGATGACTTGACCCGCTTTATTCAAATTGTGGCCGATGCCGGTTGTGATACTTTTATCGTGCACGCCCGAAAAGCCTGGTTACAGGGACTCAGCCCTAAAGAAAATCGTGATATACCGCCTTTGATGTACGACAGGGTTTATCATCTCAAGCAGCAGTTCCCTCATTTACACATCAGTATTAATGGTGGGGTTAAAACACTGGACGACGCTGCCTTACACCTGAATCATCTGGATGGGGTAATGATTGGCCGTGAAGTGTACAGTAATCCCTGGATATTGGCTGAGGTGGATCAGCGTTTCTATGACCTGCCTGAAAATAGCAAAGACAGGATAGAAATCGTGCAGCATATGATCGATTATACCGAGCAACAAATGCTGCAAGGTGCCCGGTTTTATCATGTTGCCCGCCATATGTTAGGTTTATTTCAGGGTCAACCCGGGGCTCGGGCATGGCGACGCTGTTTAAGCGAACATGGGACTGCCGCAAATGCGACGCCAGAATTGTTTAATCGGGCACTGGATGCTATGTATACACGTGCGTCAGCGTGACGCTATTCCTCCTTTTTCTATCTATCCGATTATCTTTGGCGTTGTAGTTTGTCATCTTTCATCTGAGTCATAGTCACTTTATATGATTGCCCCGGCGCGTTTTATCACTGGTGCAACAGGCTCCAGTTGCTAGTCAAAATGTATATTAACCTGAGTTCGGGATAAGAAGTGTCGTGGTAATTTCAATAATTGAATTAATTCAATTAACTATAATAAACATTCAGCTTATCCCGAACTCAGATTATATTAGCCAAATTAACCAACCGAATTGGTCAATTTGGCTAAATAATTGATTCTGTTCCCATGTGCATGTTTATCGATTGATTCTTGTTCCATTAAAAATGATTTAAAATCAATATGTTATATTTTTTTAACTGATTGGCACAACTATCGCAATAGTGACTGCGACTTAATAATTAACTTCACTAGGAGCCAATCATGTTAAACAAAGTCAAAACTACAGTTGCTATTTTAGGTATGTCATTTTTAGCCAGCACTGCTGCACAAGCCCAAGAGTTTGATGTGCAAAAAATCTCGTCAGAATTGATGGCGCAGGCGGCAAAAGTGGTGGAACAGAAATTACAGAATCAGTTAGAGAACAGTGTCACCGTTGTAACTGAATCTTTAGCCGAACAGCCAGCACCCAAAGAAGAGTTTGATGTGGTGTTACATACTGAAGACGCGCCGGTCATTGTCGCAATTAATGCAGAGTAAGCTGCATGATTAGTCAGCTGGATTTACTCAGTATATTGATGGTGCCCGTCGTCGCCTATCTGGCAGGGGCAATTATTCTGACCTTGATTGAAATCAAACGTGACTCAGTTAGCGTCACTCACAGCCCGCACCAAGACAGTCAGTAAGTTGTAGACTGTCTTGATCCTCATTTCCCCTAATAGATAGATTTTCTGTTTAAACTCGTTTTATCTGCTTAGCGTTATTTTCATTGCTGCTTTTGTGTCGCTATTAACTCAGTCGATATGACACTGGAGCCAACGCCATTTTGTCTTCTGATCCCGTCCTGATCATATTGCTTCCAGTCCATTGTTGTATTAATCGGTGTATCCGATTTAGAAAGTGGTCAGATTTACTAACAACTTAGCTTTTTTGACTAACTACGCGGCCTCAAATGTCATTCTGTCAGTATTGAATTATTCATTCATAGTAAAAATAATCATTTAAAAACAATGTGTTATTAGTTTTCTCCAAGGTTGGCACAACACTTGTTATAGCTATTGGGAAACAACCTTAATTTTACAATTTATTTATTATTAGCGTGGAGAAATAAAATGGGAATGTTTACCCGAATCAGCGATATCGTTCAATCCAATATCAACGCCATCCTGGATAAAGCCGAAGATCCGCAAAAAGTGATCCGCCTTATTGTCCAGGAAATGGAAGAAACCATGGTTGAGGTACGTTCACTAGCGGCTAAACAGCTGGCTGAAAAGAAAGTACTGGTACGTCAACGCAATAGACTGGAAGCCAAACAAACAGAATGGCAGCAAAATGCCGAGCTGGCGTTATCTAAAGGTCGTGAAGATCTGGCCCGCTCAGCATTAGCAGAAAAGCAGGCTGTACTGCAAAAGCTAGCAGAGTTGGATAAGCAGCTTGATGCGGTGAATGAAAACATCAGTCAATTGCAGGCAGATAGTGGCAGATTGGCCGAGAAGATGGTTGAAGTACGCGCCAAGCAACAGTCAATCTCAATCCGTCAGCAATCCGCGTCGGTGCGTCTGAAAGCCAAAGTACAAACCAGTACTGAGCAGATGGCCCATTCGATTGAGCGATTTGAGCATTATGAACGCCGGATTGATCAGCTTGAAGCTCAGGTCGAGGCGTACGAACTCAGTGATGGTCAGGACAGTCTGGTCAAAGAGTTCAACAAATTGCAGCAAGATGAGCAATTAGAAGCAGAGTTAGCCGAGCTGAAGAAGAAAGTGGCCTAATGATCCTGTTTAACTATTACAATTGGCGGCATCTTGCTGGTGCCGCTGCCAGATTAATATGTGGGAGTACCTTATGAAAGATTATTTTGATAACACCAACAGTTTGTACAAAGTACAGTTTGGCAAAAAAGTGAGTGGTGTTTGTGCTGGTTTAGCTCGCTACTGGAATACCGAAGTATGGATCATCCGGGCGGTAGCACTAATCAGTTTACTGTTGTTTCCGGTGCCTACAGCCATTGCTTACTTGCTAGCCGTTATATTATTACCTAGCCGCTAGGAGATAATGTCATGTTCAAGAATCTGATTATTGCAGTGCTGGTGGCGATTATAGTGACCTGGTGCTTCGGCGAGGTTATCAGTGACTGGGGACACGTCATGGTATCGGTCGGGGACGAACACTTGAGCGGTATTACCGGATGGATATCCTTTGCAGTGGTTGGCGTGATTATGCTGCTGTTAGGTTTTTTCCTGGCTATTAGCATGTTGGGAGTGTTGCTGTTTGTCGCCTGTGTTGTGGTCGGAACAATTTTTGTCGCCGGTGCAGCAAGCCTGTGGCCGGTGGTGTTAATGGCAATTGTCATTATCTGGTTGGTCAAAGATCGCAAAGAAGTTACAGATTAACCCCAAATCCGGCTTGGTTTCTGCAGTGATTTGCTGAATAATTTCGCTAAATCATACTCTGGAGATGAAAATGCGTGTATTGCTGTTGGTGTTAGTCTGTCTTGTAACTACCGGTGCTGCCGCCGAACTGAATATTTCGCAGGCCGTTGTTCGCCTTCTGCCACCGGGAGTGCCCAATACCTCCGCCTACTTCAAAATAGAAAATACCGGTAAAACCGATCGCATTATTGTGGCGGCACAAAGTGACGTTGCTGGTAAAGTCGAATTACACGCGCACATGATGCACAACGATATGATGCGTATGATGCAACAGGAAAATGTTATTATTCCCGCCGGAGAAACGGTTATGTTTGAACCTGGCGGACTGCATTTGATGCTGTTTGATCTTAAACAGCCGCTAAAGCTGGATCAGGACGTCAAGCTTACTTTGAGTCTGCAAGATGGTGAAACTTTGTCCTTTTCGGCTAAGGTTAACAAACCCGAATCACATTCCCATCATTAGGATTGTTAATTTTTAGTCGTCACCAGCAGTGGCGAATATCTAAAAGAAACAGCCTCTAGGAACGGCCCAAATAAAGTCTGGAGAACGATTTTGAAACAATATTTAACCAGTAAGTGGATTATCATCAGCTTGTCTGTGTTGGTGCTTTTATTTTATATCATTGCCGTTTACTGGAGCTTTGAACCTGATCAGTTTGATCCAAGACAGACAGCCTATCAACAGTTGCCCGACAGCGGGACTAAACCGGTGCCCGGCTTTATTCTGACTTCAACCTTGATTAAGGTATCCGAAACCTTATTGGATAAGCGCGGCGGATATCTGTCTAACGACGTATTGCCTCCGGGTGTGCTTATGGACAATATACCCTCCTGGGAATTTGGGGCACTGGAAATGATCCGTGATCTGTCATTGTCAATGCGCAGGGATTTTAGTCGATCCCAGTCCCAGTCGCGGGAAAATGCCGAGCTGGTTAAAGCCCAACCTAAATTTAATATCGACCATCGAGGTTGGTTACTTCCGTCCGCCGAATCCCAATATCAGGAAGGTATTGACGCTTTGATCCGATATCGCCAGGAATTGCTCAATACCGCTGATAATTCAGCCCAGTTTTATACTCGAGCAGACAATTTGCGTGACTGGCTAAAGCAGGTCGAAAAGCGTCTAGGCAGTTTATCGCAACGTTTAAGCGCGAGTGTAGGACAAGAGAGTATCAATACTGATCTGGCGGGCGATAACGCCGCCAAGCAATCCTCACCTAGCCGAGATCGGGAGTATCTGAAAACCAGTTGGTGGGATTTAGATAACGTTTTTTATGAATCTCGCGGTGCCTGCTGGGCCTTACTGCACTTTCTCAAGGCGGTAGAAGTCGAGTTTGCCGATGCGCTGGAGAAGAAAAACGCTCTCGTCAGTTTGCGTCAGATTATTCGTGATCTTGAAGCGACCCAGCAAACAGTCTGGAGTCCGATGATTTTGAATGGTAGCGGCTTTGGGACGATGGCGAATCATTCACTGGTAATGGCAAACTATATTTCGCGTGCGAATGCTGCTTTAATTGATTTAACTGAATTGCTGATGCAAGGATAACTGATGAAAAAAACGCTTTTTTTGACCGCCGCGCTGGCCATGACGACAGGTGCAGTCAACGCAGATACAGTATTAGGTGTTTATGCCGGTGTACAAGGCTGGAATGTTGATGCTAATGGCGGTTTTGCCGATGACAGCAATTTGGCTGACTTTTCCTTTGATAAAGAAACCAAATCCTCTTTTTACGTCGCGCTGGAACATCCGGTTCCGTTAGTGCCTAACCTGAAAATACGTCGCACCAATATTAATAACAATGGCAGTGCTACCTTGACCAGTAGTTTTACCTTTGATGGCCAGAATTTTACTGCGGACTCCAACCTGATTACCGATATCGATTTAACCAATACTGACTACGTGTTGTATTACGAACTGTTTGATAACGATTTGTTCAGTTTTGATTTTGGTTTAAATATCAAGGACGTCGAAGGGAATATTTTTGTTCAGAATGTTGATAACACCAGCCAGACTGGTAGCGAAAATTTTGACGGTTTTATTCCTCTTTTGTACAGCAAAGTAACTGCCGAGATGCCGCTAACCGGTTTAGGTTTTTATGCCGAAGGCAATTATTTGTCGATTGACGATCATAAGGTGTATGAGTATCAGGCGGCGATTACCTATAACATGATGGACAATCTGGCTATTGATATGACCCTGCAACTGGGATATCGATCCTTCATGCTGGAGCTGGATGATCTGGACGGGGTCTATTCAGATCTTGAATTCAAAGGGCCGTTCGCTGGAGTTGAAGTGCATTTTTAGTCCTTGTTGTGACCCGTCAGCACCTTGATGGGTCATTGTTACTACTTGTTTAAAGCTCAAAATTTTATCCGTTCAGTTTTCATTCCATCCCATTAAGTTTAAAAAGTAATAAAAAATTTGTATTTATTCTTTCCCGTTATTCCTTGCGAGCATTATCCTTCACAACATTATTAAAAACCGAAAGCTCAGGTATTTTTCCCTATGTCTTTACAATCCGAAGCTCTGACGTCTTCTGGTTCGCTGCTAACTGAAAGCCAGTGGCTGGCGCTAAACCAGGTCATTAGCACACTCAATGCGCAGCAATTAACCTGGGTGAGCGGCTATTTAGCCGGACTGGCGCAATCTGGAATGGCGGTTCCGCAGCCTCAGGTTCAACCTGCTGGTAAGGCCTCATTAACTATTTTATATGGCTCGCAAACCGGTAATGCCAAAGGTGTGGCTACCGAATATAAAGCCAAAGCCGAAAGTGCCGGTTTACAAGTGAGCCTGGTTAATATGGCTGACTATAAACCGCGTCAGATTAAAAATGAGACCCATCTGTTAGTGATTGTCAGTACTCACGGTGAGGGTGATGCGCCGGATGATGCCATTGAATTACACGAGTTTTTAGGCAGTAAAAAAGCCCCTAAACTGGATTCGCTTAAATTTGCAGTTGTGGGCTTAGGTGACAGCAGTTATGAATTTTTCTGCCAGACTGGTAAAGATTTTGAACAACGTTTGAGCGCTTTAGGCGCCAAGCCTTTGTTTGAACGTCTGGATTGTGATGTTGATTATGACGAGCAGGTCAGCCAATGGTCCGAGCAATTTACTGACAAACTCAAACCGGAGTTAAAGTCTGGTGCTTCTTCCCAGGTTGTTGCTTTGCCCGGAGTTAATTTGGCGGCAGGCGTTAGCCAATATTCCAAGAAGAATCCTTTTGCAGCCACCTTGACTGAATGCCAGAAAATTACCGGACGCGATTCGGTTAAAGATATTCGCCATATTGAGATATCGCTTGAAGATTCCGGTTTACAGTATCAACCGGGCGATGCGTTAGGTGTCTGGTTCAGTAACGATCCTGCTCTGGTTGATGATTTGCTGGCATTGCTCAAGCTTGATGGCAGCGAAGAGATCAATTTGGCCGACGAAAAACTTAGTCTGCGCGATGCGTTAGTGGATAAGCTGGAACTGACCCAGAGTTACCCCAAATTTGTCGAAGCTTATGCCGAGTCAATTGACAGTGAAGCCTTGAAATCTTTACTGGCTGATAAAACGGCACTCCGCAATTATTTAGCCGAACGTCAAATTATTGATATTGTTAGAGAATATCCAGGAACCTTGTCTTCTGAGCAGTTGTTGCTTGGCCTGCGTGCGATTACGCCGCGCCTGTATTCTATTGCGTCCAGCCAGGCAGAAGTGGAAGACGAAGTACATCTAACTGTTGCGTTGGTTGAATATGATGCCTTTGGCCATTCCCATCAGGGAGGGGCGTCTGGCTTTTTGTCGGAACGTTTGCAAGAAGACCAGCAGGTTAAGGTGTTTATCGAGCATAACGACAACTTCCGTTTACCGGCCAATCCGGACACGCCAGTGATTATGATTGGTCCCGGCACCGGGATTGCACCGTTTCGCGCTTTTATGCAGCAACGTCAAGCTGATGATGCCAGTGGTAAAAACTGGTTGTTTTTCGGTAACCCCAATTTTACCCAGGATTTTCTGTATCAAACAGAATGGCAGGCGTTAGTCAAAGACGGTGTGTTAAGCAAAGTGAGTTTGGCGTTTTCACGCGATCAGGAACAAAAGATCTATGTTCAGCATCGTCTGCGCGAGCAAGGCAAAGAAGTGTTTGAATGGTTGCAGCAGGGCGCACATTTATACTTGTGTGGTGACGCCGAGCGGATGGCCAAAGATGTGGATGCGGCATTGATTGATATTGTTGCTGAACATGGCAATAAATCCGACGATCAAGCAAAAGAATATATCAATGAATTACGTAAAGCCAAGCGCTACCAGAAGGATGTTTATTAATGAGCCAGGATAACGACAAATTAATCGTCAAAGGTCCGTTGTCTGACAATGAACGTTTAAAACGCGAAAGTAACTTTTTGCGTGGCACGCTGGTAGAAGATATCCAGAATGATCTGACTGGCGGATTTTTGGGCGATAACTTCCAGTTAATTCGTTTCCACGGTATGTATCAGCAAGATGATCGTGATATTCGTGCCGAGCGCGCCAAGCAAAAATTGGAGCCGTTACATAACCTGATGCTACGGGCACGATTGCCCGGTGGTGTGATCACACCTGAACAATGGCTGGCAGTGGACAAGTTTGCCGAAGAAGATACCATTTATGGCAGTATCCGGCTCACTACCCGTCAAACTTTTCAGTATCACGGTATTCTGAAGCGCGACATAAAAAAAGCGCATAAAGTACTACACAAAGTCGGACTGGATTCCATTGCGACGGCGGCGGATATGAACCGCAACGTACTATGTACACCTAACCCGGTGGAATCTGAAGTTCATCAACAAGCCTATGAGTGGGCCAAAAAAATCAGTGAATACTTTTTGCCTCATGCTAATGGCTACGCGGAAGTCTGGCTGGATGGCGAGAAGACCGAAGTCGCCGAACAGGAACCGATTTTAAGCAATACTTACTTACCGCGTAAGTTTAAAACAACAGTTGTTATCCCGCCGCAAAATGATATTGACGTGCACGCCAATGATTTAAGCTTTGTAGCTATTGCCGAGCAGGGCAAGCTGGTTGGATTTAATGTGTTAGTCGGCGGCGGACTGGCGATGACCCATGGTGATACAGCGACCTTCCCGCGCAAAGCCGATGATTTTGGTTATATTCCGGTAGATAAAACCCTTGAAGTGGCTGAGGCGGTGATTACCACCCAGCGAGATTGGGGCAACCGGGTTAACCGCAAGAATGCCAAAACCAAATATACTCTTGAGCGCGTTGGCGTTGAAACCTTCAAACAGGAAGTGGAAAAACGTGCCGGCATCACCTTTGCACCCAGTAAAGCATACGAATTTACCACTCGTGGAGATCGTATTGGTTGGGTAGAAGGTATCGATGGTAAACACCATTTAACCTTGTTTATTGAGAACGGCCGGATTCTGGATTTCCCGGGTAAGCCGCTTAAAACCGGCTGCTGTGAAATTGCCAAGATCCATCAGGGCGATTTCCGTATCACCGCGAATCAAAATTTGATTGTGGCGGGCGTGCCGGCTGATCAGAAAGACCAGATTGAAAAAATTGCCCGGGAGCATGGGCTAATCAATGATCAGATAAGCGTTCAGCGGATTGATTCCATGGCCTGTGTTTCCTTGCCAACTTGCCCGTTAGCGATGGCAGAAGCGGAACGGATGTTACCGGATGCAGTCACTGAGCTGGAAGGTATTCTGGATAAGCATGGCTTGTCCGGTGAAAGCGTTATTTTCCGCGTAACCGGTTGTCCCAATGGTTGTGGCCGCGCCATGCTGGCCGAGATTGGTCTGGTAGGCAAAGGGCCGGGCAAATATAACCTGCACATTGGGGGAAACCGGGAAGGTACCCGGATCCCGCGGATGTATCGTGAAAATATTAGCGAGCAGCAGATAATGGCGGAAATTGATCAACTTGTCGGGCGTTGGTCCAAAGAACGTCTCGACAATGAAGCTTTCGGTGATTTTACCATTCGCGCCGACATTATTGCGCCGGTGATTGATTCTGCTAGGGATTTTTATGACTAATCTGGCACTAGAGTCTTCGACCCGTCCGGAGTTTTATTCGCAGGACGAACTGGCCCGGTTAAATCTGGAGCTGGAAGGTAAAAAAGCGGATCAACGCGTGAGTTGGGCGCTTGATCACCTGCCGCATAATATTATGTTGTCGTCCAGTTTTGGTATTCAGGCCGCCGTTATGCTGCATATGGTGACCCGCCAATACCCGGATATTCCTGTGGTATTGACCGATACCGGTCACCTGTTTCCGGAGACCTACCGTTTTATTGATCAACTGACTGAACGCCTGAAACTCAATTTACACGTATACCGGGCTGAATTGTCTTCAGCCTGGCAGGAAGCCCGGATGGGAAAACTGTGGGAACAGGGGCTGGAAGGCATCGAGAAGTACAACAAGATCAATAAAGTGGAGCCCATGCAGCGGGCTATCAATGACCTTGGGGTCAAAACCTGGTTTGCCGGATTACGCCGCTCACAGTCGGACAGTCGTGAAAAACTGTCGGTATTGCAGCAATTGGACAAGCAGTTCAAAGTCTATCCGATACTGGACTGGAGCAATAAAGATATTCATTACTACCTGCAAGATCATGATTTACCCTACCATCCATTATGGGAACAGGGCTATGTGTCAGTTGGTGACTGGCATTCAAGCCGACCGCTGGAACTGGGTATGACCGAACAGGAAACCCGTTTTGACGGGTTAATCAGGGAATGTGGTCTCCACGAGTTTGGTGACGGCATTTAAATAAAACCGTTTTCATATAAAGGCACAGCGTTCGCTGTGCTTTGTTGCAACCTAATCAACCTGGCATGCTATATTTATTAATCTATTGAATACTGTTCAATAGATTAATCATCCAAATCTGAATCAAAATAACTGTAATTTCTGTATAAATTATATTAGGTTATCTTCTATCACATGTTGTTGTCAGGAACATTCCTGCAATTTATGCCTAACGGATTGGTAGTTTGAATGTCTCAGAGCGAATATGAAAATGACGAATTAGTCTTTTTTGACGAAGACGATACGCCTGCAGAAAACACTAAAGATCGTGAAGTATGGAATTTATTAGTTGTAGATGACGATGAAGAAATTCATTCGGTTACGCGTTTGGCATTATCTGATCTGGAAGTTAATGGCCGTGTATTGAAGTTTTACCATGCCTATTCTGGCAAAGAAGCGCTAGAAGTGATGGAAAAACTGGGCAACAAAATAGCGATTATTTTGCTTGATGTGGTTATGGAGACCGATGATGCCGGTTTGGTTACCGCCCGTAAAATGCGTGAAGAGCTTAAATTGGATGAACCGCGCATTATTCTGCGTACCGGGCAACCCGGTTACGCCCCAGAAGAAAAAATAATCAAAGAATATGACATCAATGATTATAAAACCAAGACTGAGCTGACCCGCAGTAAGTTAGTCACCACTATCATCGCCTCAATACGTTCTTACCAGCAGATTCTATCTATCAAGCAAAATCGCGAAGGGTTGCGCAAGATTATTCATTCAGCGTCCAACTTGCTCGAAGAGCATTCGGTTAAAGGCTACTGCGAAGGCGTGGTAACCCAAATCAGTTCGCTAATGGGGCTGGATGCTGACGGTATTGTTTGTGCTCGCGCAGGCTCTATGCTGGATAAAGACGATAATGGTGTTTATGTCTTGGGGGCGGCGGGCGAGTTTGCCACCTATATCAATCAGAAGCTGGAAAACATGCATGATACGCGTATTGTGCACCAGGTTATTCAGTGTCTGTTGCGTAAAGAACATATTTTCGACAAAGATTTTACCGTTCTGTATATGTGTAGTGCCGGACATGAAGCAGCTGTTTTTGTACGTATTGGCAAGGACATCGACGAAACTCACAAACAGCTACTTGAAGTATTTTTATCCAGCGTATCGGTGGGATACGAAAACGTTAATTTGTTTCACGAACTGCGGCTGGCAGCCTATCGAGACTGGTTGACCAAATTACCCAATCGTACCGAATTTATTAACTTACTGGATAACATCGACGAGGAAAAAATTGCCACCGGTAAAATGGTGGCGGCTTTAGTCGATATTAACCATTTTGCCGATATTAATGATGGACTGGGCCAGGAAGTGGGCAATCAGTTATTGATCGCAGTCGCTGATCTGCTTAAAGAGAGACTCGGTGATTCGGTGGGTAAGGGCCGGATTGGTGCCGATGTGTTTGGTTTGGTTGGTTTTGAGGAAGATATCAACCCCAAAGTGCTGAACGACTTATTTAAGGAACATTTTAAAGCCGGTGAGCATAGTTTACTGGTGAATATGACCATGGGACTGGCCAAACTTACCGATAGCGAAGCCAGCGGTCTGGATATTATCAAATACGCCAATATTGCATTAAATCGTGCTAAACGTAATGCTGCCAGCAACTATGAATATTATCTGGGAGAAATGGAAGAACAGACATTCTGGCGTCTCGCTATGATGCGCCAGTTGCGGACTGATTTCTCGGAACGCAAGTTGCAGTTATGGTATCAACCTCAGGTATGCCTGAAAAGTGAAAAAATTATCGGCATGGAAGCGTTGTTACGCTGGCCCTCCAAAGAGGGAGGTTTTATTTCGCCTGCGGTATTTGTACCTTTGGCTGAGTATTCGGGATTGATTGTCGAAATTGGTATGTGGGTTCTGGAGGAATCTTGCCGGCGAATAAAAGAATTACAAGCGCTGAAGGTAGACAATATGCGCATTGCCGTAAATATATCAGTGCCGCAATTCAGGGATCCGCACTTTGTTCCTCATGTAATGAAAATTATTACTAACAGTAAAATTTGCCCCAGCCAGATTGAACTGGAAATTACCGAAAGTGTGGCAATGGACGAGCCTAATATTGTGGTGGAGTCACTCAAAGCATTGAAGGATTTTGGTGTTTCTATTGCTATCGATGATTTCGGTACCGGTTTCTCATCCATGAGCTATTTGCAGCAGTTACCTCTGGATCGTTTGAAAGTTGACAGGGCCTTTGTCAAAGATATCGGCGAAGGACGTTCATCCTTTTTCGCTGAGACTATTGTCACTTTAGGTAAAAAGTTGGGGCTGGACACCATTGCTGAAGGTATTGAAACGCGGGAGCAGGTTGCCTATATGCAAAATCTTGGCTGTGATGAAGCGCAGGGTTTTTTATACGCCAAACCTATGCCGTTTGATGAGTTGGTCGCATTTATTAGCAGTTATCAACCTGGTCAATATCTCCAATAACACTGAGTGTTATGTCAAAATGGCGTTAATCTGACGCCGCATGCTTTTCAATAGTTCAGTTTCGAACCAGGGATTTTTCTTTAACCAGATATTGTTTCTGGGTGAAGGATGAGGCAACGGCAGATAACGGGGTAAATAGCGTTGCCATTGTCTGACTCTTTCGGTCAATGTCAGCTTATCCTGCAGGTAATATTGCTGGGCATAGTTACCAATCAACAACGTTAATTCTATCTGCGGCATGTTATCAATTACTGTCTGATGCCATTGCGGGGCGCAAATCTTGCTCGGTGGTAAATCTCCTGATTTTCCTCTACCGGGATAGCAAAATCCCATGGGCATAATGGCGATGTTACGTTCATCGTAAAATTGTTCTTCAGTGAGTCCAAGCCATTGCCTTAACCGGACACCTGAAGCGTCATTCCAGGGAATACCGCTTTGATGTACCTTGGTGCCCGGCGCCTGGCCAATAACTAGCAGTTTGCTGGTGGTGCTGGCGCGGATCACCGGATTGGCGCCTAACGGCAGAATATCATTGCACAACGTGCACTTGCGAATCTGTTGGAGCAGATTATCCATACGCCGCGAACACCGGATTAATCAAAAATCCGGTTTAATCCGTTAAGCGCCGCAACCCGGTAGGCTTCAGCCATAGTCGGGTAATTAAAGGTATTGTTGACAAAATAATCCATGCTATTACCTTCACCCTTCTGTTGCATGATGGCCTGGCCGATATGCACAATTTCTGATGCGCGTTCTCCAAAGCAATGAATGCCCAGAATGGCTTTAGTTTGGCGGTGGAACAGTATTTTAAGGCTGCCCACAAGGTTATTGGATATTTGCGCTCTGGCTAAATGTTTGAACTGGGCGCGACCTACCTCGTAAGGAATTTTCTGGGCGGTTAGTTCTTGTTCGGTCTTGCCCACTGAACTAATTTCCGGAATGGTGTAGATGCCGGTGGGAATATCCTCTATCAGTCGGCTGTCACACTGGCCATTGAGCATCGCTTCTGCGGCAAAACGTCCCTGATTGTAAGCGGCCGATGCCAAACTGGGGTAGCCGATGACATCACCAACGGCGTAAATATTGTCAACTTCAGTCTGGTAATTGCTATCTACTTTGACCTGGCCACGAGAGTCAGTGGATAATCCCACCGCCTTGAGATTCAGCATGTCGGTATTGCCGGTACGTCCGTTAGCAAATAGCAGGCAGTCGGCCCGCATACGTTTACCTGATTCCAGATCCATCACCACACAGTCATCACGGCCTTCTACTTTGGTGTAACATTCATTGTGGCGAATAACGGCGCCGTTGTTCCACAAGTGATAACTCAATGCATCGGATATCTCGGCATCCAGAAAGGATAACAGGCGATCACGCATATTGACCAAATCCACCTTGATCCCCAGACCTCTGAAAATCGAGGCATATTCGCTGCCGATAACCCCCGCACCATAAATGATGATGTGTTTGGGCTCGTGCTTGAGCGACAAAATAGTATCGCTGTTGTAGATACGCGGATGATTGAAGTCGATGTCTTTTGGCGTGTAAGGCCGGGAGCCGGTAGCCAGTACAAACTTTTCGGCGCTGACAGTATCAATTGAACCGTCAGAGCGCTTTATCTGGATATTGTTTGTATCGATAAATGAGGCTTCGCCATGATAAACCGGTACGTTATTGCGTTGATAAAAACCGCTCCGCAGCTGAGTTTGTTTACGTATTACCGCACTGGCGTGGCCCAGCATATCCTGGAAAGTTAAATTACGGATCTGGTTTCCGTCATTAAACAGCGGGTTACTATTGTACTCGGTCAAACGACTGACTGACTGACGTAAGGCTTTGGAAGGGATGGTTCCCCAGTGAGTACAACCACCTCCGACCATTTCATAGCGCTCGATGACGGCGACTCTCTTGCCTGCCTTGGAGAGTTGCATGGCAACACCTTCTCCACCGGGGCCTGTGCCAATGACGATTGCGTCATACTGAAATTTATGTGGGGCTTTAGCCGATTGTTTGGTGGTGGATTTTCTGGCGCTCACTTCCTACTCCAAAGTTGTTTAAAATCATAAACTTGTTTAGATTGATACGGCTAGTTTAGCAGGCTTTGATTCAGGAAAGAATAAAGCCCGTAAAAACGGGCTTTAAATTTAGTTAATCAGGATTGGACTGATATTATCAGGCAAATTGCATCGCATTTAACTTAGTCCATTTTTGCTTTTGTAATTGCAGGTGCATTTTCAGTTCCTGATATTTGAAATCCAGTTCCAGTTTTTCGTACCCGCGAATTAACTTCCGCTTTCTAATTTCCATCAGACGTTTTTTGGTTGCGTAATATTCGGCCATTTTATGCATAAGGACATCATATTCGTGCTGAAACTTATTCAGTAATTCTTCGGCATTTGGCAGATGCGCCAGTCGGCGTTGTGAATGCTGAAGTTGCATGGTGATACGGGCTTTGGCAATGCGCTCTTCGGGGCAACGGCGCAGGTTATTTGTCAGACCAACAAGTGACATGCTGAAAATTAACCATTTGGTCGGATCAAAGTGCCACCAGCGCACACCATTACGATAGTCGTATTCAAAAATATGGTGGAAATTGTGATAACCCTCGCCATAAGTAATTAGCGCTAATAGACCGTTGTCTCTGGCACTGTTGCGATCAGTATAGGTTTGTTTACCCCAGATATGGGCTAATGAATTAATGAAGAAGGTTACATGATGAGAGATAACCAGTCGCAATACACCCGCTAATAAAAACATGCCCCAGATATCGCCGTTAAGCCATCCTAGCGCAATTGGAATGCCGAGGTTGGTTGCTAGCGCTAACACCAGGTAATATTTGTGCTGCCACATCACAACGGGATCTTTTTGTAAATCACGACAGTTGCTGTAGTCGTGATAACGATTGGCCTGATATTCACGCAGCATCCAGCCGATATGCGAATACCAGAAACCTTTTTTGGCTGAATAGGGATCTTTATCATTGTCGTCAACATGCTTATGGTGGACACGATGATCGGACGCCCAGTGCAGAATACTGTTTTGTAGGGCAAATGCGCCACCTATCGCCCAAATGGCACGAATTAATATGTGAGCATCATAGGTTTTATGCGACCACAAACGGTGATAGCCGGCGGTAATTGACATACCTGCAAATCCGGTGAGCAAGATAAAACTGCTGATTTCGACCCAGTCAAATCCGTTGCTGAAGGCCTCCAGCGGAACCAGTGTCATCGAAACAAGTGCAGTTAAAGCGAAGAGGATGACGTTGGTTTTGACTAAGCGAGGTTTGTTCATGAAATAATAATTTTTGAGCTTACAAGTGTGCGCTAATCTACCCCAAATAAGTACGTTAACGCAAGGACTATTGGCTCAAAAAAGTAAAGCTGCCGGTTAGGTGTTAGGGATTGGCGTGCCGGGTTTCAACATGCTATAACCGCGGCATATTATTAAAATGACGCAGATTGACAGGTCATTCAGACCACAAATACTTTCAGGAATGCTATGAATCGAAAGGAACAAAAACTCCGCACCCGGCATACTATTATCGATGCCGCATTCGGTTTGTTATGCGATGAGCGGAGTTTGTCCAGTATCAGTTTACGGGAGGTGGCTCGTGAGGCGGGAATTGCGCCCACTTCTTTTTATCGTCATTTCAAGGATCTGGATGATTTAGGTCTGACTTTAGTCGATGAAGCCGGGTTGGCATTACGCCAGTTGATGCGTCAGGCGCGCCTGAGAATAGCATCCGGTGGAGATGTAATCCGGGTGTCAGTTGAAACTTTTATGGAATTTGTGGCTGCTAACAGTAATGTATTCCGATTGTTATTACGCGAACGGTCCGGCACTTCGACGGCTTTCAGAGAAGCGGTATCCAGGGAAATTCAGCATTTTATCGCTGAGCTAAGTGACTATGTAGCCCGACATACTCGCTTACCGGCTGATTTGGCCAACCTGCAAGCAGAAGCTATGGTGAAACTGGTTTTCAGTGCAGGTGCGGAGGCCATTGATATGCCTGCCGAAAACCAGAAACAATTGGCTGAGAGGTTGATTATCCAGTTGCGCTTTATTGCCATTGGTGCCGCAGCTAAAAATTTACGTTAACGTTTTTGCAGTAATACACCACACTCGGCGTGGTGGGTATAGGGAAATTGATCGAACATGGCAAAACGTTTTATATCGTGTGTCTGGCAAAGCGTATCGAGATTATCTTTAAGAGTTTCAGGATTACAGGATATATACAAAATATGCTGATACTGACTAACCAGTTTGACTGTATCTTGATCTAGCCCGGCACGCGGTGGATCAACAAAAATGGTATGGCAGTCAAAGCCGTCCAGATCAATATCCTGAAGTCTTGTGAAGCTACGAACCTTATTCATTGCCTGAGTGAACTCTTCGCTCGACATTCGCAATATTGTGACGTTTTCAATTTGGTTAATGTCAATATTGAATTGTGCTGCAGCGACCGAAGGTTTGGATATTTCGGTCGCCAGAACGCGTCGAAAATTTTGTGCCAGGGGCAGTGTAAAGTTTCCCGCTCCGCAATAGAGTTCCAGTAAATCACCGCTAGCATTTTCGGTGCAATCCAATGCCCATTCAATCATGCTGCAATTTACCGCGGCATTTGGCTGAGTGAAGCTGTTTTCTATTTGCTTGAAATGATATTGACGTTGATTGATATCTAACGATTCAACCACAAAATCCTGATCCAGTACCACTTTCTGTTTTTTGGCCCGACCGATTAGATGAATATCGTATTTATCACGCAGCACTTGCAGTATGGTTTGTATTGCTGCCATCCATTCATCACATAATGGTTTGTGGTAAAGCAGCGTGACGACGATTTGCTGACTTAAACAACTTAAATAATCGATTTGAAACAGTTTCTTACGGGCAATCTCGTTGTTTTTCAGCAAGGCAACCAAATCTGTCATCACGGCATTAATCAGTTCTGAGCCTGGCGGGTAGTGATCAACCCGGTATTTCTGTTTGGTTTGCTGATCAAACATGATGTGATAGAGATCATCACCGGCGTGCCAAACTCTGAACTCGGCCCGTTGCCTATAATAAAGTGTTGGAGAGGGGAATATTTCTAACTTAGGTGGCGTTAATCCCGCGAAACTGTCTGCTATCTGGCTTGCTTTGGCTGCAAGTAGCTCGGCGTAGTCGGCAGGATCTATCTGAGTTGGGCGCACCGTTGTTCTCCACTTTAATTCGGCGTTTAAAGGCGCGGATTGTACGGTTTTATGCGTTGACAGCCAAGCATCGGCTGTCATTAGCCGAGGTTTCCGGCAAATTAATCCACGTAAAATGTAAAAAAGCCTAAATAATAAACAAGTAACGCCGATATACTGGGTTGAGGATAGTGAGGTATCTTTTATGAATATTGGCGATTTAAAGGCGTTCTTGGGCAACAAGACGCATTTGTCGGAGCGTGCGTCGCATTCTAACGATGCTGCTCGTTTCGACAATCATAGACAAGCAATAGGTAAACAGGGTAACCATGTTTCGCTGCTCAGTAGCGGGATGTTTTCGTTAAGTTCCCAAAGTTTTATCGGTGCAAGAGTATATAACCATTCACTCAATCAGAATCTGATCATTAATGAGCAGAAGGCGAATTTGCCCTCACCCAAAAAAGAACAGGATAAAGGTCTGTTTGATTTTGAAGAAGTGGCAAAAAACGTGCTGACCTTTGTTGGTGGCGCGTTGAAAAATGCCAAATCCAGGGGCATGAGTGAAGATCAACTGACCAGTATGTTCGAACAGGCTCGTTCAGGTGTCTTGAAAGGCGTTAATATGGCCAAGCGCGACCTTGGCGAGATGATGAACGGTGAGATCTCTGACGGTATCAAGAAAAGTCAGGATCTAATTGAAGAGGGAATAAAATCTCTTGAACAACAACTGTTCGGCAAGCAACGAGAAAACGCCTCTGCAACTAATTCTGTCGCTATTAACAGTTCAATTACGCATACCGAACAGGAATCCGGTCAACTGACTATTCGCACTCGAGATGGTGATGAAGTCTCGATCAGTTTTGAGGATGCCCGTCAGTTTTCGTTAAATCAGCAAATTCTGATTGAGTCGCAGCAAAGACAGGCAGAGCGGGAAGCTGAGCAAGAAAAAGACAAAGGTTCCATTGACCCGGTGGCTGACCCTGCTCCGGCAACTAACGCGGCTTCGACACCTGCAGCACAGCAATCTGAAACAACGGCACCCGATGCGACAAACAACGAAACGTCATCGGTGCCAGCTGATGAAGACACGACTGCTAACGCCAATCAGCAAGCGTCTGAAGCTGGAACCGGACAACAGGATGTTAAGGTTAGCAGCGAAACCAGCTATCTTCATTTTGAATCCAGCAAACTTTCATATTCGGTTAAAGGTGAGCTGGATGAAGAGGAACTACGGGCCATTGGTGATCTGGTTGGAGATGCAGGTAAATTGGCTGACGAGTTTTTCTATGGCGATATAGATAAAGCCTTCAATCAAGCTCTTGAACTGGGGTATGACGATCAGGAGTTGACCGGATTTGCGTTGCAGTTAACCAGCTATAAACAAACTGAAGTGATCAAAACCTATGAAGCCGTATCGCATTACAACGAGCAAAGCGAAGGTAATGTGGGCGACAGCGTTAAGGCGGTAAGGCCGGTAGCTGATTATCTTGAGCATATGCTGGATGTGGTCGATAAAGCGCAAAACCTGCTGGAAGATGGAAATGCTTACGATAATTTGGTTAACGGGCTGATAAATACCATGCCTGAAGTTCATACTCCGGATTTAATTGAAGCAATTAACCGTTTCCGAGGATTTAATCAGCTGTTGATGGATAATCTACCGCAGCGACAATCCTGATAATAAAAAGCCTGCTTACTATAAGCAGGCTTTTTTGTGAACGCGAAAAGAATACCTATTCTATTCGTCGTCTGTTTTTTCTTTGGCCATCCGTACCTTCAAAGTGCGTTCCTGAAACTCCGAATCGTTCAGCGAGTTGATCGCTTTTTTGGCTGATGACGAAGCTATTTCAACAAAACCGTAACCTTTACGTTTACCCGTTCGGCGATCTTTCATTAGGCGAACAGAGTTTACCTGACCGTATTGCGAAAATAATTCCATGATAGCGGCTTCATTTGCCCGATAAGGCAAATTTCCGACGTACAAAGTTTTCAAGGAACCGGATGAAGATGTGTCATCAGTAGTAGTTGCGTTACCTGAAGCAAGTTGAACAAGAACTGGTACCAGCAATGCGCCAAATAGCATCCCTATAACAAGGGCGATGGCAGGGGAAATTTGAATAGAAAGCGAGGAAAGGACAAAGTATCCCAAGACGGCCAAGACAACCGTAATAATTAAAGTAAGACCAAAAGAAGACTTCATATAACTACCTAAATAATAATAGTGTGAAATTAATTAAAATAATCTGTAGCGGAGTTGCTACTGTAAAATTTCCGTAAAACATCTTTATGTTACTGATTTATTTTAAGATAGCCAACAACAACCTACTTTCTATTCTTTTAACAACGGTAAACATGACAAAATAGCCCTTTAAGGGCAAAAGGTGGTTAAAAGCTGCGCAAACGGCTAAAAAGGGTAAAAAAGAGGTTGACGGTAAGGGGATAGGATGTAGAATGCGCGCTCGCTTCAGGGGAGTCCGGACGGACGGCCATGAAGGGGGTCGGACAAGAAAAAAGGTTTAAAAAGTTTCTTGACACTGACCCTGGGATGCGTAGAATACGCCTCCCGCTTGAGAGGAGACTTTCAAGCGCTGTTCTTTAACAATTTGCAACAAGACAATCTGTGTGGGCACTCGTTGATGAGTGTCTACCAAAATTCATAGATTTAAGTTTTTTAATTGAAGAGTTTGATCATGGCTCAGATTGAACGCTGGCGGCAGGCCTAACACATGCAAGTCGAACGGTAACATGTCTAGCTTGCTAGATGATGACGAGTGGCGGACGGGTGAGTAATGCTTAGGAACTTGCCTCTTGGAGGGGGATAACAGTTGGAAACGACTGCTAATACCGCATGATACCTTCGGGTCAAAGTGGGCGCTTGCGCTCACGCCAAGAGATGGGCCTAAGTGAGATTAGCTTGTTGGTGAGGTAAAGGCTCACCAAGGCGACGATCTCTAGCTGTTCTGAGAGGATGATCAGCCACACTGGGACTGAGACACGGCCCAGACTCCTACGGGAGGCAGCAGTGGGGAATATTGGACAATGGGCGCAAGCCTGATCCAGCCATGCCGCGTGTGTGAAGAAGGCCTTCGGGTTGTAAAGCACTTTCAGTGGTGAGGAAGGCCAAGTAGTTAATACCTGCTTGGATTGACGTTAACCACAGAAGAAGGACCGGCTAACTCCGTGCCAGCAGCCGCGGTAATACGGAGGGTCCGAGCGTTAATCGGAATTACTGGGCGTAAAGCGCACGCAGGCGGTTTGTTAAGCTAGATGTGAAAGCCCCGGGCTCAACCTGG
Organism: Neptunicella plasticusilytica; assembly: GCF_047922965.1. Taxonomy (GTDB): domain Bacteria; phylum Pseudomonadota; class Gammaproteobacteria; order Enterobacterales; family Alteromonadaceae; genus Neptunicella; species Neptunicella plasticusilytica. Next base: position 1,152,689 of record NZ_CP150481.1, read on the forward strand.
GAGGGTCATTTAGAACTGGCAGACTAGAGTCTTGGAGAGGGGAGTGGAATTCCAGGTGTAGCGGTGAAATGCGTAGAGATCTGGAGGAACATCAGTGGCGAAGGCGACTCCCTGGCCAAAGACTGACGCTCATGTGCGAAAGTGTGGGTAGCGAACAGGATTAGATACCCTGGTAGTCCACACCGTAAACGATGTCTACTAGTTGTGTGAGAATTTAATTCATGCGTAACGAAGCTAACGCGGTAAGTAGACCGCCTGGGGAGTACGGCCGCAAGGTTAAAACTCAAATGAATTGACGGGGGCCCGCACAAGCGGTGGAGCATGTGGTTTAATTCGATGCAACGCGAAGAACCTTACCATCCCTTGACATCCAGAAAATTCAGCAGAGATGCAGAAGTGCCTTCGGGAATTCTGTGACAGGTGCTGCATGGCTGTCGTCAGCTCGTGTCGTGAGATGTTGGGTTAAGTCCCGCAACGAGCGCAACCCTTGTCCTTAGTTGCCAGCATTCAGTTGGGCACTTTAAGGAGACTGCCGGTGACAAACCGGAGGAAGGTGGGGACGACGTCAAGTCATCATGGCCCTTACGGGATGGGCTACACACGTGCTACAATGGCAAGTACAGAGGGAAGCGAGACCGCGAGGTGGAGCGGAACCCAGAAAGCTTGTCGTAGTCCGGATTGGAGTCTGCAACTCGACTCCATGAAGTCGGAATCGCTAGTAATCGCAGGTCAGAATACTGCGGTGAATACGTTCCCGGGCCTTGTACACACCGCCCGTCACACCATGGGAGTGGGATGCAAAAGAAGTAGTTAGTCTAACCTTCGGGAGGGCGATTACCACTTTGTGTTTCATGACTGGGGTGAAGTCGTAACAAGGTAACCCTAGGGGAACCTGGGGTTGGATCACCTCCTTACACTAAATTGGTATATTTTGTTGATGCAGTGTCCACACAGATAGTCTTGTTGTAGAAAGTAAAGAGCAACTAATACGGATTGCGTTTTATGCGATGCGTATGAATGGGTCTGTAGCTCAGCTGGTTAGAGCGCACCCCTGATAAGGGTGAGGTCGGTAGTTCAAGTCTACTCAGACCCACCAAATTGCATTGACTCTGCGTTGGATAACTCGTCGTTTAGTGAACTAAACGTCCTCGTCATCCGCCTTGATTCAATTCAATTTACCATTATAGATGGCTTATTAATGGGGCTATAGCTCAGCTGGGAGAGCGCCTGCCTTGCACGCAGGAGGTCAGCGGTTCGATCCCGCTTAGCTCCACCAACCTTTATAAGATAGAGAGTTGGAAAGGAAATACCTTAATGAATGGACATTTTAATAGTGTTGATTGATTAGGGTTTTTTTAAGCCTTAAAACTGTTCTTTAACAATTTGGAAAGCTGATATTAGTAATCAAAACTGAGTAGAGTTTTTAAGACACTTACTCTATCTGATACTTGTAGTAGAAAAAAGCTAGTGTAAAAACTGGTGTACTTGTCATGCATATAACGGTCATTGAATTGACACCGACAGTCGGACAAAAAGGCGACTGTGGCGAGTTATTTCTAACGCTTTAATACGTTACTTTAAAGTGGAGGAAATAGCGAAGCATTGGTTTCTAGACAAGCGAAGCAACGAGCGAGCGAGGGCGTGTACGAACAGTACATAACCGAGCGAGTGAGGAAGCGCCGCGACGGATAGGAAGCAAGGCTGAAGCTATTTTGGGTTGTATGGTTAAGTGACTAAGCGTATACGGTGGATGCCTAGGCAGTTAGAGGCGATGAAGGACGTGTAAGTCTGCGAAAAGCTGTGGTGAGCTGACAAAACGCATTTTAGCCACAGATGTCCGAATGGGGAAACCCGGCCTGTTTACAGGTCATCATTAACTGAATTCATAGGTTAATGAGGCAAACGAGGGGAACTGAAACATCTAAGTACCCTTAGGAAGAGAAATCAATTGAGATCCCCTTAGTAGCGGCGAGCGAACGGGGGCCAGCCCTTAAGCTGATTGTAAGCGAGTGGAACAAGTTGGGAAGCTTGGCGATACCGGGTGATAGCCCCGTACACGAACGCGAACTTTAAGTGAAAACGAGTAGGACGGGACACGTGTTATCCTGTTTGAATATGGGGGGACCATCCTCCAAGGCTAAATACTCCTAACTGACCGATAGTGAACCAGTACCGTGAGGGAAAGGCGAAAAGAACCCCTGTGAGGGGAGTGAAATAGAACCTGAAACCGTATACGTACAAGCAGTGGGAGCACCTTCGTGGTGTGACTGCGTACCTTTTGTATAATGGGTCAGCGACTTATATTTTGTAGCAAGGTTAACCGCATAGGGGAGCCGTAGCGAAAGCGAGTGTTAACTGCGCGTTTAGTTGCAAGGTATAGACCCGAAACCCGGTGATCTAGCCATGGGCAGGTTGAAGGTGCGGTAACACGCACTGGAGGACCGAACCCACTAACGTTGAAAAGTTAGGGGATGACCTGTGGCTGGGGGTGAAAGGCCAATCAAACCGGGAGATAGCTGGTTCTCCCCGAAAGCTATTTAGGTAGCGCCTCGGACGAATACCACAGGGGGTAGAGCACTGTTTGGGCTAGGGGGTCATCCCGACTTACCAACCCCATGCAAACTCCGAATACCTGTGAGTACTATCCGGGAGACACACGGCGGGTGCTAACGTCCGTCGTGAAGAGGGAAACAACCCAGACCGCCAGCTAAGGTCCCCAAGTCTATGTTAAGTGGGAAACGAAGTGGGAAGGCTAAGACAGCTAGGAGGTTGGCTTAGAAGCAGCCACCCTTTAAAGAAAGCGTAATAGCTCACTAGTCGAGTCGGCCTGCGCGGAAGATGTAACGGGGCTAAACATAGCACCGAAGCTGCGGATACGTTTTAGGACGTATGGTAGGGGAGCGTTGTGTAAGTGGATGAAGGTGAATCGAGAGGTTTGCTGGACATATCACAAGTGCGAATGCTGACATGAGTAACGATAATGGGGGTGAAAAACCCCCACGCCGGAAGACCAAGGTTTCCTGTCCCATGCTAATCAGGGCAGGGTAAGTCGGCCCCTAAGGCGAGGCAGAAATGCGTAGTCGATGGGAAACGGGTTAATATTCCCGTACTTATATCATCAGCGATGGGGGGACGGAGAAGGCTATGCAAGCATGGCGTTGGTAGTCCATGTGAAAGTGAGTAGGCAGAGTGCTTAGGTAAATCCGGGTGCTTAATGCTGAGACACGAGACGAGTCACCAAGGTGACGAAGTTGCAGATGCCCTGCTTCCAGGAAAAGCCTCTAAGCTTATGATGATGTGAACCGTACCCCAAACCGACACAGGTGGTCAGGTAGAGAATACTAAGGCGCTTGAGAGAACTCGGGTGAAGGAACTCGGCAAAATCGTACCGTAACTTCGGGAGAAGGTACGCCTCCGTTCGTGAAGAACTTGCTTCGTAAGCGAATGGAGGCCGCAGTGAAAAGGTGGCTGGAACTGTTTATTAAAAACACAGCACTGTGCTAAATCGAAAGATGACGTATACGGTGTGACGCCTGCCCGGTGCCGGAAGGTTAATTGATGGGGTTAGCGCAAGCGAAGCTCTTGATCGAAGCCCCGGTAAACGGCGGCCGTAACTATAACGGTCCTAAGGTAGCGAAATTCCTTGTCGGGTAAGTTCCGACCTGCACGAATGGCGTAATCATGGCCACGCTGTCTCCACCCGAGACTCAGTGAAATTGAAATCGCAGTGAAGATGCTGTGTACCCGCGGCTAGACGGAAAGACCCCGTGAACCTTTACTATAGCTTGGCACTGAACATTGACCCTATGTGTAGGATAGGTGGGAGACTTAGAAGATGAGACGCCAGTTTGCTTGGAGTCAACCTTGAAATACCACCCTTGTATGTTTGATGTTCTAACTCGGGTCCCTAATCGGGATTGAGGACAGTGTCTGGTGGGTAGTTTGACTGGGGCGGTCTCCTCCCAAAGAGTAACGGAGGAGCACGAAGGTTGGCTAATCCTGGTCGGACATCAGGAGGTTAGTGCAATGGCATAAGCCAGCTTAACTGCGAGACAGACACGTCGAGCAGGTACGAAAGTAGGTCATAGTGATCCGGTGGTTCTGAATGGAAGGGCCATCGCTCAACGGATAAAAGGTACTCCGGGGATAACAGGCTGATACCGCCCAAGAGTTCATATCGACGGCGGTGTTTGGCACCTCGATGTCGGCTCATCACATCCTGGGGCTGAAGTCGGTCCCAAGGGTATGGCTGTTCGCCATTTAAAGTGGTACGCGAGCTGGGTTTAGAACGTCGTGAGACAGTTCGGTCCCTATCTGCCGTGGGCGCTGGATGATTGAGAGGGGCTGCTCCTAGTACGAGAGGACCGGAGTGGACGAACCGCTGGTGTTCGGGTTGTCATGCCAATGGCATTGCCCGGTAGCTACGTTCGGAATTGATAACCGCTGAAAGCATCTAAGCGGGAAGCGAGCCTCGAGATGAGTCATCCCTGACAGTTTAACTGTCCTGAAGGGTTGTTGAAGACTACGACGTAGATAGGCAGGGTGTGGAAGCGCAGTAATGCGTTAAGCTAACCTGTACTAATTGCCCGAGAGGCTTAACCATACAACGCCAAAGTGGCTTTAAAGCATTTGGGTTGTTGATGACAAGTACAAGAAACAGCTACGAGTGACGAGCAACGAGCTTCGAACGAGATAGAGTAAGACTTGAACCACCAGTTTGAGCACTAATATAAACAAACAGCTTTCTGAAATTGTTAACCGTCTTTGTCTGGCGGCCATAGCGATACGGCACCACCTGATCCCATTCCGAACTCAGCAGTGAAACGTATTAGCGGCGATGGTAGTGTGGGGTTTCCCCATGTGAGAGTAGCACACCGCCAGACTCCCAATTAGAGAAAGGGCTACCCGATTGGGTAGCCCTTTTTTTATGGTTGGAATTCGACATGGCCGCATCCTGCCAGTATGTTATGGATAGCCCATTCTCTAAACGCTGCCGCGCAGTACCAGCCTCGTGGGGAAACCCACCCCATCGTGCTGTCATCACGCCCGGCGATACGCGACGCAATCATCTGTCACACATCCATGTAGCAACCTCCAGCCGTTCATCCATGAACGTCGTTCAGGCGGCAGGAACGGTGTTCCTGAAAGCACCGCCTTCACCCCCATGTGACCAATTCGTCCGGAACGAATTTGAACATCGGAGGCACGACGATGGCCCGCAGGGCAAAGGGCAGGATGCCCGGAGTTTCGCTATCTTGACTTCTACATATCCAGCTCTTTAAGCTTTCGGGTGAGGGTGTTTCTTCCCCAGCCAAGTCGTTTGGCGGCTTCCTGTTTGTGGCCTCGGGTAAAATGCAAAGCCCTTTCCAGCAGAACTTTTTCAAATATTCCCTGTGCTTCATCAAGGATGTTTTTCTGGCCGGTATTGAGTTGCTTATCTGCCCAGACGGATAGTAAGTCGTACCACTGAGCATCACCCGACAAGGGTTCTTTAACGGATATTTGTTGTTGATGAAGCTCTGGTGGAAGATCTTCTGGCAGTATTTCCTGTCCGCTGGCCATTACGGTTAACCAGCGACACATGTTTTCCAGTTGTCGAACGTTACCTGGCCAGGGAAGTTTGGTCAGAATATCGATTGTCTTTGGATGCAATGTCTTGCAATCGACACTTAGCTCTTTTCCTGCCTGGCGTAGGAAGCGGTTTGCTAACGCTGGAATATCCTCACGTCTTTCCGATAACTGAGGCATGTGAATTCGGATTACATTCAGGCGATGAAATAAATCTTCGCGAAATTTTCCTTCTGTGACACGCTGTTCCAGATTTTGATGAGTCGCGGCAATAATACGCACATCGACGGTTACTGAATTGTGTCCGCCGACCCGATAAAACTGTCCGTCAGCTAATACTCTGAGCAAGCGTGTTTGCACATCCAGCGGCATATCGCCAATCTCATCTAAAAATAAGGTTCCGCCATTGGCTTGCTCGAATCGTCCTTGTCTGGTCGTTTGCGCCCCAGTAAAGGCGCCTTTTTCGTGTCCAAACAGTTCTGATTCAATTAAGTCTGCCGGAATGGCCGCCATATTAAGTGCGATAAAAGCTTCTTTAGCTCTTGGACTGTGGCGATGCAGTGCATTGGCGACCAGCTCCTTACCTGTACCAGACTGGCCATTAATCAACACACTGATGCTGGAGCGGGATAACCTGCCAATCGCCCGAAAAACTTCCTGCATGGCGGGGGCTTCACCAATAATTTCAGTGGTCGGATAATTGTCGTTTTGTTGCTGACGGGCATTTTCTCTGGCCTGATTCAAGGCGCGCTGGATCAGGCTAATCGCTTCATCAATATCAAAGGGTTTAGGCAAATATTCGAAGGCACCACCTTTAAATGCATTAACTGCAGAATCAAGGTCCGAATGAGCGGTCATAATAATAATAGGTAAGTCGGGAAATTTGCTCTGTACCTCGTTAAGTAACTGCATGCCATCCATATGCGGCATGCGGATATCGGAAATAATGACTTCCGGCTGCTGCGCTGTTTCCAGCTGCAACAATACATCTCTTGGATCGGAAAAGCTGAAACACTCAATATTTTCCGCCTGTAATGCTTTTTGCAATACCCAGCGAATTGAGTTGTCGTCATCAACGATCCAAACTGGTGCGTAGTCCATCAACTGGTTTCCTTATTCTCAATTATGGGTAAATAAATATTAAATTCGGTGTGTCCGGGCCAGCTTTCTACATCAATCTTGCCCTTGTGGTGATCGACAATGTTTTGCGCAATCGATAAGCCCAGGCCGGTACCATCTTTTTTGCCGGTTACCATCGGATAAAATAGGGTGTCTCTAAGTTTTATCGGGATACCAGGGCCGTTATCAATTATTTGTATTTTTACGCAAAGAGGGAAACGCTGCCCATGAATAGTGAGTTGTCGCTCAATCCGAGTAACAAACTGGATAGATCCTTTGCCTTGCAACGCTTGTACGGCATTTCTGGCAATATTCAGTACAGCCTGTTGTATCTGATCCGGATCTATCCAAAGATCGGGAATACTGGGATCGTAATCTCGGCTAATTTTGATGTCGCTAATAGCGTCAAGGTTGAGTAAATTACGTATTTTCTCCAGTACTTCATGCACATTATACAGTTCAAAACTGGACAACTTATTCGGACCGAGTAATCGATCCACCAGATTGGTCAGCCTGTCTGCCTGCTCGATAATGATTTCGGTAAATTCTTGTAACTCGGCACTTTCCAGTTGTTTTCCGAGTAATTGGGCTGCCCCACGCAAACCGCCCAGCGGATTCTTAATTTCATGGGCTAGCCCGCGGACAAGCTCTTTTGCCGCTTGTTGTTGCGCCCATTGCAGGTTTTCTTTGCTGATCCTTTTTTGCTGATCGATAGGTTTGATTTCCATCACCAGGTGCGATTTACCTTTTAGCTCAATTTGACTGATAGTGATATCGACCAGACTGTGTCTGCCATCCGGAAAAATGATCTGAACTTCACTATCAGAAAAGCTGCCGGCCTGCTTTAGCGTGCGATAAAGGCGGCCAACATGCAGTGTACTGCTGCTAAATAGTTCAGGTAATGGCAAGCCAACCAGCCGGTTGATGCTAATTTCCATTAGCGTTTCTGCCGCAGGATTGGCCGTTAATATCGTCAGGCTCTCATCGACCAACATAATGGCAGTGGTGAGATATTGAGTTAAATTGATCTTTTCTGATTTTGATAACATCCGAACACTATATCCTGCGCACCAAACTGGTGCATTAGTTTTCTGATGATTAGAAAGTGTCGATTTTGTTTGTGGGCAACAGCTTATCTACGCCACGAAACAAATATTGCGTCGTGCGCAATCTACCTTGCGATAAGGCAGACAGAAACTGAAAGCCGGGTTCAACACACCCTAATAAAAATAACTATTTGACCGCCGGATCGTGCTGACAGTCTTAGTTAGACCGATTCAGTACCGATGCCCTGTGCAAGTAAAATACCCTATCTTGACTAGATGCAATAAGCTTGCCTGTTTGACTTACTAATTTAATCTTGATGACATGCTCACCACGATTAATATTATGCAGATCAAAATTCAGACTGGCCTGCTGCATAATCATTTTTCCATCCAGGAAAAGTTGCGCCAGGCCACTGGTGTTGGGAGTGATCTTGGCTATAACGGACATATCACCGCTGTTATTACGGATGGTTTGCTGATCGGCCGGTTGACTGATCTCCAGCGCATATTGCACCGCAGGTTTATTGTTGGATGTTTTTTTTTGTTTGGCAGGAAGCTTGGCATCAAAGGCGGGCATAACAGCACTATTGGCACTGGATAAATCTACTGGGATGGCATTGGCTGCGGGCATATCGGTGTAAATTACCGTTCCGTCTTCTTGTACCACTTTATATAACTGACCTGCATGGCATGGCATGCACAGCAGAAAAATAGACAATAGCAAATAAGTTAACCGCATTACTGCAACCTTGATTGAGAGCTTATTGTTAGTTTAGTGCGCCAGCGACAAATAAAAAAGCCCGCAAAAATGCGGGCTTATTATAAAGGTATCAGACCTTATAAGCTGTAGTACATTTCAAACTCAACAGGGTGAGTTGTCATGCTCAGTTTTTCAACTTCAGCACGTTTAAGCTCAATATAGGCATCGATCATGTCATCAGTCATAACGCCGCCAGCAGTCAAATATTCGCGGTCATTGTCCAGTGCGTCCAATGCCATTTCCAGCGAACTTGCAACGGTCGGGATTTCTGCTGCTTCTTCAGCTGGTAAATCATACAGATCTTTATCCATCGCATCGCCAGGGTGGATCTTGTTCTGGATACCGTCAAGGCCAGCCATTAGCATGGCTGAAAAGCCCAGGTATGGGTTACCAGTCGGATCCGGGAAGCGAACTTCGATACGACGAGCCTTGTCGCTGGTGACGTGTGGAATACGAATTGAAGCAGAACGGTTACGGGCAGAGTAAGCCAGCATAACAGGAGCCTCAAAACCTGGGACCAAACGCTTGTAAGAGTTGGTAGACGGGTTAGTGAAGGCGTTGATCGAACGCGCGTGCTTGATAATACCGCCAATGTAGTACAAGGCTTCTTCAGACAGATTACCGTATTTGTCACCGGCAAAAATGTTTTTACCATCTTTGCTGATTGATTGGTGTACGTGCATACCTGAACCATTGTCGCCAACCAGTGGCTTAGGCATAAAGGTGGCAGACAAACCATAAGCGTGGGCGACGTTGTGTACAACATACTTATAGATTTGCACTTCGTCAGCTTTTTTAACCAATGTATTGAATTGACAAGCGATTTCGTTCTGACCGGCAGTCGCAACTTCATGGTGATGCGCTTCAACAACCAAGCCCATTTCTTCCATCACTAAACACATGGCTGCGCGGATATCATGAGCTGAATCAACAGGAGGTACCGGGAAATAACCGCCTTTTACTCCTGGACGGTGACCCAGGTTTCCGCCGTCATATTCAGAACCTGAATTCCATTTGGCTTCGCTGGAGTCTATTTCATAGAAACAGCCGGACATACCAGAGTTGAAACGTACATCATCAAACATGAAGAATTCTGGCTCAGGGCCAAAGAATGCAGTATCACCGATACCTGTAGTTTTTAGATAATCTTCGGCGCGACGGGCAACTGAGCGTGGGTCGCGGTCATAGCCTTGCATAGTGTTAGGTTCTAGAATGTCGCAGCGTACGTTTACCTGAGTTTCTTCAGCAAAAGGGTCGACAACAACAGAGGAGGCATCTGGCATCAATACCATGTCTGATTCGTTGATTCCTTTCCAGCCGGATATAGAAGAACCGTCGAACATTTTGCCTTCTTCGAAAAACTCTTCCCCAACTTGGTGTGCTGGAATCGAGACATGTTGCTCTTTTCCTTTAGTATCTGTGAAACGTAAATCGACAAACTTCGCTTCACTTTCTTTTATTAATTCTAAAGCCTTTTCTACTGACATTATGTCCTCCGGTAAAAGTACAAAGACGTTAAGTTGAATCTGAAATAAATTTTCAAAATTTCTATCGGGAATCTATAGCTATTATCGTGCCAATTCAGCGTATCTGATTTCGTTCAGAGAATACAGGCTCTGTACTTGGCATCCATCTATTTTTATCGCTAAAATCATGCACCAAAATGATCCATGCTAGATCATTTTGGTGCAAAAGGTCGTTTATGCAAGGAAAATAACGAGATAGCGCCAAGTACTTGTGTGAAAAGCTATAACCGGGAGATTAGCAAAAAGATTAAATAATCTAAAAAATTCTTCAACCTAATAAAGTATCGTCGCTAATTGATTCATTACCCTGTACAATCCGCCGCCAGTATTTCCGGTAACATTTTACATATAGAGATTATCATGACAGCACAACAACCCTCAGTAGAGCAATTGAGGAATATTGCGATCATTGCGCACGTCGATCACGGCAAAACTACGTTAGTTGATAAGCTGTTACAGCAATCGGGTACGCTAGCCAGCCGCGGTGAAGCCGAAGAGCGGGTGATGGATTCCAACGATATCGAGAAAGAGCGCGGTATCACCATTTTAGCCAAGAACACCGCGATTAAATGGAACGATTATCGTATCAATATCGTTGACACTCCGGGACACGCCGATTTTGGTGGTGAAGTAGAACGTGTAATGTCAATGGTAGACTCAGTATTGCTATTGGTTGACGCGCAGGAAGGCCCCATGCCGCAAACACGCTTTGTTACCCAAAAAGCGTTTGCCCAAGGTCTTAAACCTATTGTCGTTATCAATAAAATAGACAAGCCAGGTGCCCGCCCTGACTGGGTTATGGATCAGGTCTTTGACTTGTTTGATAATCTGGGAGCGACAGATGAACAACTGGATTTTCAGGTGGTTTATGCTTCTGCATTAAACGGTTGGGCATCACTCGATGCGGATCAGCCTAGCGAGGACATGACGCCGTTATTTGAAACCATCGTTAAGCATGTTGCACCGCCTCCTGCCGACATAGATGGACCGTTTCAGATGCAAATTTCCCAGCTGGATTACAACTCTTATGTAGGAGTAATCGGTGTGGGTCGTGTAACCCGTGGTTCGGTGAAAATTAACCAGCCCGTCACTATTGTTGGCGCCGATGGTAGCAAACGTAACGGTAAAGTGGGTCAGGTGCTAGGTTACCTCGGTCTGGATCGTCACGAAGTCGAAAAAGCTAACGCGGGTGACATTATCGCGATTACCGGTTTAGGTGAGCTGAAAATTTCTGACACCATCTGCGATCAGAATCAAGTTGAAGCCTTACCGGCGTTATCGGTGGATGAACCTACAGTTACTATGACGTTCCAGGTCAATACTTCTCCTTTTGCTGGGAAGGAAGGTAAATATGTTACCTCACGTAATATCCTGGATCGTCTTAAAGCAGAACTCGTACATAACGTTGCGTTGCGTGTTGAAGAGACTGATGATCCGGATAAATTCCGTGTTTCAGGCCGTGGTGAACTTCATTTAGGCATCTTGATTGAGAACATGCGCCGTGAAGGATATGAACTGGCTGTATCGCGTCCGGAAGTTATAGTACGTACTGTTGATGGTCAGCTACAAGAACCTTTTGAAACAGTGACTATCGATTGTGAAGAAGAGCATCAGGGTTCCGTAATGGAGCAGTTAGGCACGCGTAAAGCAGAGCTGACTGATATGTCTCCAGATGGCAAAGGCCGTATCCGTATGGACTTCATTATGCCTAGCCGCGGCTTAATCGGTTTTCAGACCGACTTTATGACAATGACGTCGGGCTCAGGCCTGATGTATCATACATTTGATCATTATGGACCACATAAAGGCGGTACTATCGGTCAGCGTAAAAATGGTGTGTTAATTGCCAACGCTACAGGTAAAGCTCTGACTAACGCCCTGTTTAACTTGCAGGAACGTGGACGCTTGTTTATCGGCCACGGTGTGGAAGTGTATGAAGGTATGGTTATCGGTATTCACAGTCGTGATAACGATCTGACGGTTAACGCACTTAAAGGTAAGCAACTGACCAACGTTCGTGCTTCCGGTACCGATGAAGCACAAACCCTTGTACCACCGGTTAAATTGTCGCTGGAGCAGGCGATGGAATTTATCGATAACGATGAACTGGTAGAAGTCACACCGGTCAGCATTCGTATTCGTAAAAAGCTGCTAACAGAAAATCTGCGTAAGCAAGCAGGGCGTGCTCCGCGCTCTTAAGCCATAGCTTTTAGATCACAAAAACCGGCTATCCAGCCGGTTTTTTTATATCTGATTTCCGGGTAGCAAAGTTAATCTGAATCTGGACAGGAGCTGTCGATTAATAACTAACCCCAGCTCGGGATAAGCCACGCCTCTCAATAACGCTCTTTTTGCACTTGGCAGCGTTGGGCTTTCTAGTCATAGCCAGCTATGACGTACGAAACCCCGCCTTGCCAGGCACAAAAATGTCGTCATTGAGTAAACTATTTATTCAACAATGGTTTTGAGTGAATAATATAACTATCTGAATTATTTACCCTTTGTAAATATAAACGACATTTCTTATCCCGAGTTGGGGTTAACTATCCCGAATTGGGGGGATTTATTGCTCTATACGGCCATCATCGCTAATACGTTGATATGCCCGTAGTTCAAAAAGAGGTAGCATAGCCAGAAAATGATCAAATAGGTCAGACTGGATCCCTTCATATTCAATCCAGTTTTTATTGCTGCTAAAGCAATATACTTCCAGAGGGACACCCAATTCCGTTGGAGCCAGTTGACGCACCATCAAGGTCAAATCTTGATTAATCTGCGGATGCTGGCGCAAATAATGCTCCATATAGGCACGAAAAGTACCGATATTAGTTAAACGACGGCTATTGAGTAAATCTTCTTCGGTGAGATCATTGTCTTTGTTGTAAGTCGAAACCTGATCTACCTTGTCTTGTATATATTGTTTGATGTAACGGACTTTCTTGAATTTATCCAAGCGTTCTGTGTCACAAAAACGGATTGATTTGATATCGATATAGATAGAACGTTTGATACGCCGTCCTTGGGATTCCTGCATACCTCGCCAGTTGCGAATCGATTCCGAAATTAGCGCATGGGTAGGGATGGTAGTAATTGTATTATCCCAATTTTGCACTTTGACCGTAGTCAAGCCGACTTCCAGCACGTTACCGTCGGCCCCGTATTTACTCATCTCGATCCAGTCACCATTTGTTACCATCCGGTTAGCGGCAATCTGGATACCGGCCACAAAACCTAAAATAGCGTCACGAAATACCAGTAATAATACGGCAGTGACAGCACCCAAGCCGGACAAGAGTAATAAAGGTGACTTATCCAGTAAATTGGATACCACCAACAAGATTGCAACTATGGCTAACAGTAATTTGACTACCTGAATAAAACCGGTGATTGGAGCTTTGCGTGCCAGATGGGAGGCGTTGTAAACATCAGAGATGGTATTGAGAATGGCGTTTGCAGCCAGAATAGCTGCCAGCAAAATATAAATTAGTGCCGTTTTGGTTAAAATCGCCAGTAATAAATGCTCTTCCTCGATAAGCAACGGCGAACATAAATACAGTACCAGTGCAGGCACCATATGGGAAAAACGCCGGAAAAATCCGTGTTTGTGTAATTCGTCGTCCCAGTTGTTTCTACTATGGTTAACCCAGCGCGATACAATGTTACGGATGACGAAAGAGGCAATTGCATAACCCAGCCAGGCGATAATGACTAAAGTGACAACGGCGGCAACAAGATAATTGGTAGAGCCAGCTTCGGCCGAAACACCCATATAGCTCAGCAGGTCGACGATCCATTGACTTAACCCTTTGATTGGTTCCATTTATTTCCTCAGTTTTTCTAAGATATCTGATTAACTTGTTCGGTCAGTTTATCTTTATCATGCCATAGCTGGTTAAGCCAAGCCTGAAAACGATAGCGAAAAACAGAATCATTAAAATAGTCACCGATAATCCTGTCATCAATGGGAAGTACCCGCGCCCGAATGACCACTTTGTGCAGTCGGCCACAGAGCATTTCATACATCACATTGGACTTGTTGTGTGGGAAAACAATAGTGATATCCACCAGATTGGAGAACAGCTCACCCATCGCAGCCAATGTAAAAGCCACACCGCCAGCTTTAGGCGGCAGTAAATGAGTATAAGGGCTTTGTGATTTTTGGTGCTTGTAGGGCGTGAAGCGGGTACCTTCCACAAAGTTTACGATAGTGGTGGGCGTCAGTTTGAATTTTTCGCAGGCTTTGTGGGTTGCTTCAATGTCCTTACCTTTCAAATGTGGATATTTAGCCACAAATTCACGGCTGTAACGCTTCATAAAGGGCATATCTAATGCCCATGAACCGAGGCCGATAAAAGGAACCCACAACAGTTCCTGTTTAATAAAAAACTTGGTCGCTGGCATTCTGTGTGCAGCAAAGCGGGCGAGCAGGAATATATCAATCCAGCTGACATGATTGGCCATAATCAAATACCAGCCATGACGATCAAACTCGCCTTCAGCCTGTTCGTCCCATTCCACCTTATTGGTCAGGTTGATAAAGGCCACACTGACAATGCCAAAGCCATGCATACAATAATTGAGTAAGGAGGTTAATAACTTACGCACCGGAGGTAACGGGATAACCAGCTTAACCAGTCCTAACAGGATAATTAGTGTTGCCCACCAGATCAGGTTGGCAATTTGTAGCAACACATTGAGAGGAAAAAGGATAAAAACCGGTAAAAAATTCAGCATGTTTTTATTACCCTTGTGCCGACAATTGTTGCAACGTGCGATCTTTTTCCTGCCATAACAGGTTAAGCCAAGTCTGAAATTTCTCACGTTGCTCTGCACTATCAAAGTAATCCCCCAGTAGATGTGGATGAATGGGTAATACTTTGACATCAATATTAATTTTTTTGACTTTACCACAAATAAAGTCCCAAAAACTGGGCACGCCACCGGGATAATGGATTGTTACATCCAGTAATTTGTGCAGATGGTCGCCCATGCTGTTAAGCACAAACGCGATGCCGCCAGCGCGTGGCATAAGCAAGTGCTGAAAACGTGATTGTTGATATTTGTGCTTAGCTGCCGTCCAGCGTGTGCCTTCTACAAAATTCATCACGCTAACGGGCTTGTAGCGGAACTTCTCACAGGCCTTGCGGGTGGTTTCCAGATCTTTACCTTTCAGGTGCGGATGTTTGAGCAAAAAGTCTTTCTTGTAGCGTTTCATAAAAGGGAAGTCTAACGCCCACCAGGCCAGCCCCAGAACCGGAACCCAGATAAGCTCTTTTTTAAGAAAAAACTTTAAAAACGGGATTTTGCGATTAAAAACACGTTGAAGGACCAAAATATCCACCCAGGACTGGTGATTAGCTATCACCAGATACCAGTCTTTCGAAGACAGGTTTTGCAGTCCTTTCACGTCCCATTTCGTATTGCTGGTCAGGCTTTGAATCAGGTGATTAACTGTCACCCAGGCTGTTGCGCAGGCATCCAGTATATGAGTAACCCCTGTTCGCCAGATTTTAATCGGGATCAATTTAAGCACTGAACCCAGGATAATGGGGATAGCCCAGAAAATGGTATTGGTGATATAAAAAAGTATTGAAATTACACCAATAAAATTATTCCACATATTTATATTGCCTTGTTATCGCTATGCGTCGTATTTTATACCCAATTCACAGACAAATGCGAGTTTCAGGATTGCCTCAAAAGGCACATCTTGGAGCTGCTAACAGGTTTTTCAGCCCCGCTAAATTCATGACTTCCACTGCAGCAGGAGTCAGGATAAAGCACAAGTCGCCAATATTGACCGGAACAAGGAAATGACAACAAACGAATTTAGCTGGCAGCGAGCAGTAATCAAAGTCGGCAGCGCACTTATCGCCCCGCAAGGTGACGGATGTAAAACCGAATATTTACTGGCTTTAGCCCGTTTTATCATTCAAAGCCGCGCAAATGGTAAAGAAGTGGTTCTGGTGTCTTCCGGCAGTGTGGCGGCCGGGCGCAATGCTATTGGCTTTAACGGCCATACTTCAATCGCCGAAAAACAGGCGATGGCGGCTGTTGGACAAACCCGGATGATGGCCAACTGGGCAAGATTGTTTGACTTTCCTTGCGCACAAATATTGTTAACCCACGACGATATTGGTCATCGCCAACGTTTTCTGAATATCAAAAATACTCTGCGCGAGTTACTAAAAAATGATGTGCTACCGATCATTAACGAAAACGACAGTGTGGTCACCGATGAGCTGAAATTCGGCGATAATGACAATCTGGCATCGCTGGTGGCGATGGTTGCCGATGCTGAAACCCTGATTATTTGTACCGATGTGGATGGTTTGTACGATGCCGATCCCAAAAATAATCCTCAGGCTAAATTAATTAAAAAAGTCGAACGGATTGAACCGGCCATAATGCAGCTGGCAGGCAGTACGCGTTCATTGGTTGGCACCGGTGGTATGCAAAGCAAGCTGCAGGCAGCGAATAAAGCCTGCCAGCAGGGGATTCAAACCTTGATTGTTAATGGTCGCAATAGTGAAGTGTTCAGCCAACTGAATCAGGGGCAAAATCCCGGTACCTTGTTTATGCCGGCACAGTCGTTTCGTAAAGCCAAAAAGCATTGGCTGAAAAACAGTTTAAAAGCAAAGGGCAAAATAAGCGTCGATAAAGGCGCATATCAGGCGATTACCGATCGCGGTGCATCATTGCTACCAGCCGGGATCCACAATGTCGAAGGGCGGTTCGATGCCGGAGATGCGGTGGAAATCCGTTTCGACGACAAAAGTTTTGCCATTGGGTTGGCGTTATATTCCGCAACCGAGTTGCGGAAAATTCGCGGCGAAAAAAGTTCCGCCATCGAAACCATACTTGGCTATCACAGCCAGGACGTAGCCATTCATCGTGATGATTTAGTGGTGTTGTAACTTTAATATTAGGTTTTAAATTCAGGCTTCGACATCTATAACTTCTCTATGTTCTTTTTCTGGAAAAGACCAAAATGTCGTATGAGATATCGAAGCTCGAAGATTCACCGATCATTAAGATAGTTTATCTTGGTGAGGTCACCCTCGAGGAGCGCATGAATATTATTCATGAACTTTATTGCGATTTTATCGATAGTGACAGGCCTAAATTACTGATAGACACGCGAAAGTCCTCAACCAGAATGACCGAGACCGAACAAAAAATATGGGGCACATACGCCGCATCCAGAAAAGAACAAGCTAATGCACTGGTGGCCGTAATTTATAACAAAGGGCATGAGCTTAATCCCATTGCAATAGAGCGTTCAAAGCAAGCGGGGCGTATCGTTGAAATATTTTACAACGAGTCCGATGCCATAAAATGGCTTTGCCAGCAGTAATTATCCTCACAAAATAGACGCTGTAGCTCCATCTGGTCGGATCTGATAAGGTGGAATGATATAAACCATATCGGTCAATTTGTATGTCTGAAAATCGCGTTACACTATCTATTGAGCAAGGCATCGCCCTGGTTAATTTAAACCGTCCAGAAAAACACAACGCGCTGGATCTGGCGATGTTCCAAGCCATTGACAGTGTAATTAAAAAAATTAACGCTGATCGCACCATCCGTGTGGTCATCGTATCGGCTAACGGTGACAGTTTTTGCTCCGGGCTGGATGTTAAATCGGTACTGGCGGATAAATCCAGTGCGCTAAAGCTGTTGTGGAAGTGGTTACCAGGTAACGCCAATCTGGCCCAGCGTGTCAGCGTGGGTTGGAGGCGGTTAAAGGTGCCGGTGATTATGGCGTTACACGGCAGATGCTGGGGTGGTGGCATGCAAATTGCGCTGGGCGGCGATTTTCGTATCGCTTCGCCTGATTGCTCGCTATCCATTATGGAATCCCGCTGGGGGTTAATCCCGGATATGGGCGGTACGGTGGCATTGCGCGAATGTGTTGCAGGTGATCAGGCGATTAAACTGGCCATGAGCAGCGAAACTATCGATGCCAATCAGGCTTTGTCCCTTGGACTGATTACGCAAATCGCCGATTCACCGTTACAAGCAGCAACCGAGTTAGCCAACCAGCTAATCCAGCGTTCACCGGATACCAATCGCGTGATTAAGTGCATGTACCACAAAATTTGGAGTGTGAACGAGCGGAAGATCTTGGCCAAGGAAACCCTTAATCAAATCAAGGTTATCAGTGGAAAAAATCAGCGAATTGCGGTCAAACGGGCTCAGGGACACACTGATAGAAATTTTAAACTGTGATCATTCGAGCAATTCAGAAAAATGCAGGATGGTTTCTCGCGACCAGCAAAGGTGGGGTAAAAGCAGTTTAGTTTGTCGTTGCTGTCTTCAACGAAGTGGAACAAAGCAGACAAGAAAATACATGATTAAATTGAGTAATGGATAAAGTAGGTACATCAAATCCATTTACCCTACTTTTGACTTAGTACGTTTTACCTTTCAGGAACGCCGGGTTTTTTCTGTTGCCCAGGTTTCTGGCGAGCATAATCTTTTTGTTTATCCTCTTGTTGACGTTTCTTTTGTTGATCAGATTGTGTACCCATGATGTATTCTCCAAATTGCAAATTAACATTAGTGTTACATCGTTGTTACGGCAGATTAACTATAGTCTAGAAGGAAAAAAAAAAGCTAAATTCCGGCTTAAATTACTCGTCTTGAAATATGTATTTGAAATAGTAAAGAAAAAAGTTGTGGGGGCTAGATAAATGTACTTTGATTGCCTGATAACTTGCAACTTCAACCTTTCGTGAGTCTCTAGCTTGATTTAGTCGTTTTCCACCAGCTAAATGCTCGATGCCACTCAGGTATCTTCTATTACCCAAATAGCCGAGCCAACACAGGGAAGGACTGATCGTGAGTTTTTATTCTGATTTATCAGTTTGTTGTAATTATTTAAATTTGGTGGTTATTGCCTTCAGATGTTAACTCAAGCAAAATAATTGGTTTATTAGGCCGTAAAAACAAAGGGATGTGTTTTGAATAAAGCAACGTTTTTTTCTATTTAATTTTTGCATTAGGGTTAAGTTCGTTGTCGTATGGGCAAAGCGAACAGAGGGTAACAACTAGTCTATCTACTAAACCATCGCATAACAAATATATAGTTGAGCTAAAGGAACAAAGCATTTCCCAAAAGTTAGCAGCTAGAAAAGGGGCACGAAGTAGTAAAACAGTGTCTAACTTTAAAGCACGCGTTAATGCTGAACAAACTGAGTTTAAAACCGCGATTCAACAACAATTTCAAAACCAAGTTACTGTCGGTCGCCAGTTTCAACAATTATTGAATGCTGTCGTAATATCAGCCGAGCCTTCTCAAATTGAGACCTTAAGTAAATTCCAGTCAGTTAAACGAATCTATAAAGAGGTTCGGCACAGAATCACTTCTGTTGAAGATGTTACAGATTACAATGTGATTAACGTTAATCAACTGCGAATCAGTCAGCTCGCGGAAAGTGATATCGATGGAAAGGGGATAAAAGTTGCGATTGTTGATACTGGCGTTGATTACACCCACCCCGATTTAGGTGGGTGTTTCGGGCCAGAATGTAAGGTCTACGGTGGATACGATTTTGTTAATAAAGATGAAGACCCATTTGATGATGAAAGTCACGGGACCCATGTGGCGGGGATTGTTGCAGCGAATGGGAACTTAAAAGGAATTGCACCAGCTGCGAATTTACTCGCGATTAAAGTATGTGGCGAACAAGGGTATTGCTACAACTCAGATATTATTGCCGGTTTAGAGTTTGCATTAGACCCTGATGGGGAGCCGAGTACAGACGACGGTGCAGATATTGTAAATATGAGTCTTGGCTCTACATCTGAGGATAGTGCGCTAACAAATGCCGTTAATCATCTTGTCGATATGGGCATTACTGTGGTGGTGTCGGCTGGTAATGATGGTCCGAATGATAATACTTTCTCGTCGGCCTCAAAAAACTTAATTGGTTCTCCAGCGGATTCAGAAAAAGCCATCACAGTTGCAGCTAGTGTAGGCGGCCAGAGTATTGCCGATTTTAGCACTAGAGGATATCCGTCCTCGGGCGCCGAAATTTTAAAACCTGAAGTCGCTGCTCCTGGTGTTTCGATTAAATCTACCATTCCAGGAGGGGGATATGCTAATTACAGCGGAACCAGTATGTCTTCTCCAATGGTGGCAGGCGTAGTTGCTTTGTTAAAGCAGATAGCACCTGAAAGAACCCCAGAGCAACTAAAAGCAGCGCTAATGAGCACTGCAAAACCAATAGAAAATGATATCAGATCGGAAGGCGCGGGTCTTATCGATGCATTGGCTGCAGCCGAATTACCCGTCAATTTTAGTATTCCTGTATTGCATTTTGGGGCGGTTGATTTTTCATTGGAAAATATGAACGTAAGTTTACCGTTGACGATAGAAAACCCAGGTAGTGAAAGTCTTAATTTAACACTGGATTTTGATAACGTTAGCGATACTGCTCTGACCTTTAGCAGTTCTGATTATGAATTAACTATTCCGGCAGGTCAGTCTGAGACAATCGATATCAATCTTAGTTTAGATACCAATACTATACCGTTATCGGTCAATTCACCGGCGATTGGTGCGATGGTTAAGTTAAATATTGGAGAGCAAACATACCGTATACCCGCAGTGATATTTCATCGTTCTTATATTGATATTACATTTACTGATTATCTACAAAATTATGCAGACCTCTATTTTAGAGGGAATAAGACAGACAGTTGGCAAGACATATGGTCGCCAGAATGGTTATCAGGACAAACCAAACGCATTTTTCTAGCCCCTGGGATTTACAATCTTTTCACAGATGCTGCCCAAAAAAGTGAAAGTGACGGGACAAATATTGCGTTTCTATATTATGGAGATCTGGTTCTCGAAAAATCCTTGTCACTAGAGGTTTCGCCAGCGGATGCTAAAAATTTACTGGTGTTTAATGTTGAAAATGCTCTTGGTAAGAAAATAAGTGGGGATACGGGGCTAACCGGTGGTGACGAAGCAGATTTTGGTAGAACACAATTTAGATTTTCAATTTTTGATAAGACGACAGGGGATTTTGTTAAAAACAATATATTGGGTTTGCAGTCAGGAGAAGAGCGCACCGTAGCCCTGTCAAATTTTCCTGAAGGCTATGTATTTAATGTATTTTCTGATTTCCATAACGAGAAATATTCAGAGGTCACTCATTTTAGCTATCAGTTTGAAAGCCCTATTACTAACGATATAGACATTGATATCCAAGAGCAAGATTACCAAAGTGTATATTTAGATTTCAATACGTCCGCAGTGACGCAAAGCCCGCTTATTATGCCGTGGGTGTATGATCAGGGGAACATCTATGACGACACAGATCGTGTTGGTTCCGCTTCAACATATCCTTTTGAAAGTATTACAGAAGGGCTGACGTATTACTTAACACCCTTGAATACGACTTCACATTACACCTATTTCAGTAGTCAAATAAATCAACAGAATAGTGGTAACGTTGAGACACCAATGTTTATTAGTCCGCAATTTAAAATTAATCAAAACAAAAAATTAGCGCTCTACAATTTTTATAATAACCAGCTAATAAAAGAATATGATGTTCAACAGGAATACAAATTAACGGTCGGTAAATTATTGCCTTTTTGGACTGCCGGGATAAGAAAGAACCAATACGGTGATTTCGTATATAGTTTTGTTGAAAATGATAAGTTAGCTTTTTATCAGGATAGTGATTTCAGTTATTGGCTCGGAAAAATAGTCTTTAATACCAATAATATCGAGTCAACGGTTTATAACAGATATGTAAGACTATTGTCAGGAGGAAACACACAAGATCTGCAGTTACCCGTTCAGCAAGGAAAGGTGGTGACAGACATTGTTTTCAATGATTATATTGTGGAGGGGAGAAGTAGTCGGATCTCGACACAACTAAATTTTGATTTAGATAACGTCGATTATGCTCCACCCGTCATTCAGGATTTGCGAATCAGTTCGTTGAATAAAGCCACTCAACAGCTTCAATGTGGTGGGGGGATAATTAGCTTTGAATTTGCAGATGGGATAGAAGGAAAGGATTTTCAACTTTCAATTAGGCCTTCTAAACAAAGTGAATGGCTTGTACAAGGCACAGTTAACCAAAATGAGCAAAATATAGCCGTCCTTTCAGATTTGGAACCCGGTTTCTATGATCTTAGTTTAAGTGCAGTTAATGCAAGCGGTAACTCGATGGACTATAAAGCAGAACCAGCCTTCCACGTTGCTAAAAATGAAGTCCGAGAAAACGATAAAGACTGTGATGGGGTTGACAATGGTATGGATGTATTCCCACTTGACCCACTAGAAACTATGGATTCTGATGGAGATGGTATCGGTAATAATGCTGACTCTGATGACGATAATGATGGAGTACTTGATGAAAATGATGTTTTTCCTCTGGATCCTGAGGAAACTAGCGATTTTGATCAGGACGGCATAGGAGATAACGCTGACACCGACGATGATAATGATGGTCAATTGGACACCGAAGATGCCTTTCCCTTTGATAGCTCTGAAATATTAGACACTGATAAAGATGGTATAGGTAACAATGCGGACACCGATGATGACAATGATGGTGTTGTCGATTCAGCGGACGCATTTCCATTGGATAAGTCTCGTTATAAGCAGTCATCTCAAGTTTCCTCTGCTAAATCGGGAAGTGGCAGTTTTGAATGGATTATTTTGTTCATCTTGGTTGCGACAACCACTGCGCGCATGAGATTTTTCAGGAAGATACAACACTAGCGAAAAATGAACTGTTCAAATATTCTTCATTACTATCAATAATGAAGAATATTTGAATTCCGTTTATTCAACTTTAAACCTTAATCCCCTGCTTCCAAATAATCCCTAAAAAGTGACTTTTGACCTATTCCATTTCTATTCGATTGTGTAATTATTGTACGAAATAAAAACACCTGTCGATTTAGCCGGTGGCTATCCGACTAAAGGGCATATTGTGTGGTTGATCAACACTAAACCGCAAAGATGTCGTTAAAAAATGAATGGAATGAAGTGTGAATAATAAAAGTGAATTATTGCAGCAGTTACAAATTGATCGAAGTGAAGCGCCAGCTGTGTCAGGAGTCAAACTCTGGCAGGCAATTTTGCTGGCCTTGGTCTGTTCCACCCTGGCAGTATGGTTAACCCTAACCTTTGCATCTGGATCAGACGCGGCTCCGGCGCAAGCAGCAAATACTACCCCGTCAGGTTCTTCCACGAATAAAGCCACAGCAGCTAATAGTCAATCGGCCCCTTCGACGCCAGCTAAAGTAAATGACAATAACGCGATATTAAATTCCTCCGGCTATATCACCGCCCGGCGCATGGCCACGGTTTCTGCCGAGATTATGGGCTTAATTAAAGAGGTGGACGTGGAAGAAGGAATGTCAGTGGAAGAAGGACAGGTACTTGCCCGCCTTGATGATACTTTGGCCAAAGCCAATCTGGATTTCGCGCAGGCGCAAATTGGTATTTTACAGGCTCGCCGCGAATCGACCGAAGCGACTTTGCAGGAAGCTCAACGCAATCAGACCCGCATGACGAGCAACAAGTTTTCCAGTGAAGCCGATATTACCCGCTCACAAACCGAGGTTCAGAGCCTGACTGCCAATCTAAAAAGCATTGAAGCGGATATCAAGGTGGCCAACATTGAAGTGCGCCGGCAGCGCGAAAGACTGGATGACCATACCATTCGTGCGCCTTTTGCCGGTGTCGTTACGGTGAAAAATGCCCAGCCGGGCGAGATTGTGGCACCCGCTTCAGCCGGGGGCGGATTTACCCGTACCGGGATTTGTACCATTGTGGATATGCAGTCGCTGGAGATTGAAGTGGACGTCAACGAATCTTTTATTGGTCGGGTCAAACCCGGGCAAAAAGTCGAGGCCAATCTGGAAGCTTATCCGGACTGGACCATTCCCGCCTCGGTGGTGGCGATTATTCCCACTGCTGATCGTGCCAAGGCCACCGTTCAGGTCAGAATAAAAATCGAACTACAGGATGAACGGATCCTGCCTGATATGGGCGTTAAAGTCGCCTTTCTTAAAATCTGATTCAACAGGAAGAGAACATGAGTGAAGAGAGTTTATTTGTACTAAAAAACGTCGCCAAGCGTTTCACCAAAGGCAAAGAAACCATCAGTATTTTTGATGATTTGAATATGACGATTAAAAAAGGTGACTTTCTGGCCATTATGGGGCCTTCTGGCTCGGGTAAAACCACCTTGCTGAATTTACTGGGGGGAGTCGATCAACCCAGCTCCGGTGAAGTGCTGTTTGATAACAGTCGGGTAGACCAGCTTAAAGAAGGGCAACTGGCTAAATGGCGTGCCAATAATATCGGTTTTATTTTCCAGTTTTATAATTTGATGCCAATGCTTAATGCGGCCAGAAATGTCGAATTACCGCTGTTGCTGACCAATCTGAGCAGTAAAGATCGCAAACAGCGGGTGGAAACGGCCCTGCAACTGGTGGGCTTAGGTGACAGGGCCAAACATATGCCCGGTGAAATGTCCGGTGGTCAACAACAACGGGTGGCCATTGCCCGCGCGGTAGTGTCCGATCCCAAATTACTGTTGTGTGATGAGCCAACCGGTGATCTGGATCGTAAAACTGCCGACGAGATCCTGGAAATGTTGCAGTTACTTAACCGTCAGTTTGGCAAGACGATTGTAATGGTGACTCACGACCCTTCGGCGGCTAAATTCGCCACCCATACGTTGCATCTGGATAAAGGCCAGTTTGTGCAGGAAGGGCAGCAACATGAATGATCTCTACCTTATTCTGAAAAATCTGACCCGCAAGAAAATGCGGCTGTTTTTAACCAGCTTTGCCATTTTTATCGCCTTTCTGATTTTTGGTGCAGTAATGGCATTGCGTGGTGCACTGAATTCCGGCATTGAAATGTCGGCAGACAATCGCCTGGTGGTGGTGAATAAAATTAATTTCACCCAGCCTTTGCCTTATGCCTATGTCAATAAAGTAAAGAATATTGATGGGGTGAAAGACGTAACCCACGCCAACTGGTTTGGTGGTTACTATCAGGAGCCAGCCAATCAGGTCGTGACCATGGCGGTGGACCCTGAAACTTATTTTGACGTGTACAGTGAATTGGTGGTTGATCCGGAGCAAAAGCAGGCCTGGTTGAATGACCGGGGCGGTATATTGGTGGGTGAGCGACTGGCCAAATTGAATAACTGGCAGGTGGGCGACCGTATTCCCATTTCGTCCAATATCTTCTCCAAAAAAGATGGCGGCCATACCTGGGAGTTTATGGTGGACGGTATTTTTACCGGTGCTGACGCGCAAACGGATACCGGTTATCTGCTGTTTCACTACAAATATTTTATGGAGACCCAGTCCTGGGGCGGCGACTATCTGGGCTGGCTGGTGCTAACCACCACTGATCCGGCCCTGAATGAGCAAGTGGCCAAAGCCATTGATGAACGTTTTGCCAATTCCTCCGCCGAAACCGATACCAGTACCGAAAAGGCGTTTAACAAAGCTTTTATCGAGCAAATTGGCAATATCGGGCTGATTATCTTCGGGGTGGTTTTTATGGCCTTTTTCACCATCTTGATCGTAGTGGGTAATACCATGGTGCTGGCAATCCGCGAACGCACTGGCGAAATTGCAGTGTTGAAAACACTGGGTTTTTCGTCCATCCGCATTTTCAAAATGGTATTGCTGGAATCCTGCTTGCTGGCGTTTTTAGGCGGATTACTGGGTTTAGGTGCCGCTTTTATACTGGTTAAAGGTGCTTCAGCCCAGTTGGCCCGTTTCCTGCCTAATTTGGTACTGGACCAGAGCATTATTATTCAGGCATTAATTTACATGTTATTGCTGGGGCTGATTACCGGGATGATCCCGGCGGTGAACGCGCTGCGTCTGAATATTGTTACTGCATTTAACAGGGGCTAATGATGAGTACATTAATTTCTCAAAGTACCGCCGTGGTGGTAATGAATATTCGCAGCTTACCGCGCCGTTTGTGGATGTCTCTGGCCATGGTATTGGCCAGTGCGGTCGTCGTGGCCATTTTGCTGGCCTTTTTGGCGATGGCGAAAGGGTTTGAAGCGACGATGGACAGCGCCGGTTCCGATAATGTGGCATTTTTTACCCGTGCCGGCTCGGCCGCCGAGTTGAACAGTTCGGTGATGCGCGATCAGGTTAATCTGCTTGAAACCGCTCCGGGGATTGCCAAAGACGAGCAAGGCGCGATTGTGTCCCCCGAGTTATATGTGATTGTCGACGGGGTGAAAAAGAGTACTGGCACCGAAGCCAATATCCCGTTGCGCGGACTGGACAGTCGCGGTGTAAGCATGCGCAAAAACTTTGCCATGGTCAGCGGCAGGATGTTTACCCCCGGTACCAATGAACTGGTGGTCGGCGAGGGGATTTTGCGTCAGTTTGCCGGTTTTGAACTGGGGCAGGAGATCCGTTCCGGTAAAAACAGCTGGAAGGTAGTCGGTGTATTTTCCACCGGCGGTAATGTGTTTGAAAGCGAACTTTGGGCTGACGCCAAAGTGATCCAGAGCTTATATAATCGTGGCAGCAGTTACCAGACAGTGCGGGCGCAAATGGATTCACCCACCAGCCTGGAGCAGATCAAAGCTTATGTGGAGAATGATCCCAGACTGAATCTGGATGTCCAGACGGAAGCTGAATATTTTTCTGCCCAGGGCGAGAGTCTAAGCTATATGGCCATATTCGGCAGAGTGATCAGTACCATTATGGCCTTAGGTGCACTTGCCGGTGCGCTGAACACCATGTATACCTCGGTATCGGATCGCGCCAAAGAAATAGCCACCTTGCGTGCAATAGGTTTTAGCCATATCTCTGCTTTTGTCGGGACTATGGTAGAGGCGATGGTATTAGCAGCTTTGGGTGGACTGGTGGGAGCTATTGCGGCGTTTATTTTCTTTGACGGTTTAAATGCCTCCACATTAGGCGGCAGCTTTACCCAGGTGGTATTCAGCTTTCAACTGACGCCGGAATTGCTCTGGCAAGGAGCAATGCTGGCGCTGATTATCGGCTTTGTTAGCGGCTTTTTCCCTGCTTGGCGAGCCGCGCGTACACCGGTGATAGTCGCATTCCAGTCTGGTCATTAACTCTTGCTGCAAAAGCCATAACCTCAACTGAATAAACAAGGGCCGTGACAGGTCCTTGTTTTTATCGAGGTATTACTTCCAGGGCCATTTACAGGTAAACTCTCGCCGGGATTAGGCAACGACGACTGGAGAGGGATCTTGAACAAATGGCTTAGCTGGAAAGGTATGTTGCTCGGTATGGCTGGCGCCATCCTGTTGCTGATAATCATTAATGCCACCGCATTGATGCGTTTTTATTCGGTGGTAACCTTATACGATAAAGACAAAATCGTCGAAAACTTCCAGAATATGCCGGCGTTGTTTAATGCCACCGAAATCAAACCGTCCAGCCAGCCCAATGCGCTAAGCACTGATATCCAGCCGCTGCCTGACAGCTTTGAATTTGAAGGCCAGAGCATCAATCTGGATGAGTTTCTGGCTTCCAATAATACCACCGGTTTATTGGTGCTTAAAAATGGCGTGATTGTCAGCGAAAATTATTATCTGGGCCATCACCAAAATGGTCAGCATATTTCCTTTTCGGTGGCTAAATCTTTTATTTCTGCCTTATTTGGCATCGCGATTGCCGAAGGTTATATCGACAGTATTGAGCAGACCGTCACCGATTATGTGCCGGAACTTAAAGGCTCCGGGTATGACGGGGTACGAATTAAAGACGTGCTGCAAATGTCATCCGGGGTAAAATTTAACGAAGACTACGGCGATTTTAATTCGGATATTAACCGCTTTTCCCGCACCGTGGCGCTGGGACAATCCTTTGATGATTTCACTAAAACCCTGCAACGGGAAAGACAACCAGGCACTTATCACCATTATGTAAGCATTGATACCCAGGTGTTGGGGATGATTTTGACCCGTGCCACCGGTCAACCGCTTAGCGACTATCTACAACAAAAAATCTGGCAACCACTGGGCATGGAACATCCTGCTTACTGGCTGGCGGATGATACCGGCATGGAACTGGCGTTGGGCGGACTGAATGTATCGTTACGTGATTATGCCCGTTTTGGTCAACTGTATTTGAATCAGGGCCAACATCAGGGGCAGCAAATTGTGCCCAGGCAATGGGTTGTTGATTCGGTTACCCCGGATGCTCCGCATTTGATGCCAGGTAAAAATAATCCTGCCTCGGATAGCGAGTCGGGTTACGGCTATCAGTGGTGGATCCCGAATGGCGGTAATGGTGAATTTCAGGCTCAGGGTATTTATGGTCAGTATATTTTTGTTGATCCGGCCAATGATACGGTGATTGTCAAAAACTCGGCCAACCATTTATATAATGATAAAAGCTATCAATGGGCTGCGAAACATCAGGCGATGTTCAGGCAGCTTAGCCAACATTACAGTGCAACATTTTAAATCAATATGGCCCGTTATCGGGTAATTCAGACTCAGGAGTTTAAGTGATAGGTGAAATAGCCGCGTTAAGTACCGCATTGTGTTGGGCCATTGCCGCCCGGATGTTCAGATTATTGGGTGCGAGTTTTTCGCCATTATCATTAAACCTGTGGAAAGGGCTGGTGGCGTTGATTATCCTGATCCCGATCACTACTTATGTTTATCCCGAAGTTAACCTGTCGCAAAGCCATATAATCTGGTTATTGATCAGCGGCGCTATCGGTATAGGTCTGGGCGATACGTTTTTTTTCCAGTCACTCAATAAAATTGGTGACAGTCAGTCAATTCTGGTGGTGGAAACCCTGGCGCCGGTATTTACCGCATTGCTGGCAATGGCCTGGATTGCCGAATGGCTAACCTGGCAACAATGGTTCGGTATTGCAGTGGTGATCCTGGCCGTGGATATGGTGGTGAAAATCCAGAAACGCCAACAGTTGGAAGCTTTTCAGTTAAGCGCATACAGTTATGCCGCACTGGCGGCATTGTGCCAGGCATTGGGGGCGGTGATCAGTCGTGACATTTTAACCCAGACCCATGCCGACCCGGCCAATACCAGTCAGGTTAGGCTGGCAGGTGGTTTGGCTATTATTGTGTTACTGATGCTGATAAAACGTACTCGCTGGTTGCCTAAAATGGACCGACCCAAACCAACTTTGGTGTTATTCGCCGGCGCCACGCTAATTGGTACCTTTGCCGCCTTGTATTTACAGATGCTGGCCTTTACCTACACCAAAGCCGCAATTGTACAAACCCTGTTTGCCACCAGCGTAATTTTATCTTTGCTAGTGGCTAAAGTGCTGGGCGAAAAGGTGAATGGCAAAACCGCATTATGGTCGGTGATAGCTTTGGCCGGAGTGGCGATTATGGTAGGGGCCGAGCATATTGGGTGATAAAACCTGCTGATTCATTATGTCATTGATTATTATCCCGAACTCAGGTTATTTGGCTTATAATTACACGTTACTTATTTCTTGAGCCAATCTAACAATGAGCGATTCATTGCCAACCAAAGGTGCTTCTGTGAAACTGGTGATAGTGCTTGCCATCACTTTGGTGTTGATACTGGTTATCTGGTTAAGTTTCGACTGGTTACGCACAGGCACATCCAACTGCGAATCTATTTTCCAGCAAAGCGAAACCCAGTTTTCGGTTAAATTGTCCCATCTGGATACTGAAGGGGAGGTGGTACTGGGACGCCAGCAAATTCAGGATCTAACCGAAAAAGCCCAAATTACGGCACTTAATTTAAAAGCCTGCTGTCTGGTCCATGATACTGGTGCGATTGATACAGCAGGTTTTGCCCAATGCAGGCAAGGCGGGCAGGAGTTCGCTGCCAGGTTGACCGAACTAGAAGGGAAGGTTAAAGCCATTGTGCAAGCTCGTCAGCGAGGTGATGGAGAACAGGAACAACAACTCAAAACGGAAGTTGATCAATTGGTGAGCCGCGCCGAAGCGATAGCCGATAATTTTGACCGCCAGTTAAACCAGTTACCCAGAGCGGCTTTACGGAAAAATGGAGAAGTTTTCTTTTTTGACGATTTTGACCAGCCAGAGTTAAATCCTGACTGGCAAATTCTTCAACCGGATCCTAACCGATGGGCGTTACAAAGTGCTGAATCCAGTTTGCTGATTGTGACCCAAAAAGGCCATATGGCGGGTAAGGAAAATAGCTTACGCAACCAGTTTATCCTCAGTCACAATGTGCCAGATGAAAATTTTGTAATGGAAACCCGTGTTTCCTTACCGATTCAACACCAAAAAAATGGCGTTTCGATGGGCCTTTGGCAAGATGCAGACAATTTTTTACAAATTGGCTATTTCGGATTTCCCCATGGTTACAATGTCGCTCGACAGCCTTATTTTAATAAAGAGCTTGAAGGTCAGGCCAACCAGCAGAAAGTCGATATAGATCGTATCGGCGGTGTTAAAAAAGCGGAAAGCATTTATTTACGGATTGAACGTACAGGCAATAAATATATCGGCTCCTTTGCGTTGCCTAATGACTCTGACCAACCCGAACAACCTTTGAAGTGGCGGACTATTGCTACCCATGCGGTGCCAAAATTTAGCGGCAGGCCTGCCATATGGGCGGATAATCAGGATGGTAAGGTTTATTCGCTTAATACCAGTATCTCGCCCGAGGTGCCGGCAGAATTTGATTACCTGAGTATTCGTCCGGTTGAATGAGCTCTTCAATACCTGACAATAACCCGGCAAGATTAACTCAATAGGGCGTAAACAGCGGGTTATCGCTAAAATAAGCTTGTATACCTTGCGGCTTTTATATAAACTTCGCGCCCTTAATTCAGCCTAAACCCTTTTTAGTTCCTTGTCTCAAACAGTGATGGCTGAGCTGTACGAGGCTACAACCGTAAGGAGCAACGATGCGTCATTACGAAATCGTGTTCATGGTTCACCCTGATCAGAGTGAACAAGTACCCGGTATGATCGAGCGTTATACCGAAATCCTCAAAAAAGATGGTGGACAAATTCATCGTCTGGAAGATTGGGGCCGTCGTCAATTGGCTTACCCAATCGATAAAATTCACAAAGCGCACTACGTGCTGATCAACGCTGAAGCAACTGCTGAATCTGTTGAAGAGCTGGAAACTGCGTTCCGTTTTAACGATGTGATCCTGCGTAATCTGGTTATGCGTACTAAAGCTGCGGTAACTGAAGCCTCTCCAATGGCTAAAGAAAATGCACGTGAAGAACGTCGTGACAGACGTGAAGAGAAGCCAGTAGTGGAAGACACTACAGAAGCTTCTTCTGACGAATAATTTAGAGGAGAATCATAATGTCTCGTTTTTTCAGACGTCGTAAATTCTGCCGCTTCACTGCTGAAGACGTGCAAGAAATTGATTACAAAGATACTGCTGTACTTAAAAATTACATCACTGAAAGTGGTAAAATTGTACCTAGCCGTATTACTGGCACCCGTGCCAAGTATCAGCGTCAGTTGTCAACTGCTATCAAGCGCGCGCGCTTCCTGGCATTGTTGCCTTACACTGATTCACATAAATAATTGTTGGCGAATAGATAAGAGGTAGCAAAGATGGAAATCATTCTACTAGACAAAGTCGCCAACCTGGGCGGTTTGGGTGACCAAGTCACTGTAAAATCTGGTTATGCACGTAACTTCCTTTTCCCTCAGGGAAAAGCAGTTCCTGCAACTAAAGATAATGTTGAAAAATTTGAACAACGTCGTGCCGAGTTGGAAGCTAAAATTGCTGACAAACTGGCCGCTGCTGAAGCCCGCGCTGCAAAAATTGCAGAACTGGCTGAAGTAACTATCGCCGCTCCTGCGGGTGACGAAGGTAAATTGTTCGGTTCAGTAGGTACGCGTGATGTGGCTGACGCCATTACTGCTGCCGGTGTGGAAATTGCTAAATCAGAAGTGAAAATGCCTAACGGAACTATCCGTGATACCGGTACTCACGCTCTGGATCTGCAACTGCACTCAGACGTTATCGCAACAATCAATGTTGTGGTTATTGCTGAAGCTTAATTCGACTTATTGAATCTGATGATAAAAACCTCCTTCGGGAGGTTTTTTTATGCTTAGAATATCTCACGCAGCGTTGCCAAAGTGACAAGGAAAACCAGATTAACCAAAGAGGAAAAATCAACATGGAGAGTACCGGTTTTGCCAATCAAAACATTGGTATTTTGACAGTGGCCCTTTGACGAGTTCAGGCGGAATGGTCGATAGCAATTTGTATCTATGCCTCTGGTAAATAACGTCCAATCAATAGTGCCAAACCACTGGTCAAGGCAAAAACAATAAATGCCAATGCCAGAGAGAAATGCGCCATCACCGCACCCATCGCGCCAACAAAAAGCAGCATTATACCTATCAGGCTATTACTTACCGCCACGTAATCCGTGCGCTTGTTGCCTTTGGCCAAATCCACCAGATAGGTCTTTCTGCCCAGACGGACACCCTGATGGGTAACGGAAATCAGCAAAAATAGCAGCATCAGGATCCACAGACTGCCAGTTGGTTGCAGATAGCTGGTTAGTCCACCCGCCAAACAGAGTATGGCTGTCATTGCAGCGGTCAATAACAAGACTTTGCGGCTGGAACGATCCGCCAATTTGCCCCACATACCGCCACTGATAAAACTGGCAAAACCGCCAATGGCGATAAAGATACCCAGGTTCAGCAACGAGCTATCCTTGCCCAGTGTCTGTGCCAGCATAATAAAATAGGGTGCGCTTAATCCCGAACTCATCAATAAACAGCGAACCAGTACAAAGCGCCTGAACGGTATATCGGTTTTTAACAACTTGAGACGGTTAACGCCTTGCTGCAAAGCGTTACCGCCGCCTTCCGTTGCACCTGCATATTCTTTTATCAGTGCGTAATGCAGTGCAGCAAGTAACCAGCAACCCGTCCCGGCAAACAACAGCAGATAACTGCTTTGTTGCAGGTTGATATCCAGCATCAGCACCACACCGACACCAATACTGATCAATCCGGCGGCGCTGGCACTGTATCCGGTTAACCTGCCGCGTCGTTGTTTAGGAATGGTTTTGCCCAACACGTCTTTGGACGCCACCGAGCAGATACCTCGCGCCAGGCTGAATACAATTAATAAGCCGATAATGACCAGGCCGGCTGTTATGCCTGATAACACCAATGCAGCCCAGCCCATGCCGGCAACGCTTGTTCCTTGTAATATACAACCGGTAACAAAAAAGGGTTTACGAATGGCAAAGCGGCGTATCACGCCACCGACAACCAGTTGCGGGATGAGTGAGCCGGATTCACGCACCGGCACCAGCAAGCCGCTTAAAAAAACCGGTGCACCGACACTGTTCATTAGCCAGGGCAACACTACTTTAGTGCTGGTGAGCGCGTCACCGAGCTTGGTAAAAAACTGCGCAATCAGGATCAGAAAAAAATTACCCGGCACCACATGACAGGCCGACTCGCTGATTTCAGTGCAAACGCGTGCATCTTCTTCGTCGGCAAGATACTCATAAAGATGGTCGACTTTTTCCGGCATAGAAATCCAGTACTTGGTTTTGTCCGAGTTGGTAGTAAACTGATTGTGCAAACTTATTGGAGAAATTGGAATGCAAAACACTAAAGCCAGTGCGTTTATTTTAGGCATGGGGATTTTTCTGGGGCTGGCGGTAATGGGCTATTTGCTCGGGCATGCTGCTATCGAATACAAGCAATTTGAGCGCAGTGTCACCGTCAAAGGGCTGTCAGAGCGTGAATACCCCGCCGATATCGTGATTTGGCCGATTCAGTTCACCGCTGCCGACAACAAGCTCTCAACCCTGTATGCCACTATCGATCAGCAAACCAGTCTGATTAAAGCCTTTCTGCAAGACAAAGGTATTGCCAGTGCCGATATCAGTTTTTCTTCT
The DNA here is from genome assembly GCF_047922965.1 of Neptunicella plasticusilytica. Lineage (GTDB taxonomy): Bacteria > Pseudomonadota > Gammaproteobacteria > Enterobacterales > Alteromonadaceae > Neptunicella > Neptunicella plasticusilytica. The sequence continues at coordinate 1,186,605 of NZ_CP150481.1, forward strand.
CCGGCAATCACCGATAAATCCGCACAGGCGTATGGCAATAATGCCGGTGTCCAGTACCGTTATTCGGCAGTGCAGTCGGTCACCGTCTATTCCAGTGATATTGATACCGTGCGCAGCGTAATGAGTGAATTATCTGATTTGGGTAAACAGGGGATTGTGTTTACTGGCGATAATTATCAGGCCCAGACCGAATACCTGTTTACCCGCTTAAATAATGTTAAGCCGGAAATGATTGAAGAAGCCACTCGCCAGGCCAGGGAAGTGGCCGAAAAATTTGCTGCCGACTCACAAAGCACGCTAGGTAAAATCAAACGGGCTTCACAGGGTCAGTTCAGTATTAGCGCGCGGGATAAAAACAACCCGCATATCAAGAAAATACGGGTAGTGTCCACGGTGGAATATTATTTGTCGGATTAACGCGATGGCTAATTCAACGTAATGCTTTCAATCGGCAGCTGGATATAGGTGTTATTTATATTTGTTTAGATTTGTATAAGGCAAAATTATTGTCGGTTTTGAGCGAACAAGAGACGGTCACGAACATTTTGCTATTTCATAGGGAACGCGAATAGTTGAAGTCGTTAATACAAGCCATTGCTCATAGAATCCGTCCAGAATTTTTCAGTCCATTGATGGTTGTATTCGCATCAATCACGTTCTTTTCGGCTTTTGCAGGCATATCTTTTTTGTTTCAAATATTCGGTAATGAACTAAATATTGACTACGAATTTCTGGGGTTCATATTTAGCTCTATTGGTGTGGGGGAGTTATCCAGAACATTTTGGAAACTTAAAATTCCTTTACCTCTTCGAAATAATATTTATTGGTCTAGCGCCTTTGCTGGCTCTTTTTGCGTTGGAACGTTATCAATTTTAGCAATGTTTAAACAATCATATCCATTTTGGTCAATTCCACTTGGTTTTACCCTGGGAGCTGGATTTTATCTATTACTCATTAAAGCGGCAAAGTTTGATGCTCGGTGATAAAATAGCACCTAACAATAACTTCATGGTGGGAATTTTACTCGCTGAAAAAGCGCTTCTAAAATCCCCATATGTTAAGCGTTTCCTAATGAATAATCTTAAATTAGCCGTTGTTTTCGTATTTTTAATTGTTCTCTCGTCATTATCTAGAGAGATTAGCAACCCTGCGCCGACAGACATTGAGTTGTCATATCAGCGACAGTACCAAGAGCTAAATCAGAAAGGCTATTTGACAGAAACCGACATTCAACATCTAGATGAACTCAAGGAGCAATACTTACACTCAAATGAGCGAGCAGATAAAATGTAAAAGAGTATCGGTTATAAGTTCCTTTGGGGTATTGTGCTTGCGGCTGTTTCTTTTTGGGGGCTTAAGTTTGCGGGCGCAAATGTCGCGAGAGTAGCGGTGTTAACTTCGGCAGTAGCTCTCACTAGTTTAACTACAACAGCCGTTTTTGAAGCGAGTTTTTATATTATATTGACGCTATTCGGGGCTGTGTTGGCATTGAAACATAACAAGCAAATTGTTCCGATGCCAAAAAGTGGCGCGGCTGATTAGGGCGTTACAACAGCCCACTTTTGGCAAAAAGCAGATAGCCGGTTCTGATTTTTCTATATAAAATCCCGCCCCCCAGACTTATTTATCCATATTTTTCTGTTATTGCTTGGCAATATCCGCTTCTGTCTTCTTATTAATTATTTAATCATGCATTAATGCCTGATGTGCACCTACGCCAGCTAATACACCTGAGGCGGACGCCAAAGTGGCATTTTGCATCGGGTTGGCAATATCACCGGCAGCAAATACCCCTTCTACGCTGGTTTGTTTAAAGGCATCGGTTTTAAGGACTTTGCCCAGCGGGGCGTCTTCAAACTCGCAGCCTAATTGCTCCGCCAGCGGACTGGCCATATGGGTTTTGGGGCCAACAAACAGTCCGCCCAAAGTGATTTCGCGGCCATCGCTCAGGCGCACGGCGTCGATTTCCGGTGCGTCGCCCAATACCTCTATCACGGGTGTGGGTTCAATGGTTACGCCGCGCTTCAACAAGAAAGCCAGGTGCTCCTGATCCGGTTCAAACTGGCCCTGGGTAAAGTAATGAGTCGGCCCCCAGTCCGGGATCATACCGGCCTGATGGACTGACAGTTCGCTGGTCGCAATAACGCCCAGCGGCTGATTACGTAATTCGTAACCGTGGCAATAAGGGCAATGCACCACAGTTTTACCCCAGCGTTCACGCAAACCCGGTATATCCGGGATTTCGTCACGCAGGCCGGTGGCCAGAATAATTTTACGACTCTGCAAGGTGTTACCGTTGTCCAGATAGACCACAAAACCTCTATCAGTTTTATCCACCTGATTAACGCCCGCTTCTACAATAGTCGCAGTGGGATAGAATCTTAATTGATCATAGGATTGTTGCCGAATACGGCGGGGAGATACACCGTCTAAACCGAAAAAACCGTGCGACTGTGCCGCAAAACGGTTTCGGGGTTGCCCTGCGTCTACCACCGTTACTGTTCTTTGCCCCCGAACCAGTTGCATGGCAGCGGAGAGTCCGGCAAAACTGCCGCCAATAATAATCACGTCTAAATGCATTCTAGTGTTTTCCTGTTGGAATTAATTTTAAGAAACATATTAAGTTACATGATGTGTGTTAGTCAACTTATGAAACAATAAAAGTTTCATGATATTGATTGGCCGGGATGCTGTGCTAGAATGCCGCGAGGTATTTCTGTTCAGAGTCAATAATGAGAAAAGACAGCCGTTTGTCCCGCATGTTGCATGTACTGGTGCATATGGATCATCTCGATGAGCCCGCCACGTCAGAGACGATCGCCGGTATGCTGAATACCAATCCGGTTGTGGTGCGTCGCACTATGGCATTGCTGCGTGAGCAGGGCTACGTCACATCTGAGAAAGGGCACGGTGGAGGCTGGTCATTGGCGGTGTCGTTGTCCGATATCACCTTGCTGGATATTCACAATGCGCTAGGTGAAAGTTCGGTGTTTACTATTGGTTTAACCGACCAGCATCGCCATTGTCCAATTGAGATCGCGGTCAATAAAGCCATCGATGATGCGATGACTGCGGCAGAAGCTTTACTGTTGGACAGGTTTAAACAGGTTACGCTGGATCAGCTGGCCGAAGGTTTTGCGCTCAAGAGTCGCTAAACAGCCTCTAACATTCACAACTTGTGCTTTTGCGTTCGAGATTTTTGCTTTAATCAATAACAAAGGCTTTTTGCTTACGCCCTGTGCAATGATAGTGTTGCTAAACATGCAGGAATGTAACGTGTTTTGATATTGACTCGCGGCTAGAAGGAATGGGTGATGACAGAAACCGATAAGGCAACCAAACCGGGACGCGCAGCGGTTGGATTGGCCGTACTGGGAATTGTTTATGGTGATATTGGTACCAGTCCTATCTATGCATTGCGTGAATGTTTTCGTGGTGTCAGTCCGGTAGCTATTACCGAGGCTAATATTCTTGGTATTTTGTCACTGATATTCTGGTCGCTGCTGATTGTAATTTCCCTCAAATATATGCTGTTTATTCTGCGTGCCAACAACCATGGCGAAGGCGGAATTTTTGCTTTGCTGGCGCTTCTTAGACCAAACCAGAATCAGGACAACAAATCCCGTCGAATGCTGATTTTACTTGGCTTGTTTGGTGCGGGGCTGCTGTATGGTGGCACCATGTTAACACCAGCCATTTCGGTATTGAGTGCGGTGGAAGGACTGGAAGTGGTTGCCCCCTCGTTACAAACATATGTGTTACCTATTACGGTGATTATTCTGATCGTGCTGTTTGCGACCCAAAAACATGGTACGGCCAAAGTAGGAGCCATGTTTGGACCTATTATGGTGGCCTGGTTTGTGACGCTGGCGCTACTTGGACTGAACAGTATTATCAAACATCCGCAAGTCCTTAATGCCGTGTTTCCCTGGTATGCCGTGCAGTTTATGCTGGACAATCAGGGAACCGGTTTTCTGGTCTTGATCGGTGTATTTCTGGTGGTAACAGGCGGAGAAGCGCTATACGCCGATTTGGGGCATTTTGGGGTAACCCCGATACGTGTGGTGTGGTTTTGTTGTGTTTTGCCAGCCCTGTTACTTAACTATTTTGGTCAGGGCGCGTTTTTACTGGATAAGCCCGAAGGTAATTTGCAACCGTTCTTTCATATGGCACCGGATTGGGCGCTATTACCGTTAGTAGGATTGAGTACTGCCGCCACAGTTATCGCCTCGCAGGCAGTGATCACCGGGGCCTTTTCATTGACGCGACAGGCGGTGCAACTGGGCTTTTTGCCGCGTTTACTGGTTCAGCAAACTTCAAAACATTCCCTTGGTCAAATTTATATGCCGGGCGTCAACTGGTTGTTGATGGCTGCCGCGCTGACATTGGTGGTGACATTCGGCTCTTCGGAAGGGCTGGCGGCGGCTTATGGCGTCAGTGTCAATGCCACGATGCTAATTACTACTATTCTGGCTTTTAATGTTGCACGGGAGCGCGGTGGCTGGAGTTTGGTCAAGGCGGGCGGATTTTTACTGTTATTTCTGAGCGTTGATTTGGCCTTTTTGATTGCCAATGCAGAGACCATTCCACGCGGTGGCTGGTTTCCGGTTGCGATGGGAGCGATTATTTTTACTGTAATCGTCACCTGGCGTCGAGGGGTGGAATTGCTAGTCCTTGCGCATGAAGCCAACACGATTTCGGTCAAAACCTTGTTGGGACGCATCGAGAATGAGCCGGTGCATCGCTCGCCCGGCGCGGGGGTGTTTTTTACTACCCGCAGCGGAGAGGTGCCGCAGGAGATGATGCACTTGATCAAACTCAACAAAGTGTTGCACGACAAAGTTGTTATCGTGAATGTTAAGGTAACCCGCGAACCCCGTGTGTCATACGATCAACGCACACAAGTTACTGAGCATGAGCAAGGTATATTTGAGGTGAATCTGCGCTATGGATTTATGCAGGGGCTGAATGTTCCTTCTGAACTGGCTTACTGTATTGAGCATCAACATTTACCCATTGATTTGGACGATACAACCTATTTTGTCGGACGCACATCGGTAATCGCTGATCGTAAAAAAGATGCCATGATGGCTTGGCGAGACAAGTTGTTCGCCTTTATGGTGCGGAATACCATGAACGCGACGTCGCTCTATCAAATTCCCGCCAGTCGTGTGATTGAAATTGGTTTGCAACGGGGCATCTAATCAATCAACCGTAGTTAGCGGCAGACAATGTCGCTAGCTAAGCTAAACTGCTGAAAAGAATAGATTTCAAAATTTTTTATTGCCGCTTTAAACCTTTCTCCACTACCCTGCGACTCATGTTTCAAATATCAAGATAAATAAATACCAATAATATGAGTGAACGCTTTGTCAGTAACAGCTAATGTCATCGACGCCGCGCAGGTGTTTGATCAGGAAATGCGCTTGATAGAGGCCGCCAAGGGTGGTGATAAACATGCCTATCAACAATTGTATCAGCGCTATATAGGAATGGTGTACAGCCTGTGTTTACGTCTGATGGGAGATCGTGCGCTGGCCGAAGATGCCAGTCAGGAAGTGTTTATCCAGCTATGGCGTAAACTCGGGAATTATCGTGGCGATAGCAAGTTCTCAACCTGGCTGCATAGCGTGACATCGAATATTGCTATCAGTTACTTGCGCAAGCAGCGGGGCTGGTTACAACGCATGTTTCATATTGATGATTCGGAAGCGGTGAATTATGTGGCAGAGGAATCGAGCGATCAAGTCGATCTGGACAGCTATATTCAGCGCCTGCCGGAGAGAGCCAGAATTGTTTTTGTATTGCATGCGGTGGAAGGTTATCGCCATGAAGAAATTGCTGATATGACCAATATGGCAGTAGGTTCCAGTAAGGCGCAATTTCATCGGGCAAAACAGTTATTGAAAGAGTGGATGGGTGATGAGTAACGACAATTTTGAACAGAAGCTCAGAAATGAAATCGGGCAGTTGGACAAAGATCGGCAACCACAACGTGATTTGTGGACCGGTATTGAACTGGCCATCAGTAAAGAGCCGGCAAAAAAAAATAAGCCGTATCTGGCTGTTGCGGCGGCACTGGTGGTAATGGGATTTGTTGGCTGGATGAGTATCCAGCCAGGCGGGCCGCAAAATGATCCGCAGCAATTGGTCGCAGCGCTGAGTCAACAGCATCAGCAGCAAATGAAAGGATTACTGGTGAGTTTTGCTGACCAACCGGCGCTGACAACCAACTGGCAGCAACAATTGAATGAACTGGATGAGGCAGCGGAAGCGGTTAAAAAAGCCTTGCAGCAGGATCCGGATAACCCGGCTCTGCTCAAAATGTTGCAGCAGGTTTATCAGCAGCAGATTGATTTAATTGAAAAAGTACATGCGCCAGGCTGGCAACGAATTTAAAACGCATTGAGATACTAACGAGGATGATGAAATGAAAAAGTGGCTATCAATAGTAGGTTTGCTGAGCATTAGTATGCTAGTGCAAGCCGGTGAGAAAGTGGATAAAACCATTGATGCAGAAAAGGATGGCTATGTTGAGATCGAACACTTAGCCGGTTCGGTGAATATTAAAGGTTGGGATAAAGCGCAAGTGCGAGTGGTTGGGGAACTGGACGAGCGTATGGAAAAATTTATCTTTGAGCGCGACGGGAACGAAGTCACCATCAAGGTCAAAATCAAGAAGAACCGTAGCTGGCATAATTCCGGTAATGAAGACGGCGATAAACTGGATATTTATATACCCCAGCAAAGCCAGGTACATTACACCTCGGTCAATGCGGATGTTAAAGTGGAAAATGTTATTGGTAGCGCAGAAATAAACGTAGTAAACGGTGATATTAAGGCCAATAAGCTGGCCGGACGAATTCATCTGGAGTCAGTAAATGGCAATATCAACGCCGACGAATTGGCCGGTGATCTAAAAGTCGAAACGGTTAACGGTGATATCAAGTCCCGCAATGATTTGGGTGAGCACGATAGTTATCAGACGGTGAATGGCGATATTGATATCGTTAGCAGCAGCGCCGAGATTAAAGCCGAGACGGTCAATGGTGATATGGAGCTGAAGTTATCCAAAATAAAACAGTTAGTACTCAATACTGTTAATGGCGATATTGAAGCGAGGTTGGATTTGGATAAGCAAGGTGAGGTACGCGGCTCTTCCGTTAGTGGTGATATTGAGCTTAGTTTTGATAAAAATGTGTCAGCCCGGTTTGATATACAAGGTCACAGCGGCGGAAAGATTGTTAACGACTTGACGAACGATGAGCCACAAAAGGCCAAACATGGCCCTAATCGCTGGCTGGAGTTCTCTCATAACGGTGGTAACGGACGAGTTGATGTATCTACCGTCAGCGGTAAAGTGAAAATTGGTCAATACTAAAATTATCAACCGACTCGGCAGGTTATGCCGGGTCGGATTTATCTTGCCCGGTACAGCTTTTTAACGGTAATGACTTATCAAAGAAAATCGAAATTTCTGCAACGGTAACGCCCAATTTTTGCATGTAAGTCCGATTCATCAGGCGTTGTTCATCAAGCAAGTACATCCAGTCGTCCATACTAAATTCGTAGTCGCTGCCATCAATGGCAACTTTCAACCTATATTGCCAATTAAACGCGCTCCCTGTTGAACGGCCGCGTGCTTGGCCTATGACATCGTCTGCGGTTCCGGTAACTTCTCCACTGTTACTGATAAACAGTTTCCAGCGCCGTTGCTGTATTTCACCGTCAGCATAATAAAATGTTTCGTCCAGCTGGCCGGATTTACCTTGCCAGCTAGCAGTTAGATCGACACAAAAGCGCCTGACGACCTTGTTGGAATAATCTTGCACAATACCCCAGGCAACGAGTTGTCCGTTAAAATAATCAGGCAAGTCAAATTCAGGCTGGCTATTTTTGTAGTCTTCAATCGATGCGCTGCAACTCATTAATAGTGCGCTGAGTATAACAATAATGTATTTCATATCATGGCTCCTTTAGCAGGTGTGTATGTGTGCCATTTGAGCGAAATGTAATCAGTTATACGCGTTACAGCGACGTTTGGATCAGTATCATCGGCATTTTTTTAGTCACCACTTTTTAACTGTGCCGGTTTGCCGCATAATGACCTAATAGTGGATAAAAACGAGATTCCAGTGAAAGTTGTTGCCAACAAATATACTGACGAAAAAGTCGAAAAGCTGAAAATCCCTCCGCATTCTATCGAGGCCGAGCAATCGGTATTGGGAAGTATGCTGATTGCCCCGGATTCATGGGATAAAGTCGCTGAGATCGTGATTGAAGAGGATTTCTACAATCGCTCTCACCAAACTATTTATCGGGCTATTATCGCCTTATTGTCAGAAAACCTGCCGGTGGACGTCATTACTGTTTCCCAGCAACTGGAAAATGCTGATGAACTGGAAGAGGCCGGGGGATTTGCCTACCTGGGTGAGCTGGCTAAAAACACCCCCAGTTCAGCTAACGTGGAAGCCTATGCGCGGATTATCAAAGAGCGGGCTATTACTCGTGAGCTAATAGGCGTAGCCAATGATATTGCCGAAACCAGCTACAACCCGCAGGGACGAAATGCCACCGAAATTCTCGATTTGGCCGAGAGTAAAGTATTTGAAATAGCCGAGAAACGCACCGGAGCCAACGAAGGTCCCCGTGATGTTGAAGCGGTATTAGGTAAAACCATCGACCGTCTCGAAGCGCTGGTTAAAAATAATAAGGAAGTGACGGGAGTCTCTTCCGGGTATGCGGATCTGGACAAGAAGACCAGTGGTTTGCAACCCTCCGACCTGATTATTGTGGCAGCTCGTCCTTCAATGGGTAAAACTACTTTCGCGATGAACCTGTGTGAAAACGCCATGATGCAGGAAGATAAACCCGTACTGGTATTCAGTCTGGAGATGCCGTCAGAACAAATTATGATGCGGATGCTGGCCTCGTTAAGCCGGGTCGATCAAACCAAAATAAGAACCGCTCAACTAGATGATGAAGACTGGTCGAGAATTTCCAATACGATGCGTCTGCTCAAAGAAAAAGATAATCTGTTTGTGGATGATTCCTCAGGCTTGACGCCGATGGAAGTGCGTACCCGGGCGCGTAAACTGGCACGTGATCGTGGCGGTTTAAGTCTGATCATGGTGGATTATTTGCAATTGATGCAGGTACCGGGACTGAGTGATAACCGGACGCTAGAAATCGCTGAAATATCCCGTTCACTCAAGGCGCTGGCCAAAGAGCTGGAAGTGCCGGTGGTGGCATTGTCACAGCTTAACCGGGGCTTGGAGCAGCGGGCCGATAAGCGGCCGATAAACTCGGATCTGCGGGAATCAGGCTCCATAGAGCAGGATGCCGATTTGATTATGTTTATCTATAGAGACGAGGTCTATCACGAAAACAGCGATCAAAAAGGCATTGCCGAAATTATTATCGGTAAGCAGCGGAATGGTCCCATCGGAACCACTCGCTTGACCTTTCAGGGGCAATTTTCGCGCTTTGATAATTATGTGGGACCCGCCTACGACGATGAATATTAACCTCAGCGACTATTAAGGAATCACAACAGGTGCTAATCAAATGGGGCATTTTAGGCCCGGGACATATAGCGCAGCGGTTTGCAACGGCATTAAATCAGGGGGCGGACGGGCAACTGGTTGCAGTGGCCAGCCGTGATGAACAGCGCGCCAGCCAGTTTGCCAGTGCCTATCAGGCAGAACGTTACTATACCAGTTATGCCGCGTTGGCGGCTGACGAACAGATAGATATTGTCTATATTTCCACACCGCATAATTTCCATTTTGAGCAGGCAATGATGTGCCTGCACGCAGGCAAACATCTGCTGATTGAGAAGCCGATTTGCGTTAATGCCCATCAAGCGGAAAAAATCATTGAGTTGGCAAGGCAAAACAATCTGTTTGTTATGGAAGCTCTATGGAGTCGTTTTTTGCCTACCTGCCAGCAAGCTAAACAATGGTTGCAAGCCGGTGAAATAGGGACCTTGCAGGCGATTAATTCGAGCATTTGTTTTGCGTTTAATAAAGGCGATGAGCATCGCGCAGTGAATAAAAACCTGGCCGGTGGTGCGTTGCTGGATTTGGGCGTTTATTCGGTGGCTCTGAGTCAGTGGATGATGGATGCTAACCCGATGGATATCCAGGCGATGGCCAAAATCGGCACCACCGGGGTTGATAACACCTTGCTGGCTAATTTGCGCTACCCCAATGACCGCCTTGGCCAGTTTGTCACATCGGTTGAGGCCAAATCAGCTAATAATATGTTACTGCATGGTAGTAAAGGAACTATCGAAATATGCGATATGTTCTGGGCCGGTCATGTGGTTAAACTTGTCACTGAAGATAAAAAACTGACACTGGAACTCCCTCATGCCGTGAACGGATTTGAATACCAAATTCGTGAAGTGGAGCAGTGTATCAAGGCGGGTAAACAACAAAGTGCGACCATGCCCTTGTCAGATACCTTGGCAAACATGCACGTCATGGATGCAATACGCCAACAGATCGGGCTGGATTACGGTAAAACACTAGAGGCTGTTTAACTTGATCATCTATTAAAAACAAACAGCTTCTGCAATCGAACGGATAAATTTTTATCGGATAAGTTTGTATTGGAACAGGACTCAAGGGAATAAAAATGAGCAGACGACAGTCGATAGTACGCTCCAGTAGACAGATTAGATTACGTTTGATCATTATCTGTTCGGTGGTGGCTTTTATTATTGCAGCCATTTTTAGTGTGATGTCTTACCGTATTAGTGAGGACGCCGGCCAGCAGATCGAAACCTATGAAGTGGCACAAAATGCCCGCCTGATTATGCAACAGGTTAAGCATGCATTTATGCAGGACAGGATTCGATCAGAACAGCTGATATTGCCGGAACAGATTGTGGAAGGAAATTATCAGTTACGTGTTTCCCGCGACGGGACACTCATTTATGAAGCTGAGTATGGTTTACAGCTGGATGTGCAGTCCAGCAGTTTAAATGAATTGGTTCGGGCCCAAATCCAGCAGGCTGGCTGGTTAACGACAGCGAACCACAACTATGTCTGGGCACTGGAAAGTGATGAGGAACTGTCGCTGGACGTGTTACTTATCAAACAAACTGTTGTGCTGGACAGCGCCTTGTCCGGAGCTGTGAACCAGATTATTCTGACTGCCGCTGCGACCTCTTTTCTGGCATTTTTGGGGGCCCTGGCAATCGGCGTGCTGATTGCCGGACAACATAGTGCTTTTAGCTCCGAACTGGAATTTAAAACCAGCCACGATACCCTTACCGGTATCTACAATCGTGATCATATTTTTAATTGTATCAATGACTATGTGGCTGGACTCAACCAGCGCTCGATTAAAAACTCGCGGCAGACAACCTCCAACAATGAAATCCACGCGACCTTACTGCTGATTGATATCGATCACTTTAAAGAAGTTAATGATGCTCTCGGCCATGCCTGTGGTGATGAGTTATTAAAGCGTTTGAGTGGCGATATCGCACGTATGTTGCGCGCAGAAGACATTCTGGCTCGTTTTGGTGGCGACGAGTTTGCCATCTGGTCTCCTGATTTAAGCAAGGATCAAGCAGAACTGTTGGCCAAGCGTTTGATTAATCATGTGCAGAATCCGATAGAAATTCAGGGCGTATTTCTGGAAGTGGGTTTGAGTATCGGTATTGCCAGTTTTCCTTCCCATGGCACCACCGCTGAAGCCTTGATTAGCCGCGCCGATATTGCCATGTACACTGCCAAACGGCAGCGTTTAGGGGTTACGCACTTTAATCTGGAACAGGATGTCAGTACGGTTGAACAGTTAAGGCTCACAGCAGATTTGCGCAAAGCCCTGTTTTTAAAAGAGCTGGTGCTTTACTATCAACCGCAAATTTGCCTGAAATCCAATGCGATAGTCGGTTGTGAAGTTTTGATCCGCTGGCAGCATCCCGAGTTAGGGTTAATTTTCCCCGATCGTTTTATCGATATTGTTGAACGCGGTGGCATGATTAACGAATTTACCCGCTACATTATCGATCAGGCATTGGAGCAAAATGCCCGTTGGCGAGCGTTAGGATTCGAATTCCCGGTATCGGTAAATATTTCGCCCTATAACCTGAATGATCCGCGTCTGTTGGGATATATTAATGAGCGTTTGCAGCGTTATCAGATTCCGGCCTGCGCGCTTGAACTGGAACTGACCGAGAATGCGGCGTTGGCCGATATAGAGCACACTCAGAAAACTTTTGCGCTGCTGTCCGAGGCAGGGGTCGGTATTTCGATAGACGATTTTGGTACTGGCATGTCATCTCTGGCCTATGTTAAAAATCTGACAGTGGATCGGATCAAGATCGACAGGGCGTTTATCACCCGTCTGGATACCGATAAGGGCGATCAGGCGATCGTCAGGGCCATCCTGGGATTATGTAAAGATCTGCAGCGAGTGTCAGTCGCCGAAGGTATTGAATCGACAGCGGTTGCGCGAATACTAATGCTGATGGGTTGTGATATTGTGCAGGGTGATTATTACGGTAAAGCCATGCCAGCCAAGGAGTTTACCGAATTACTCGGGGCAGAAAAAAAGCTGCAGGGGACGGTTAAGATATAGCGCGTCGAGCACTATATTTTTGATAGTTATCGTCCTTCCTCTTCCTGCACAGGCAGGGATCTATTTTAAAATCGTCAACTAACTGCTCTGGACCCTGGCCCAACAGACAACCGGGGTGACGGCTACACTTTGTGTGATAACCAAACTTTTTAAAGCCGCGACCTACAATATGTAACTGTAGGTCGGACTTCAGTCCGTCAAATCGATCAGTGCAAAATGCGGGTTTTGATAGTGCCATCAATTGCAGACAGTTGAGCGAAGGCTTCCTCAGCGTGATCAGTTTCGATATCAATCACCACATAGCCGATGCTCTCGTTGGTATTCAGATATTGAGCGGCGACGTTAATGCCTTTTTCCGCAAATGCCTGGTTAATCTGGGTTAGTACCCCAGGTGCATTGCGGTGAATATGCAGCAATCGCGAACTGCCAGCATGACCCGGCAAAGACACTTCAGGGAAGTTAACTGCCGAAAGGGTAGAGCCATTATCGCTGTACTTGGCCAGTTTGCCAGCCACTTCGATACCGATATTCTGTTGGGCTTCCTGAGTACTGCCACCCACATGGGGGCTCAGGATCACATTATCGAAATCACGTAAGATGGATACAAATTCTTCGCTATTGGATTTGGGTTCAACCGGGAACACATCGATTGCCGCGCCGCTGATTTTCTTGTCGCGCAGTGCTTCGGCCAGCGCATCAATATCGACTACTGTGCCTCTGGATGCGTTGATCAAAATAGCGCCCTGTTTCATGGCACCCAGTTCTGCCGCACCGATCATATTTTTGGTTTGCGCGGTTTCAGGTACATGCAAGGACACCACATCGGAGCTGCGCAACAATTCGTTCAGACTCTTAAGCTGGGTAGAATTGCCCAATACCAGTTTGTCTTCTATATCATAAAACTGCACGCGCATGCCTAAATGCTCGGCCAGAATACTTAACTGGGTACCAATATGTCCGTAACCGATAATCCCCAAGGTTTTACCTCTTGCCTCAAAAGATCCATTGGCACTCTTATCCCACTCACCACGATGGGCCTTGGCATTTTTTTCCGGAATGCCGCGTAGTAACAGTAAAATCTCGCCTAATACCAGCTCGGCTACCGAGCGGGTGTTGGAGAAAGGGGCGTTAAATACCGGAATGCCTTTTTTCTGGGCGGCTTGCAAATCAACCTGGTTGGTGCCAATACAAAAACAGCCTATGGCCACCAGTTTTTGAGCGGCTTCAATCACCTTGTCGGTTAACTGGGTACGCGAGCGCAGGCCGACAAAATGTACGTCCTGAATTTTCTCAATCAGTTCATCTTCGGGCAATGAGGTTTTCAGATACTCAATATTGGTGTAACCGTTACTCTTGAGCGTTTCCAGCGCACTGTGATGCAATCCTTCCAGTAACAAGATCTTAATTTTATCTTTGGGCAGCGATACTTTGCTCATTTGTGGTTTCCAGGTTAAGTTTAAAATAAAGAGACATCTAGACGTCTAAAATATCAAAATCATGCGCACAATGAAAGATGAAAATGTTCTTTGTTAGAGTCTGTTTATCTTTGATATATAAATTTCATTCAAATTAAATATTTTATATGCGCCATGTCCGAGCCCGGCGCTAGAATTTTTCTACACCCTTGTCGGTGCCGATTAACACAATATTGGCTCCGCGCTGGGCAAATAAGCCGTTGCAAACCACGCCGGCGATATTATTCAGCTGTTGTTCCAGCTCCGGTGGATTAAGGATTTGCAAGTTATGCACATCCAGGATCAAATTGCCGTTATCTGTGACTACGCCTTGACGCCAAACCGGATCGCCTCCCAATTTGACAATTTCACGCGCCACATAAGAGCGGGCCATCGGGATCACCTCAACAGGCAGCGGAAAATCACCGAGTATTGGTACGCGTTTAGATTGATCAATAATACAGATAAAGGTTTTAGCCACAGCCGAGACGATTTTTTCGCGGGTTAATGCTGCGCCACCGCCTTTAATCATATGCTTGTGTTCGGTAATTTCATCGGCCCCATCGACATAGATATCAAACTGGTCAACCGAATTAAGATCAAAAACTTCAATGCCTAGTGCCTTGAGTTTTTCAGTCGAGGCTTCCGAGCTGGAAACGGCGCCCTTTATTTTGTGTTTAACCGACTGCATTGCATCGATAAAGTACTCGACAGTTGAACCTGTGCCGACGCCGACAATAGCATCATCTTCGATATAACTGATGGCGGCTTCAGCCGCGATTTTCTTTTGTTGTTGTTGACTCATTAACCCATCTCTTTGCCCAAACCATAGGGCTGATAGAGTAGCCTAAATCGCTTTTATAGTCCGCAGCTAGGCGCAAAAAATTTTTGTTGGGGTAATGATTTTAGTTAACGGAATATCCCATGGCTGAACAGGCAAATTATCTGCCTGTTGACAATCATGCGCCAGACCAATCAGCCGGGTTGATAATCCGTCTCGGGCGATAGGTTTCAGGGTGCGATCATAAAATCCGCCTCCCATGCCCAGACGATTACCACTGGCATCAAATGCCACCAGCGGCGTAAAAATAATATCCAGTTGCTTAAGGGGGCAAATTTGTTGGCAGTGTATAACGGGTTCGGGAATACCAAAGCGGTTAGCCTGCATAATCGTATCGGCGTGATAGGCGTGGAACAATAAATGGCCCGGACTAAAAGGGTGCAATACAGGTAAATAAACCTGGATATTGTTGTCCCGGCAAAATTGAATTAGCAGTACAGGATCGAGCTCGCCGTCGTTGGCCAGATAGAATGCAACCCGCTGTCCGGCAGATAATAACGGTTGGCATTGTGCGATCAGGTCATGGCTGGCCTGCTGCTGCTGTGTTTGACTTAATGCTCGTCGTTTGGCCCGATAGGTAGAGCGCAGATTGTGTTGTTCATTTACCATCTAGACCGTCTCGAATGGAAAGCCTCCCGAAATGCCGCCACCCAGTGTTCGCCCAATGAACCGAAAAGTTCAGGGCGGAGGTATCATCGCTGTCGCAGGCTTCTCGATACGAGTCGAGCTTGCACAAAAACAACAGAATCAACTTCCTAAGTGTAAAGCATCGGCAGGGACATGACTGAGTTAGCAAACATCCCAGGAGACCTAAGTGTGTATATTACCAGTAGCTGGATTGAGTCTAAAGGGCTATTTTCAAAAGCGCATTTCAGTTAGCCGTTAAATCTTGACGATGTTAGGATATATCACATCAGCATTAACCGGGTAAAACGATTGAAAGCAGTAAGCGAAATATACGATATATTGTCATCAATGATGGAGCGGGAAAGCATCAGTAGCGATGCGGCAGAAGTGCAGGGCATCCAGTGCGGCATGCTGGCCGGTGGAATGGCACTGGAAAGCCAGGAATGGCTCGACTCACTGGCAGATTTTATTAATCAGGGTAATACGTTGCCAGACAATATTAAACAGCAATGTATCCAATTGCAGGGGCAGAACTGCCAGCAACTGGTGGAGGCCGAATTTGCGCTAACGCTATGTTTGCCCGATGATGCCGCCCCAATCAATGAACGCGGTCAGGCTTTGATTAACTGGGTGCACGGTTTTATGCTCGGTTTTGGTTTGCACCAGGCTGATTTGACCAAGTGTTCGGATGAAGTCAAAGAAGCGTTGGAAGATTTTGCCGAAATTGCCCGCATGGATGATGCTATGTCCGAAGATGAGGAGTCCGAACAGGCTTTGAACGAAGTGATGGAATATGTGCGTATATCGGCGATGCTGTGCTTTAACGAGTTGGGGCATTCTGCCGCAGATGAACAGTCAAAACCGAAAACCATTCATTAATAGGTCAGTATGATCACAGTTGAGGAATTTGCCCAGCGGCGCCAGGCGGTTATCGAGCAGATGAGCGCTAACAGTATTGCCGTTGTTGCGGCAGCGCGGGAAGTGACCCGTAGCCGAGATACCGAATATGCGTTTCGTCAGGATAGTGATTTTTATTATTTAACCGGTTTTAACGAACCCGAGGCCTGGTTAATTCTCAGCAATAGCGATGAGCACCCGCAACATATCCTGTTTTGCCGCGATAAGGATGCAGAAGCCGAAGTTTGGCAAGGTCGCCGTTTGGGGCCAGAACAGGCGGAGTCCCAATTAGGCATCGAGTTCTGTTTATCCATAAATGAACTGGATGAACAATTGCTGGTGCTGCTGAATAACAAACAGCGGTTACTTTTTGCCCAGGGCCAGGATAGTCAGGCTGATCAGCGTATTTTTGCCATGCTGGCGGATTTACGTAATGCGCCAAAGCAAACTCGCAATGCACCGCCGTTGATTGAGGATATTCGACCGCTGCTGCATGAAATGCGTTTGTTTAAATCTGCTGCCGAAGCAGAACTAATGCAACAGGCCGCCGAGATCTCTGGCCGTGCGCATATCCGGGCGATGAATTATTGCCGCCCCGGTGTGTTTGAATATCAGCTGGAAGCCGAAATCCAGCACGAATTTGCCATGTCAGGGGCGCGGCACCCCGCTTACAGTACTATTGTTGGTGGTGGCGACAATGGCTGTATTTTACATTACACCGAAAATAATGATGAGTTGGCGGACGGTGAGCTGGTATTGATTGATGCTGGTGCCGAATATCAAGGCTATGCCGCCGATATTACCCGAACCTTTCCGGTTAACGGCAGATTTTCCGAGCCACAGAAAGCCTTGTATGAACTGGTATTAAAAGCCCAGTCTGCGGCGTTTGATATGATCAGACCGGGCAACACACTGGCCCAGGCATCCGATCAAGTGGTGGAGATCATTACTCGAGGTCTGATTGATTTGGGTATTCTGCAAGGTGAATTGCGACAGAATATCGAGGATAAAAGTTACCGACAATATTTTATGCATGGCTTGGGACACTGGTTGGGTCTGGATGTGCATGATGTCGGCGACTACAAAATTGCTCAGCAGGATAGACCGTTCAAACCCGGTATGGTGTTAACTATCGAACCGGGTATTTATATTGCGAAAGATTCGCCGGTCGCCGAACAATGGCAAGGTATCGGTATTCGGATCGAAGATAATCTGCTGGTGACCGATGATGGTTATCAAAACTTAACCGCTTCGGTTCCAAAAACCGTTGCTGAACTTGAAGCATTAATGACCTGCCGCGGAGCGATGAAATGAAAACAGATATCATCATTGCCGGTGGCGGTACAGTAGGCTGTTGTTTGGCGTTGGCATTAGCCAAACTGACTGATTTAAATATCGCTATTATTGAAGCCAAAGCCTACCAGGCTGACCAGGCGCATCCCGGTTTTGATGCCCGTTCTTTGGCTATTGCCAAACATTCCCAGCGCGTGATGGATAGTTGGGGGCTGGATATTGGTGCCATAGGGACCGCGATTAAACAGATAAAAGTCACCGATCAGGGGCATATAGGCCAATGCTGGCTGGACTGCGCTGAACAAAATCTGGATGCATTGGGTTATGTGGTAGAGCTGCACCAACTGGGTCAACAGTTGCATCAGGCGCTGGATAACGTTGCTAGCTCCCGGTTACATTGGTATTGTCCCGACCAGATCGCGGCGATTGAACAGCATCAAGAGTGCATTAAAATCAATCTAGCCAGCCAGCAAACTCTCGAAGCCAGGTTGTTGGTAGTTGCTGATGGTGCAAAATCGCCCAGCGCCCAGATGATGGGGGTTAAATTTCAGCAACAGGATTATCATCAAGTTGCTCTTATCGCCAATGTGGCAACATCCAAACCCCATCATAATCAGGCGTTTGAACGTTTTACCGGCAGTGGCCCACTGGCATTACTGCCCTTGGCGGGCAATCAATGCTCGCTGGTATGGACATTGACTACCGATGAATATCAATCCATCAGAAATTGCGCTGATAGCGTGTTTTTGTCGGCCTTACAGGCAAAATTTGGCTATGCGCTGGGGGAATTTACCCAGGTCAGTCAACGCTATGGCTTTCCCTTGTCGTTACTTACAGCTGACGCATCGATACAACATCGCACGGTGATCATGGGCAATGCTGCGCATAGTTTGCATCCTATTGCCGGGCAGGGATTTAATTTGGGATTGCGGGATGTTGAAGCCTTGGCACAGTTACTGGCCAATTCAGTGCGACCGCAGCAGGATATTGGAGACTATCGGGTTTTGCATCAATATCAGCAGATGAGACAGGCCGACCAATCGCGGGTAATTGGCTTAACAGACGGGTTAGTACGGCTGTTTTCCAACCAATATTTACCGCTGGTTGTAGGGCGAAATCTGGGCTTGTCGATCGTCAACAGCTTGTCCGGACTCAAAAACAGTTTGGCTAAACAGGCGATGGGGCTGAATGCGGCTAGCACAGCTTCATCAGGAATTGAATAATGCGCTCCTTTGACATCCTGATTGTCGGTGGCGGAATGGTGGGATTAACCCAGGCATTGGCAATTGACCATTTATGTTGCGGATCTAAACCCCTCACCGTGGCGGTGGTTGACAGTCAGTCTGGCAACCAGCCATTGAGTGACCAACCCGAATTGCGGGTGAGTGCGATTAATATGGCCAGTGAAAGGCTGTTTGGTCATATTGGCGTATGGAAAAATATCGCTGATGTCCGCTTACAACCTTATTTCGGCATGCAAGTCTGGGAACAGGACAGCTTTGCACGTATTGAGTTCGACCATCAACAAGCAGGCCAGACACATCTGGGACATATTATTGAAAATCAGCTCATTCGTCAGAGTTTATGGGATGCGGCTGAACGCTCAGAAAATATTGAACTGATTGCTGCGGCCAGCATCAGCAAACTGGACGTGGGAGAACGGGATGCATTTGTTACCCTGGATAATGGTGAGTTGATAACGGCTCGTCTGGTTGTTGGTGCCGATGGAGCGAATTCCTGGGTCAGGCGTCAGATGAATCTGCCGATCACCCATTGGGACTATGAACATAAAGCGATAGTCGCCACGATTAAAACCGAATTACCCCATTTGCAACAAGCACGACAGGTGTTTACCCCGACGGGCCCTTTGGCATTACTACCATTATGGCAAGATAATCTGTGTTCTATTGTCTGGTCGCAGGATAACCGCGAAGCAAATCGCTTGTTGGCGATGACTGATACGGAATTTAATCAGGCATTAAGTAGCACCTTCGATATGCAAGCCGGCTTATGTGAATTACACAGTGAACGTATCAGTTATCCGTTGCAAATGCGCTATGCCCGTCAATGGGTTAAACCGCGCTTGGCGCTGATTGGTGATGCAGCTCATACTATTCATCCATTGGCAGGACAGGGGGCCAATTTAGGCTTGATGGATGCCGCAGCATTGGCGCAAAACCTGGCAGAATTACACCTTAATAACAAAGATATCGGTTTGTACAAATCACTACGAAGTTATGAACGCTGGCGTAAAACCGAAGCATTAAAATTAGTCGCCAGTATGGAAGGTCTTAAACGCCTATTTAACGGTGCTAATCCACTGCAAAAATTACTGCGTGGCAGCGGTATGGCACTAGCGAATAAATTACCTATGCTAAAAAACACTGCCATCCGACAAGCGATGGGGCTAGATGGCGAGTTGCCTGAATTAGCTAAATAACCGCAGCTCGATGAAATAGATGTTATCCAGAAAAGTGTCAAGCGCCCATAAAGTAGCGATTTTGGTTTTATCTAGCGACTCTAACTTTTAGCTGCATTAAAAAAGTTAGTGGAGCGAAAGGACTTTTGGGTACTTTTACTTCGGGCATCCTGCCCTTCACCTAATAGGCCAGCTAAAGCTGTTCAAATTTTTTCCCGAAAAATTTGTCGTCCTTGAAAAGTACCTAGCTCGCAGGGATGCGAGTTACAAATGGCATGGATGCCATTGGCGAAGCCAGTAAGCCCTATACTCGCAGCTCTGCTACACCAACATTTCCAGCAAACTATTCAGGTAACGGCGGCCTAGTTCGGTCACTTGCCAGTGGTTAGATGTGATGGCTAATAAGCCTTTATCTTGGGCTTGCAATAATTTGGCTTGCATCTCGAACTGGTCAATATCCAAACCAGTATAATGCCCGTAATCTTCAATCGGGCAGGCTTCGGTTAAGCGCAATCGATTCATTAAAAATTCGAAAGGGCGATCGGATTCAGCGACTGAATTGAGTTCACTTAAATGAGGCTTACTCAAGTCCATATAACCTTTGGGATGTTTGACTTTAACGGTACGCCGGATTTGACCGTCTTGAACATCGGTTATTTTGCCGTGAGCGCCGCAACCTATGCCCAGATAGTCGCCAAAACGCCAGTAGTTAAGGTTATGGCGGCACTGATGGCCAGCCTGGCTATAACCTGAAATTTCGTATTGTTGATAACCGGCAGCGGCCAACAGTTGTTGGCCTTGCTGCTGGATGTCCCACAGAATGTCGTCATCCGGCAAGGTAGGCGGTTTGGAAGCAAACAAGGTATTGGGTTCAATGGTTAACTGATACCAGGATAAATGCGGTGGTTGCTGGTCGATGGCGGTACGTAAATCAAATAACGCGTTATCGACCGATTGATTTGGCAAACCGTGCATTAAGTCCAGATTAAAGCTGTTTAACCCTGCTTGATGGGCATAACCGGCAGCATTGAGAGCCTGTTGTTGATCGTGGATGCGGCCTAATGCTTGTAGTTTATCGGCCTGAAAACTTTGCACCCCGATGGATATCCGATTGATACCGGCTTGGCGGAATTCACGGAACTTCTGACTTTCGACTGTGCCGGGATTGGCTTCCAGGGTAATTTCCGCATCGGCTGATAAATTAACCCGCTGCGTGACACCTTGCAGAATACGTTCAATGCCAGCGGCAGAAAACAGACTGGGCGTGCCACCACCAAAAAAAATCGTTTGTACCGGCCGGTCGCCAACCCGTTTGGTATCTTGAGCCAAATCATCAAGCAAGTGGGCAATATACTCTTGTTCGGGTAACGCGCTCTTTTGTCCATGGGAATTAAAGTCGCAATAAGGACACTTTTGCACACACCAGGGGATATGAATATACAGTGATAGTGGCGGGTTGAGCATCTTA
Organism: Neptunicella plasticusilytica; assembly: GCF_047922965.1. Classification (GTDB taxonomy): domain Bacteria; phylum Pseudomonadota; class Gammaproteobacteria; order Enterobacterales; family Alteromonadaceae; genus Neptunicella; species Neptunicella plasticusilytica. Next base: position 1,208,201 of record NZ_CP150481.1, read on the forward strand.
GTCGTTAGCCAACTGCAGTTTATAGGTCAACTGCTGCAACGCCAGACCTCGGTGGCTAATAGCATTTTTTTGTTCCGGACTGAGTTCCGCTGAAGTGCACTGATGTTGTTCCACCCAGAATACCGGATCGTAACCAAAGCCGGCAGTACCGGATTTCTGTTGGGTGATGGTGCCGTGCCATTCACCCTGACAAATTATCGGCGTGGGATCATCGGCGTGGCGCATTAATACCAGTACGCAGATAAAACGGGCCGCGCGTTGAGATTCCGGAATGTCGGCCATTTCACGTAATAACTTATTGATATTACTGGCATCGGTTGCTTGTTCACCGCTATAGCGGGCCGAATAAATGCCCGGTGCACCGTCCAGAAAATCCACCGCTAAGCCTGAATCATCGGCAATAGCGGGTAAACCGGTTATTTTCGCCGCATGGCGTGCTTTGATAATGGCGTTTTCAACAAAGGTCGTACCGGTTTCTGGTACTTCTTCAACCTGATAGTCACTTTGTGGCACGATGTCGATATCCAGCGGCGCTAACATGCGCGCCAGCTCTTTGACTTTACCCTGATTACCTGTGGCTAATACAAATGTTTGTTTCATCGATTCTTTACTCATCATCAGCCTTTAGGGCCCGTCTTTAGGCCGCCATGGTAAAGCTTAGACTCGTGCTTGTCGAAAGGTATAGGATGACAGGAGGAAAATAAATTGCCGAAGCCAACGCCATTCATGCCGTTTTTTACACCACATCCATGCGTGATCATTGTTTTTAGCTCGAAGCTCGTCGCTCGCGGCTATTTTCTTTTTAGGCTTAATATAAATTCAAACCGGCTTTTTATATTGTCATTCAGTCACTTGAGATATAATCGACGCAGCTGTCAATCAATTCGAGTCGCTATTTTGCTCAACGGAATCAACGCCTTTATTTTGCACAAACGGGAATATCGTGAAACCAGTTATCTGGTGGATGCGTTTAGTGCCGAATACGGCAAGCTGAGTTTTGTGGCCAAAGGGGTGCGTAGCAGCAAGAGCCATAACAAAAGCTTGTTACAGCCGTTTCAACCGCTGGAGCTGACGTTGTATGGCAAGCATGAGTTAAAAAATTTATCTGTCTGTGAGGCTAATGGTAAAGCCTATCAATTGCTGGGTAAGGCGTTATATTCGGGGTTATATCTTAACGAGCTGATTAATCGCCTGTTGCATAGTGAATATCCTTATGCAGATCTGTTTGAATTGTATCGTCGCAGTATCCAGCAACTGGCGTTGGCGCAGCCCATAGAGCCGATATTGCGTTGTTTTGAATTCGGATTGCTGGCTGATATGGGTTATGCGTTGAATTTTGATACCGATGGTGCCAGCGGAGAGAGCATTCAGCCGGCCGGCTATTATCAATGGATTGAAGAGCAGGGGTTTATCCCGCTAGCTGGGCCAATGACGTCCAGAAACTGCTTTTCAGGAAGTGATTTACTCGCTATCGCCGGGCAACAATGGCAGCAATCTTCATTGAGCTGTGCCAAAATTATCAGCCGCATGGCGTTGCAACCGCTGCTAGGCAGCAAACCATTAAAAAGTCGTGAACTGTTTATGAGAGAAAAAAGTTGAAAAGAGATATTTTGCTAGGCGTCAATATTGACCATATTGCTACCTTGCGCAACGCGCGTGGTACCTCTTATCCCGATCCTGTGCATGCCGCCGATATTGCCGAACGAGCCGGTGCCGATGGTATTACCGTGCATTTGCGCGAAGATCGTCGTCATATCAAGGATCGCGATGTGCAGCTGTTGCGTCAGACCATCAATACCAGATTGAATCTGGAAATGGCGGTTACAGACGAAATGCTCGATATTGCGCTTAATATCAAACCCGAATTTTGCTGTCTGGTGCCTGAAAAACGTCAGGAACTAACCACCGAAGGCGGCCTGAATGTAGTCGATAATGTTGATGCCATTACTCATGCCTGTAGCGAACTTGCCAAGATAGGCAGCAAAGTATCCTTGTTTATCGATGCTGATAACCAGCAAATTCATGCTGCTCGTCAGTGCGGTGCCGAGTACATTGAAATCCATACCGGCTGTTATGCCGATGCCACTGACGAAGAATCCCAACACAAGGAACTGCAGCGGATTAAAGATGCTGTCAGCTATGCGACCTCTATCGGCCTGAAAGTGAATGCCGGACATGGCTTGCATTATCATAATGTTAAGCCAATAGCCGCTATTGAAGAAATCATCGAATTGAATATCGGACATGCCATTATTGGCCGTGCCGCTTTTGACGGTTTGGCCAAAGCTGTTGCCGATATGCGCGCCCTGATGCAAGAAGCGCGTCGCTAGTATGGCGGTGGTAGGTCTGGGGACCGATATTGTCGAAATTGCCAGAGTCGAAAAGCAGCTGGAAAAATCTGATCGTTTGGCCGAACGGGTGCTTTGCCCGGCGGAACTGGAAAAGTTCAGGCAACATAAATTCCCCGGACGCTTTCTGGCAAAGCGTTTCGCCGCCAAAGAAGCCGCTGTCAAAGCGGCGGGCATAGGTATTGGTAATGGTGTCAGTTTTCAGGATGTGGAAGTGCTTAATCTGCCCTCGGGTAAACCCTACTTGCATATAAGCGGGCGTCTGCTTGATATAGTCACCTCTATGGGCGTGACAGGCTGGCACATCTCCATCTCCGACGAGCAGCATTATGCGGTGGCTACAGTGATTCTGGATAAATAATGGTTCAAATATTTCGTGCGCCCAAAGGTAATAGTAAAAAGGGCAATAACCAAAAACAGCATAACCCGCAAAAATTGCAGTTGAACATCGAGCAGCTTGATCATCATGGACAGGGCGTGTGCCGCCAGCATCAACCTTTGGTATTTGTTGACAATGCCTTGCCCGGAGAAAGTGTCCGGGTCAGCATCAGTGACAAAAAATCCCGTTTCTGGAAAGGTCGGGCAATTGATATTTTGCAGCCTTCCTCGCAACGTATCGCTCCCTTTTGTCCGTATTTTAGCCAATGTGGTGGTTGTCAAAACCAGCATATCAGCGCACAGGATATGTTGGCGCACAAACAATCCGCGGTAGATGCAATGCTGACAAAAGTAGCCGGAACCACTGCGCTAAACTGGCAGCCTGCTATTTATCATGATCAACAGGCCTATCGCCGTAAAGCGCGATTGGCAATCGATAACCGTGACAAGCAGCGCTTAAAAGTCGGTTTTCGTGCCAAGCTCAGCAACGAAGTCGTGGCGATTGAACAATGTCCGGTTTTAACTCTGCCATTGCAGAAGTTGTTGCCCCATTTATTGGCAGCTTTGCACCAACTGCATAACAAGAACGCTTTGGGACATGTCAGTTTACTGGATAGCGGGAATCAGTTGCAGGTAACTCTTCGCGTTATTAAAGAAATAAATGAAAAAGATAAGTTAATACTTGCCAACCTTGAATCCGCTTCTAATTGCCGTGTGATACTCGAAACGGCAAAAAATCAGTTTGAAGCATTATCCGCAAGTTACCAGCCTGCACACTATTCGTTGCAAGATGGTATTCAAATTGCGTTGTCACCGAATGATTTTATCCAGGTCAATGCGGCGGTGAACCAACAGATGGTTGAACAGTCTATTCAATGGCTGGAACTGGATAAACAGGACAGGGTACTGGATCTGTTTTGCGGTGTGGGTAATTTCAGTTTGCCACTGGCTAACAAAGTGCAGCAGCTTATCGGCATTGAGGGCGTGGCAGAAATGGTGCAGCAGGCCAGTGATAATGCTCAACGTAACGAAATCAGCAATAGTCGTTTTGTACAGGCCGATCTAACCGAGTGGAATATGCTAAATGATGATGGCATACGTCATTGCAATAAAGTGTTGCTCGATCCCGCCAGAGCCGGAGCGCTGGAAGTGATAGCGCAACTTAAAGCACTTAAACCACAAAAAATATTGTACGTGAGCTGCAACCCTGCCACCTTTGCCCGAGATATGGGCGAGTTGCTGAGTAGTGGCTTCAGGCTGGATAAAATTGCCTTGATGGATATGTTTCCACATACTGTGCATACCGAATTGATGGCATTGTTCGTGCCTAACTGAAACGAACATTCTGTACAGATATAACCCGGAGTATTGATAAAGACTGATCATGGTTTCTATTCGTAAAGTGCATGAACAACAAACGGATTCTTTTCAGGAATGGCTTGGCTCACTGAGTTTGACGGACGAGTGCCGCCAGTCATTGCGTGATATAGCCAACACAATTGATGTGCCCTTGATGTCCAGAGAAATGGTGGAGATCCTGCACGAACTGCATATGGATGATGAAACCCTGCAAGCCGCATTGGTTTTGCCTGTTTGTGAGGCAGAACAATGGTCGGATGAAGCCATCGGCGAAAAGCACAATGCGGCCATCAGCGAGCTATTGTTAGGGGTGCGCAGAATGGACGCCATCCGTAACCTGCATGCCAACAGTAAAGCCCGCAGCGATGAGGCTCAAATCGATAATGTGCGACGCATGTTGCTGTCGATGGTGCAGGATGTGCGGGCAGTGGTGATAAAACTGGCCGAACGCATTTGTCGTCTGCGCCAGGTCAAAGACGAAGACGAAGAAACCCGGGTACTGATTGCCAAAGAATGCGCCAGTATCTATGCACCCTTGGCCAATAGACTGGGAATAGGGCAACTAAAATGGGAACTGGAAGACTTGTCGTTCCGCTATTTGCATCCTGAGACCTACAAACAAATCGCCGGTTTACTGCATGAGAAGCGTACCGATCGCGAGCAGTATATTGATGACTTTGTCGCCAATCTGCAGGCCGAGTTAACCCGCGAAAATATCAAGGCCGAAGTCTATGGTCGACCCAAACATATTTTCAGTATCTGGAAAAAGATGCAGAAAAAACATCTGGGTTTCGAGCAGTTGTTCGATATTCGTGCTGTGCGTATTATTGCTGAAAGATTACAGGACTGTTATGGCGCATTGGGGATAGTGCATGCTCACTTCAAACACATTCCGCGCGAGTTTGACGACTATATTGCGACCCCGAAACCGAACGGTTATCAATCTATCCATACGGTAATTAATGGTCCGCAGGGCAAGTCAATTGAAATCCAGATCCGTACCCAGCAAATGCATCAGGATTCGGAATTAGGTGTGGCCGCACACTGGAAATATAAGGAAGGCAACCACAGCAGTCGTTCCAGTTATGATGAAAAGATCAGCTGGCTGCGCAAGATCCTTGCCTGGCAGGAAGAAATGGCTGAATCCGGTGATATTGTCGAGGAATTGCGCAGTCAGGTATTTGAAGACAGAGTCTATGTATTTACCCCACGCGGCGATGTGGTTGATTTGCCGATGGGATCGACACCACTGGATTTTGCCTATTACATTCACAGTAATGTTGGCCATCGTTGTATCGGTGCCAAAGTATTTGGCCGTATCGTGCCTTTTACCTATCAGCTACAAACCGGTGATCAGGTAGATATCCTTACCGGCAAACGCAGCAATCCCAGCCGCGACTGGATGAACCCCAGTTTGGGTTACATCCACTCTTCCCGGGCCAGAGCCAAAATCCAGACCTGGTTTAAAAAACAGGACAGGGACAAAAACTTGCAAGCAGGCAAAGAGGCACTGGATAAGGAATTGGTTCGTGCTCATGTGGACCCAAAACAGGCTACCGAAGCTTGTCATAAATTCAATGTGAGCAGCGTTGAAGATTTGTATGTCGCCATTGGTGGCGGTGATATTCGTATTAACCAGGTGGTTAACTTCCTGTTGCAACTCTACGCACCACCGCCGGAAATAGATGTTCGTCTGAAAAAGCGCAGCAGTAGCAAAAAGAGCAAGGACAGTATCGAAGTCGAAGGCGTCGGTAATCTGATGACTCAACTGGCCGGTTGTTGTAAACCGCTACCGGGCGATCCTATTCAGGGCTATATCACCCAGGGGCGTGGTGTCAGTGTGCATAAAGAAGACTGTGAACAGCTTATTCATTTGCTGGAAGAACACCCTGAACGCTATATAGATGTGAACTGGACTTCCGGACACAGCGGCGTGTTCGAAACCCACGTGGAAGTATTTTGTAATGACCGTGACGGTTTATTGCGGGATATCACCACGGTACTGGCCAACGAAAAGGTCGGCTTGCTCGGGGTCAACAGCTTAAGTAACAGCAAAGACAACACCGCCAAGATTCAGTTGAAGCTGGAAGTTAAAGATTTACACAGTTTGGCCAAAATGGTGTCCCGACTGGATAAGGTCAACGGCGTACAGTCGGTGCGTCGGGTTGAAGCCTGATATGCAGCAGTTTCCTAATTTGCAAAAGTTGTTGGAGGTGATGCAGCGGTTGCGTGACCCGGAGGATGGTTGTCCATGGGATAGAAAACAAAGCTTTCAGTCTATTGTCCCCTTTACCATTGAAGAAGCCTACGAGGTCGCCGATGCCATCGAGCATGGCAGCATGGAGGATATTAAAGACGAGCTGGGAGATTTGCTGTTTCAGGTAGTATTTTATGCCCAGCTTGGTCAGGAACAGAATGAATTTGATTTTGAGGCGGTGGCCGGTGCGATAGTCGATAAGCTGATCCGTCGCCACCCTCATGTGTTTGCCGATGCGGAAATAGACTGTGAAGCGCAGTTAAATCGTCATTGGGACAAGATTAAACAGCAGGAACGACTGAGTCAGGGCAAGGCTTCCGATAATAGTGTACTGGCCAATATTCCTGCCGGTATGGCGCCGTTAATGCGCGCCAACAAGATCCAGAAACGTTGTGCCAAAGTGGGCTTTGACTGGCCTGAACTGGCACCGGTGGTGGATAAAATTCATGAAGAAATTGATGAAGTGATGCAGGAAGTTAACCAGCCCAAGATGGATCAACAGGCTGTTGAAGAGGAAATGGGTGACCTGCTGTTTGCAGTAGTGAATCTGTCGCGGCATTTAAAGGTGGAACCGGAAACGGCATTGCGTAAAGCCAATCACAAGTTCGAGCAGCGTTTTCGGGCGGTGGAACAGCATTTCATCCAACGCGATTTGGCGATTGAACAGGCCACGCTGGATGAAATGGAGGATGTATGGCAACGGGTAAAGGCAGCGAATAAGGGGAATCAAGCATAGAACTGAGGGTTTCGAACCACCAGTTTAATGGTTTTGTCAGTTATTCCTGCATGTTTTAGCAGGAACCCGTTGCTTAAGCATTTGATCTTATTTCTCTGTGAACTCCGTGTTTCTGTGGTAAATAGGGTTTTCTTTGCGTTCCCTGCGTCTTGTTGGCGTGATCATGTTTTAGCTCGTAGCTCAATGCTCGTAACTGACTTTATGGACTCACCACTTTGCCTTTTTGATCCAGTAAAACTAGCTGACCGGCCTGATACTGATACCCATCCAGGCGCACATCCTGTTGTACCTGAATCGCGTGTAATTGCATATTGCGTACATAAATCGCCGGATTGTCGCCAAACTCATAATTATTGATTTGCAATGAATCTGGCAGGTAATAGATATCGTAGGACTGCTGCCCGCCAGCATACAATGAATTAGCCTGATAAAGACTAAACGTGCTGTTACGCGGGGCAATCACCGCCACTGCTTTAGTCGTATTGCCATAAGCCGATACCCCATTCGCCAGCGAGGCAATAATTTCGGCTTCGGCTAACGTACCTTTGTACAACTGGTATTGATTGGTTGTTTCGTCATATAGCAGTTGTGCCTGACCCTTGAGCAGCTTGCCAAATAAGCGATAGTTTTCCGCTTTAAAGGGGGTGACCGAAGTAATATGCCCGTTGGAGCTGAATTGCACCTCCATATCGACAGGCAAAATCAGATTTTTATTTTCTGGTGTACTGTCTTTTTTCATGGTGGCGTTGCGGATCTGGCCATTACCCCAAAACACCACATAGCTATTGGCTAATAAGGCATTGCCGTTAGTTTGGCTTTCTTCCAGCAGCGTTCCGGCTTTGACTTGTCCGTTTTCGAAAAAGTTGATTGAGCTGCCACTTTTAAATACCAGGTTATTCTGATTGAAGTTTTCTTTTAGCAAACCACCGGCCAGAAGTCCGGTTTGATAAAATGTGACATTTTGCTCTGAGTCGATAAAAGCGCCGTTATAATAGGCATCCTGGGATAGTGTGGCGGTTGATTGGGGAGCCTGTGGCGTTAAACTTTGGTTATCAAAATTTTGCTGTGCCGTAAGAGTTGCCGAGAACAGTAAGGCCATTGGCAGAAGGTATTTCATGTCCTAAATATCCCTGATTTAATGATGAGAATTCCAAAAAGTTCAGCTTATCCAACTATTAAATGTATTAAAATACATTTAATAGTACATCTTGGACTCTGTTCACTTACTAATCAATCTTCGCTTTTACACTAATTGCCTGCCTTAACTAATCCAGGTATTTCTGTAACTGGTTGATTTTTTCTATAGCCTGGGTGATCAGCACGGAAAACTCGCCGATAACCTCTGACGTGAGACTATATTGCTCATCTTGCAATAACTTGTCCTGGCGGGTTGAAAAATCAATCATTTCAGAGAAACCGACTGTTGCTGCCGTGCCCTTTAAAGAGTGGAATAAGCGCTTTGTGTATTCGGTGTCTGTTGTTAGCTGGTTACTGGCTATTTGTTCCTGGTAGTCTTTTAGTTCGTTGTCAAAAGATTGCAGTATTTTACTGTATAGAGATTTTGAGTTTCTCATGCGCTGGAAGGCATCTAGTACGTTGATATTAGCTTGCTGACAATAATGCAGTGCTTCTTCTGACAGGACTTGATTGCTTTGTGTTTTTTGCGGAACAGGATTTATCTTGTTTTGCTGTAAATTGTTCAAGATAACATCGACTAAATGATCTATCTCAAAAGGCTTGCCGACATGGTCATTCATACCCGCGGCGAAACAGGCATCTTTATCACTTTGCATTGCATTGGCGGTCATGGCGACTATCGGGGTGTCTTGCATAATCGGCATTTTTCGGATGCGTTGTGTTGTTTGATATCCATCAAGGTCAGGCATCTGGATATCCATCAATATAAGGTCGAACGGATCAGTCCTGTCTTTCAGTTCTTGCAGGGCGTAAGTGCCTCCTTGTGCGATAATAACTTTTGCTCCTTCAAGGGCAAGCAGTTCCGATGCAACTAATTGGTTGGTTGGATTATCCTCAACCAACAGCAACTCTAGGCCAGACAATCTATTGGATGTTTTTTCAGGTATTGAAACAGACTCTCTGGTTGCTTGGCTGTATGCATCTTTAATGGTATTTAACACCATCGTTTTGGTTACCGGCTTTTCTAAGAATCCGTTAAACAAATCAGAATCTGCCATGTGTTTGTTTGCCAGCATATCTCTGCTGTAGGCGGTAATCATGACAATCAAGCTGGCTTGATTGGAAGGTAGTATTTCTCTAATTTGTTCCGCCGTTTGCCAACCATCCATGCCTGGCATTTTCCAATCCATAAAAATCAAATCATAAAATGCATTAATTTTTTGCTTGTTTTGTATCTTGTTCAGGGCATCCAGACCTGATGACGCATTGTCTACCTTCCAGCCTATCTCACTCAGCATTTGGGCCAAAATCGCTCTGGCATGTTCGTTATCATCCACGATCAACACATGGAGATTATCAACATCAATAGCATCGGTTACTGAAACGTCATTGTTATTTTCCTTGGTCAGCCATAGACTAAAGGAAAAGGTACTACCTATATCAGGTTGACTTTCAACGGAAATCTTCCCTCCCATTAATTCGACTAACCGTTTGGAAATCGCCAGGCCCAATCCTGTTCCCCCGTAACGGCGACTGGTCGAGGTTTCTGCCTGGCTAAAACTGGAAAACAGCTGTTGTATCTGATTTGACGACATGCCAATGCCGGTATCTTTAATATCGAACATTAATTGCACTGCATCGTCGGTCTGTTGAACCTGTTTTATGCTTATGACAACTTCACCTTTTTCGGTAAATTTTATTGCATTGCTTGCCAGGTTAAGCAGGACTTGCTTTAGACGGAAACCGTCGCCGTTAAGCAGAAACGGACTGCGAGTTGGAATATCATAGATGACTTCAATATCTTTGTCGGCCAGGCTGATTGATAATATGCTACTGATCTCACTCATAAGTTGATGTAAGTCGAAGCAATGCTCTTCCAGCATCAACTTGTCTGCTTCTACTTTTGAGAAATCCAGAATGTCGTTTAGTAAATTGAGTAAAGAAGTGGACGCGGTTCTGGCTTTTTCTATATATTCGAGTTGTTTTGCTGATAATTCGGTTTGCTGAACCAGTTGCAATAAACCAATAATAGCATTCATTGGTGTTCTAATTTCGTGGCTCATATTCGCTAAAAAGGCAGATTTAGCCTTATTGGCGGCATCAGCTTCATCCTTCGCCACAGCCAGTTCATGTTCTCTGTGAATTCGTTCACTGATATTTCTGGCGACGACATAGATAAACTGTTGTTCGGATAGATTGACTAAGGTAGAGGTTAAAGATACCGGAACTTTGTCGCCATCCTTGCTAATGAAATATGAATCTAGTTGTAACTGGTTTAGTCGTTCGAGTTTTGTTTTCCATTCATCGGCGTTATATTCGGGGCAAAATTGCTCAATCTCTATATTAAGTAATTCTTCTTGTCCATAGCCTAGCGTGTGATGGGCTGCCTGGTTTACTTTTATAATACGTGATTCAGGTGTTAGCCAAAAAACGGCATCAGAGGTTTGTTCGGTGGATAGCTTGGTTAGTGACAACTCAAACTCAAGTTGTTTTTGTCTGGTTAAGTCAATTGCTATCCCTAAAAAGCCGATTAGTTCGCCCTTATCGTTAGTTAACGAGCTAACGCTTAAATTGACCGGACAAACTGAGCCGTCTTTTCGAATATATGACCACTCATTATTATCAATGTGTCCTTGTCTGGCTTTGGCGACAAATACTTCAAACCCGGGTTCTATGGTGGTATTTAATTCTGCTGAGAGGATTTGGGCCCGCTGTTTAATTTCTTCAGCGTCATGGAAAATGGCTGGCGTTTGTTTACCGACTAATTCGTCTTTCCTGTACTGCAGGATATTCTCGGCTGCCGGGTTAAATAATGTGATAAGACCCTGCTGATCAGTTGCAATAATGGCGTACTCCGCACTTTCAAAAATAGAGCGTTGGAAGGCGGAGACTTGAGCAATTTCATTTGTTCTCAGTGTTACTTTATGTTCCAGCTCTTCGTTGGCACGGAGTAAATTTTGTTCGGCTTCTTTAATATGGCTGATATCGAGGATAGTCACTGCCGAGCCAATAACGTTGTGACTTTCATCTTTTATGGGAGTGACATTGACAGATACAGGGATACGTTTACCTTTCCTCGTTTTTCGGATCGTATCTAGTGAACGAATTTTTTCGTCTTTAATGATTTTGCTAACAATATAATCTTCTTCGTCAATCTTGTCTGGAGGAACAATCAAATCCATCACTTTCATACCAATGGCTTCGGATTCTGCATAACCAAACATTTGTTCTGCTGCACCGTTCCAGCTTGTGATGATTCCCTCTTTATCTTTTCCGATGATCACTTCGTTGGCATTGGTGACAATGGCTGCCAGCTCGGCTTTATGGCGAGTCAAAAGTCGGCGGCGGTAAAAATTAATTTGTATAAAAAATGCAATGATGGCCAACAATACTGACAGAAGAATAGAAAGCCTTAGTTTGTCGTTGGCAGGAAGTAATGTTAGCGAATCAATAAAAGCCTGTGACGCAGTCAATTCAATTTGCCATTGTCGCCCATATAGAGGCTGAGTGAGTGCAACCTTATATTGAGACAACTCCGGGCTTTTTGATGGACGATCAAAAAAAGTGATTCTGTTGTCGTCGGCAGACACGTCGGCAATGGTGAGCGACAATTTGTCGTTAATTTGAGTGATGCTATTTAAGATTTCGCCTATGAGTAGGGGAGTGTAGCTCCATCCGACAAGTTGTTCTAAACGGAGGTCAGGCGGAGGTGAACTGCTGCTTTTATAGACTGGCAATAGCAATAAAAAGCCATGCTTTGTTTGCTGCTCATCTTGAACCAGCGTGATTGGGCCAGTTAATGCCAGAGTATTTTGTTCTGCAGCTAACAGCGCCGCCGTTCTGCGGGTTATTTCTGAGCCTATGTCCAATCCCACCGCTTCTTTATTACGTATTTCAGGCTCAATGTACTGAATAACAAATAAGTCGTCGTTGTGCGCGTTGAGTTGCCGAATTTTGAATGAAACGTCGCGCTCTTGCTGCATTTCTGCAACAAACCGGGATTGTTCATCTTGCTTAATTCGCCGGATAAAACCGAATCCCCTGGCGCCGGGAAACTCGTGGGCATAGTCCCGGCTTTTGGTATAGTTAAGCATTTGTTGATAATGATAATTGTCGATGCCCTGGCTGCTTATCGACCCTCGCAAGCCCCTTAATCCATACTGATAGAGTGTTACCTTTTCAACTATTTGCTCGCCAATATCATCCAGTCTGCTCTGCAGAGACTGTTGAATTATCAAATTGTTTTTATATTTGTCCTGTTCTTGCATCCATACACCAAGCAGGGTGCCGAATAACAATATCATGAACGGAAACAGTAAAGGATATTGATGGCGGGTTTTATTTTTGCTTTGATCCGGAGCTGATAGCTTTAATTCCATATTTACTTATGATCCTGGTTGATCAAATTATTTATCGATGGTGGTCTACCAACGGTAACATCAAGGCTTTACATCATATTAGTATAGCGTTACCTGTAAGTATCGAACGCTTCTCCGATACCATAACCAATTAATTTATTAACATACTCTATTCCAATAAATATTAATCTATATTATTGATTTTTAGTATGTTTTATTACGCGTCACTTGTCACTACAGCTGACTAAGACAGCAATTTAAAATAAGTTTGAACGGATTTTTATCCGCGAATTTAATAATAATATTAGGTCTTGATGGTCGTAACACCATATCGCTTTAGGCTAACTTGATCCGCAGATACAAACGAAAGTGTCAATCTAGTTGCAACAGGCGACATTTAACGCATTTTGGTTTAAAATCCGCGGCCAATTTTTGTTTAATCTTTAACTCTGAGTTTATATCGCCCATGTCATATCAGCAGGAAGTCGACAAGCGCCGCACTTTTGCCATTATCAGCCACCCGGATGCAGGTAAAACCACCATTACCGAAAAGGTATTGTTGTTCGGAAATGCTTTGCAAAAAGCCGGTACGGTAAAAGGCAAAAAGTCCGGGCAACATGCCAAATCTGACTGGATGGAAATGGAAAAAGAGCGGGGGATCTCGGTGACCACTTCGGTCATGCAATTTCCGTATAAAGACCATTTGGTTAACTTACTGGATACCCCAGGGCATGAAGATTTCTCGGAAGACACCTATCGAACGCTGACCGCAGTTGATTCCTGTTTGATGGTTATTGATGCCGCCAAAGGGGTAGAAGCTCGTACGATCAAATTGATGGACGTCACCCGTTTACGTGATACACCCATTATTACCTTTATGAACAAACTGGACCGCGATACTCGCGATCCGATCGATTTGCTTGATGAAGTCGAAGATATCCTGAAAATTAAATGCGCTCCGGTAACCTGGCCCATTGGCATGGGGAAAGAATTTAAAGGGGTGTATCACCTGTTGCGTGACGAAACTATGCTGTATCAAAGTGGTCAGGGGCATACCATTCAAGAGGTGCGTATTATCAAAGGGCTGGATAATCCTGATTTGGATAAGGCCATTGGCAGTTATGCCGAAGAGCTGCGCGATACGCTTGAACTGGTTAAAGGTGCCTCTCACGAGTTTGATTTAACTGAATTTTTAGCCGGCGGATTAACCCCGGTATTTTTTGGTACCGCGATGGGGAATTTTGGTGTCGATCACATGCTGGACGGTTTGATCCAGTGGGCACCTAAGCCGCAGGGTCGTGGTACTTCCGAGCGTGATGTAAGTGCCGATGAGCAAAAATTCAGTGGCTTTGTGTTTAAAATACAGGCCAATATGGATCCCAAACATCGTGACCGTATTGCCTTTTGCCGGGTGGTATCAGGCATGTACGAAAAAGGCATGAAAATGCATCAGCCACGCATCGGTAAAGATGTACGAATTTCCGATGCATTAACCTTCCTGGCCGGTGATCGGGAAGTACTGGAAACCGCCTATGCCGGTGACATTATCGGTTTGCACAACCACGGCTCGATCCAGATTGGTGATACCTTTACCGCCGGTGAAAAGTTCCGTTTTAGCGGTATTCCCAATTTTGCCCCCGAACTGTTCAAGCGTATCCGGTTAAAAGATCCACTCAAGCAAAAGCAGCTGCAAAAAGGCCTGATTCAACTATCGGAAGAAGGTGCAGTGCAGGTTTTCCGTCCGTTGATTAATAATGACCTGATCGTCGGCGCCGTAGGGGTACTGCAGTTTGATGTGGTCGTGGCGCGGTTAAAGTCCGAATACAACGTGGATGCCATTTACGAACATATTAATGTTGCCACAGCGCGCTGGGTAGACGGCGAAAATGAGCGCAAGGTGGATGAGTTCCGTCGTAAAGCGGAGGCCAATCTGGCGCTGGATGGAGGTGATAATCTGACTTATATCGCGCCAACCATGGTGAATCTGTCACTGGCACAAGAACGCTATCCCGATATCGTATTCCGTACTACGCGAGAGCATTAATGTTTGCTGAGGGATTTAATTAATTTTCTGTTTTTTTGCCGCTAATGCGGCTTAACTAACCAATAAATAGTGACCATGAATATATCTCAACTGCTACAACAAAAATTCCGTGATGCCCTGGTGGCGATTGGTGCCCCCGAAAATTCACCTGCACCACTAAGCCGCAGTACTCGCCCTGAATTTGGCGAGTATCAGTTTAATGGCGCCATGGCGTTAGCCAAGGTGCTTCGTCAAAAGCCGAGGGATATCGCCGAAAAAATTGTTGAGGCAGTTGAGCTGGAAGGTATTGCCAACCAGCTTGAGATAGCTGGCCCCGGCTTTATTAATATTCATTTGGCCCCAGAATGGTTAGCCAGACAACTTGAAACTGCCGCTCAGTCATCACGCCTGGGAATTGACACTGAACAGCCTAAAACTGTGATAGTAGATTACTCCTCACCCAATTTGGCCAAAGAAATGCACGTTGGCCATTTGCGTACCACTATTATTGGTGATGCAGTGGTAAAGGCTCTTGAATTTATGGGCCACAATGTTATCCGTCAAAACCATATGGGAGACTGGGGCACCCAGTTTGGTATGTTATTGGCACACTTGAATGACAAGTTGCAAGCCAATCAGGTGGCAGAAACAGCCTTATCCGATCTGGAAGATTTTTATCGTGAAGCCAAAGTACGCTTTGATGAAGAGCAAGGTTTTGCTGATCGCGCTCGCGAATACGTGGTTAAACTGCAAGGTGGCGATCCACAATGCATGCAGTTATGGCAGCAATTTATCGATGTATCTATTGCCCATAGCGAAGAGGTGTATCACAAACTGAATGTCTCACTGACACGCAAAGATATTATGGGCGAGAGTGCCTATAACGATGATTTAGCCAACGTGGTTAAAGAACTCAAAGATAAAGGTATTGCTGTCGAGGATCAGGGCGCGCAGGTGGTGTTTATTCAGGAATTGGCCGATAAAGAAGGCAATCCTGCAGTTTATATTGTGCAAAAAACCGGTGGCGGCTATTTATATTCCACAACTGATTTGGCTGCCATGCGTTACCGCTCCTTTACGCTCAATGCCGATCGTAACCTGATCCTGACCGATGCCCGTCAGGCGCTGCACTTTAAACAAACCGAAATTGTTGGCCGCAAAGCCGGATTTATCAAACCCGAACAAAGCTACGAACATTGTCCCTTTGGCATGATGTTGGGTAGCGATGGTAAACCCTTTAAAACCCGCAGTGGTGGCACCGTTAAGCTGGTTGAGTTGCTGGATGAGGCAGTAGAGCGGTCAGCGGTATTGATTGCCAGCCGGGTGTCGGATCTGGACGACGTTCAGCGTGAAGAAATCGCCCGTAAAGTGGGTATTGGTGCAGTGAAATACGCGGATTTAAGTAAAAACCGCACCACCGACTATATGTTTAACTGGGATTCGATGCTCAGTTTTGAAGGCAATACTGCACCTTACTTGCAATATGCCTATACCCGGGTGCAAAGTATTTTCCGTAAAGCCGGAATAGATAGCCAGCAGACCCACGCCAATATCCAGTTGAATGAAGCGCAGGAAAGATTGTTGGCAGTCAAGCTGCTGCAATATATTGAGGCCATTAATCAGGTTACGGCAGAAGCCACACCTCATGTGTTATGCAGTTATTTGTACGATTTGGCCAGCTTGTTTATGAGCTTTTACGAAGCTTGCCCTATTCTTAAAGACGGCATTGCCACGCAGGTAAAAGACAGCCGTTTAATGCTGGCCGCACTGACCGGACGCACGCTTAAATCCGGTCTGGAATTGTTGGGTATCGAAATAATGGAAAAGATGTAAACCGCTTCTAATACTGATAAAAAAGCCGGGGCCTTAGGGTCCCGGCTTTTTTATATGACGGTTTTACTGGATGCGGCGGTCGCGCAGAACCTGTTCACGCATTTGTGACGGGTGAATGCCAAAAACCAATTTAAACTGTTTGGTGAAATAACTGTGATCACTAAAACCGCTGGCATAGGCGATTTCCGAAATAGGTAAAGTGGTTTCAACCACCTTTAACCGCGCATTTTCCAGACGCACGTCATTGATAAATTGAGTTGGTGTTTTACCCAAATATTTTTTGAAACGTCGCTCCAGCGCGCTCAGCGACAAATGACACAAGTCAGCCAACTGGTGACTGGTAATGGCGCGACTGTAGTTTTGGCGAATAAAATCGATGGGACCTTTCAACGCATCAATCGAAGACAGTGCATGAGACGATTTCTGGAAATGGCGAGTAATTCCATAGCTGCCGATAATGTGATCCTGCTCGTTTTTGAGAGGACGTTTAGAGGTTGAAAACCAGGCAAATTGACTGTTTTGAGTAATATTCATTTCCAGGCGGTCGGTCACCAGTTGCCCTTTTAACAGGCTTTCATCGTCGTGCATATACTGTTTTGCCAGATGCGGCGGGAAAAAGTCCAGATCGGTTTTACCATGAACTTCTTTTAGGGATTTGGCGCCAATATGTTCAACATAAACCTTGTTGGCATAAACAATACGACCCTGTATATCTTTTATCCAAAATAGTACGTCGGGCATCAGTTCAAACACTTCTATAAGTTGTTTGATTTCTAATGACTGAAATTGCTGTTTCCAGAATGCTTGCATAACCTAAACCGTTGATGAGTCATTCAAGTGGTGCCTAAATATTTACAATTTGCAGAGAAAATCATAGTCACTTTTTTGTTAATCTTATGTTCTTTTCTGGTAAGCCTGTTGTGATATGGCACGCTAATGCGCAATTTAACAAGGCTATTTAGTTTGTTTAGAGATACGTTTACCTTACAGCTATCGATTTTTTTATATGTAAAAAATTTTTTTGTTATGCTGTTATCGCTGAAATAGTTATAGTCATAACCGAATTCTTTATACGTTCCATATTATGTTCACTTATACACTGGCTCTATTAAGCTGATGTTGCAATTGTTTACACAACAACGCCTTTAGAAAAAATCAATTATTATTCCAGCAGGCCTGGATTGTTTGATAGCTGATCTGCCTGCAGTCACTTATTGTGAAACCGAATACGTTTACCCGCACAGGAGGGATATAAAAATGCAAAATAAATTTACCTTAGCCGTATTGGTTGGCGCTATGTTTAGTTCGTTGGCGTTATCGGCGGATGAAATTGCTGACTGGCAAAAGGCAGAAATAACCGAAGTATGGCAACCCGTGCCGGAAACCGTCACCTTTGATCAAAATAATATTCCGTCTGATGCCATTATTTTGTTCGACGGTACATCCCTGTCTAATTGGCAAAGCGTTGACCAGGGGCCTGTCAAATGGCAAGTCAAAGATGGTGCCATGACGGTTGTAGCAGGTACCGGCGATATAAAAAGCAAAGAAGCCTTTTGTGATGTGCAATTACATGTTGAGTGGAAAATGCCAACCCAAGTCACCAATGACAAAGGTGAATTGCTAACCGGCCAGGGACGTAATAACAGCGGTGTGTTTTTCCAGCAACGTTATGAAATTCAGGTGCTTGATTCATACAACAATAAAACCTATTCCAATGGTCAGGCGGGCGCAGTTTATAAGCAACATATCCCGTTAGTGAATGCCACTAAAGCGCCTGGTGAATGGCAAAGCTATGACATCGTATTTACCGCACCGTTGTTTAACGACGCTGGCAGACTCAAGGCTCCGGCGACCATCACAGCCTTTCACAATGGGGTATTAGTGCAAAACCATGTTGAAATTCAGGGAGTAACCGAATGGATTGGTGCACCGACGTACACAGCTCATGGTTGTGATTCACTGCGCCTGCAAGATCACGGTAATCCTGTAAGTTTCCGCAATATCTGGTTAAGAAAATTGTAATATTCCACAGCTTGGAATATTACAATTTACCATAGTCAGCGTTGCCCGAAACGGTAACATTTGCGCAGGTAAAACTTATACCTCTGCTTCGCGGGTTAAAATTTGTAATCTTGTCTCCGCCCACTGAATCGAAGATTCGTAAAGTTGGGCGGCGATATCATCCGTTACTTTGAGTTCCGATTTCAGTTCGTCGAATTGTGGCCAGTCGGCACGTTCAATACTTTCTATCAACCGTATTGTCATTCCTAGCAGCCCCTGTTTTTGCGTGATTACGAGGAACAACTCATCGGACAAACCGATATTGTCCAGTATGGTCTCAACAGGCGCGTCAAAAATGGCTTCGACCATTGATAACATACCGGCCAGAAAGGCTTCGTCACTGCTGGATGTTAACCGGGTTCTTTGCACCCATAATTCGCAGAATCTTGCCCGAGCCAGAGAGGTTTTTATCACCTCAGTTAACTTGGCTGAGGTGGCATAGGTGGTCAGCATCAAATAGACAAACCTTCGCAGTTCCCGCTCCCCCAGAAAACTCACTGCGTGTTTAATTGAAGAGATTGGCGTGGAACGGAAAAACAGGGTGGAATTGACATAACGCAACAGTTTTACCGACAAGCGGGGATCACCCTGGCAGGCTTGTGCGACTTTAGCGGCGCTGGCATCAGGTTTGTTGATTTCCCTCAGCGCATAAAGAAGTGCCGCGCTGGAGTGCCCCAGAAAACGGGATTTGACCATCTCAGGTTTACAAAAAAAGTAGCCCTGGAAGTAACTGAACCCAAGTTGTTTGGCCTGCTCAAACTGCTCATGGGTTTCAACTTTTTCTGCCAGTAAGCGTAAATGCGGAAATTGCTGTAATCGATTACAAAACTGCATTAATTTTTGTTGCGTATGTAGGGGTGTTTCTATCTTGACCATATACACATAGGGTAAAAATGCTTCCCACTCGACCTTGTGTTGATAGTCATCCAGCGCGATACGGTAACCTAATTGTTGCAGGTTGATTACTGCTTTTAGCAAGGTTTGCGTCGGTTCCGAATTTTCCAGTATCTCTACTACTATCCGCTCTTTGGGTAAGGTCAAAGGTAATTCATTAATCACTGCTTCAGCAGTAAAATTGATAAAGGCAGTTTGGCGCTGTAGCAATGAATCCCAGTCCTGTAACGAGGTGATCCCGTCAACCATACGGCTGGTTGCGATATCCGGATCGATACCCGGATAGACATTGCGCTCACTGTTTCTAAACAATAACTCGTATGCAAACAGACTCATGTCGGTATTAAAAATCGGTTGTCGCGCAACAAAGAAATACATCTTCTATCCTTAACTGATGGCTAAACTATGACTGCTAATGGGCAATGATTGGACATGCTGCATCACAGTTTGGTGTTCCTAAACCCGGTGTAGAAGTCCCTGGCCCTGCGACGGCGCAATATACATAAGTATGTTTTGCGATATTGATAAGACTTCATACCCGGTTGTTGTTTTTAATACCTAATAAATGCTGGACTGCATATGTCGCGATTCAGCTGGTCTTTAGGGGGTGTCCGTCGCAAGCCAATGAAAACAGGGCGTGCAGCATGTTTTGCACGGTGTTTTTCCCTCAACTGGACGGCTTGCAAAGCTATCCAGCCCGTCAACACATCAGACCAGAAAAATGCTGTTCGAAGTAATCTGACTGGTTAAAAAGCCATATACGATGCGTTTTAAACATTTCATTTAGATGACATAAAGGCGGTTGCTGGCATCTTGATTAAGACATTTTTATTTCTCAACCATGGGGAATATGAAAGATAAACAACCTCTAGCAGAATCCCCGCTCAACTGTATGAATTAAGGTTAAAGTCAGCTAAAATCCGCCTCCATTATTATCGCAGACTCTTGAATTTTTATGTTTGAAATCAACCCGCTACAAAATGCCATCAAAGACGTAAAACAACGCACTAATATCCTTCGGGGGTATCTTTGACTTCGATCAACGTCAGGAACGTCTAGAAGAAGTCAATCGTGAACTGGAAAGCTCCGAAGTCTGGAATGATCCGGAGCATGCTCAGGCATTAGGTAAAGAGAAAGTCGCACTGGAAAAAATTGTCGATACCATTATTCAGCTAGACAAGGGTGTGGATGATGTAGAAGGGTTGCTGGAATTGGCCGTTGAAGCTGAAGATCAGGAAACTTTTGACGAAGCCAACGGCGAACTGGCCGAGCTGCTGAAAAAGCTCGAAGAGCTTGAGTTCCGCCGCATGTTTTCCGGTCCTAACGATGCTAATGACTGTTATCTGGATATTCAGTCAGGCTCCGGTGGTACCGAAGCCCAGGATTGGGCTAATATGCTGCTGCGTATGTACCTTCGCTGGGGCGAAGAGCACGGCTATAAAACCGAACTGATCGAAGTCTCCGAAGGCGATGTGGCCGGGATCAAAAGTGCCACTATAAGGTTTGGCGGCGAATATGCCTTTGGCTGGTTGCGTACCGAAACCGGCGTACACCGCCTGGTACGTAAATCGCCGTTCGATTCAGGTAACCGTCGACATACCTCGTTTTCTTCAGCGTTTGTCTACCCGGAAATTAATGATGATATCGATATCGAAATTAACCCGGCGGATATACGTATTGATACTTACCGGGCCTCCGGTGCCGGTGGCCAGCACGTTAACCGGACCGATTCGGCGGTGCGTATTACCCATTTGCCCACTAATATTGTGGTGCAATGTCAGAATGATCGATCCCAGCATAAAAACAAGGATCAGGCGTTTAAGCAGTTAAAAGCCAAGTTATACGAGTTTGAGCTGCAAAAGCAAAATGCCGAGAAACAGGCAATGGAAGACAGTAAGTCGGATATTGGCTGGGGTAGTCAGATCCGATCTTATGTACTGGATGACTCGCGGATTAAAGATCTGCGCACCGGGGTAGAAACACGCAACACTCAGGCCGTGCTTGACGGTGGACTAGATAAATTTATTGAAGCCAGCCTTAAATCTGGCCTGTAACTGGACTAATTGGAAATTACATAGCGATGACTGATATTCAACAAGACGAAAATAAACTGATTGCCGAACGTCGCGGCAAACTGGAACTGATCCGCAGCCATTGCAATGCAAATGGGCATCCAAACGATTTTAATCGCGAACATTATGCCGCCGACTTGCAAAAAGCCTTTGGCGAGCGTGAAAAATCTGAGCTGGAAAATATGGCCAAGGTGGTCAGTGTTGCTGGCCGGATCATGGCCAAACGCGGCCCGTTTCTGGTGTTGCAGGATATGTCAGGTCGTATCCAGTCCTATGCGTCCAAAGATGCCCAACAGGTTATCAAGGAAAAATACGGTAGTCTGGATATAGGCGATATTATCGGCGTGACCGGTGAATTGCATAAATCCGGCAAGGGTGACCTGTATGTGAATATGGCTGAATTCAAGCTGTTGACCAAGTCATTGCGTCCGTTACCGGAAAAGTTCCATGGTTTGGCCGATCAGGAAACCAAATATCGTCAACGTTATGTAGATTTGATTATCAACCAGCAAACCCGCGACACTTTCCTGATCCGCAGCAAAGTAGTTGAAGGTATTCGCCAGTACCTGAGCAAGCGCAACTTTATGGAAGTGGAAACACCGATGTTGCAGGTGATCCCCGGTGGAGCGACCGCCGCTCCTTTCGTTACTCACCATAATGCGCTGGATATTGATATGTATCTGCGAATTGCGCCTGAACTGTATTTAAAACGCTTGGTGGTGGGGGGCTTTGAGCGGGTGTTCGAGATTAACCGTAACTTCCGCAACGAAGGATTATCCACCCGACATAACCCTGAATTCACTATGATTGAGTTCTATCAGGCTTATGCCGATTATAATGATCTGATGGATTTAACCGAAGATATGCTGCGCACTCTGGCACTGGATGTGTTGGGTAGTACAGTGGTTAAAAATACCGTTAAAGATGCCGAAGGCAATGTCACCGAAGAAAAACAATACGACTTTGGCCAGCCCTTCACCCGTTTAACCATGAGCGAAGCCATCCTCAAATACTGGAAGGGCGCCAACGAAACGGCGATTAATGATCCGGAAAATCATCTGGATGAACTTAAAGCCATGGCCAAAGAATTACATATTAAAGAGCCGGAAGTGGATGGCATCTGGGGACCGGGTAAATATTTGTGCGAGATTTTTGAAGCCACAGCCGAAGAAAAACTCGACCAGCCCACCTTTATTACCGCCTATCCCTGGGAAGTATCGCCGCTGGCGCGCCGTAATGATGACAATTCATTTGTGACCGACAGGTTTGAATTTTTTGTCGGCGGGCGTGAGCTGGCCAACGGTTTCTCGGAGCTGAATGACGCCGAAGATCAGGCGGCCCGTTTCCGTAAGCAGGTCGAAGAAAAAGATGCCGGCGACGAAGAAGCCATGCATTACGATGAAGACTATATCCGCGCACTGGAATATGGTTTGCCACCCACAGCCGGGGAAGGGATTGGTATCGATCGTCTGGTGATGTTGTTTACCGACAGCCCGACCATTAAGGATGTTATCCTGTTCCCGCATATGCGCCCGCAAGCACAACCGGAATAAGCGTTATACGTTATCACACAGGGTAAGATTTGCCCCTCTGTTTGCGATCAGGCAACAGCAGGGGCAATATTGCACCCTTTCATTCCTATATTGAGTGAGTATCGTTACTTCACTATTCCTGCCAAAACTAAGGCTCGTAATAAACAGCTTCAGACAAAAACGTATTGGTAATCGCCCCGTTTAATCAAGGCGCTTATAAATCGTCCATAAACCGATACAGTCATCAGGGCATGCAGAGTGTTGTAATCTGTCCAACGCCGAAATTGTCATATTAAAAAACGATATTACGCTATCACTTTTTAGCCCACAGGTTTTAATATCGTTAACATAACGTTAACGTTGTTGGTAAGATTCAGGGCAAACTTCAATGCTTAACGTTCGTATGGACATGGTTGGCCAGTAAAATCACCGGCTGTTACGCCATACCCGCAGCGAAATCTGGCTGTTTCAGCAGATTTTTCACTTGGCAGTATTCGTACTGTTTATATTGGCATTTAAATCTGAAAAGGTAACTATCCATGACAGAGTTAAATAAGGTTCAAGTTGACGAGTACTCAACGTCCCGCCGCAAGATGCTTAAACAATTGGCAATTGGAGCAACGGGCATGGGGCTTATAGGGCATTCCGCCAACTTAATGGCCAGCGAGCTGGATGCAAGTTCCGGCGCAAAAAAATCTGCTTTGAAAGGCAATATCCATCATTCGGTTGCCCGCTGGACTTATGGAGACTTGAGCATCAGCGAGTTGTGTCAGGTTGCCAAAGAGTTGGGTTTTTCCGCCATTGATTTAGTTGGTCCCGATGATTGGCCGACGCTAAAACAGTATGGCATCCACTCTTCTATGTGTAATGGGGCAGAGCTTAACCTGACCGATGGTTGGGGCGACAAACAGTATCATGCCGAACTTGTCGAACGTTACCACCGTCATATAGATTTGGTAGCCGATGCGGGCTACACCAATCTCATTTGTTTTAGCGGCAACAAACGGGGTATCGCACCAGAAGTGGGTCTGGAAAATGCCGTGCAAGGTCTGCAGCAAATATTACCCCATGCAGAAAAGCGTGGCGTGGTGCTACAGATGGAATTGTTTAATAGCAAAGTGGATCACCCGGATTACTTTGCTGACAACTCGGCCTGGGGCATTGCGTTGTGTAAGCGATTGAACTCACCCAACTTTAAGCTGCTCTACGATATCTATCACATGCAGATAAGTGAAGGCGATATCATCCGCACCATCACCGACAATCACCAGTATTTTGGCCACTACCATACGGCCGGTGTGCCCGGTCGCCATGAAATTGACGACAGTCAGGAACTGTTTTATCCGGCTATTGCACGGGCAATATTGAGTACCGGGTTTAAAGGCTATTTAGCTCAGGAATTTATTCCTGTACCGGAGAATATGACAGATAAAATTGAGTCTCTGAAAAAGGCGATTCAAATTTGTGATGTCTGAATACCTAAAAACGTAAGGTGTCGAAAGAGAAAGTTATGGCAAATAATTATTATGATGCAATCGTTGTTGGCTCTGGCATCAGCGGCGGTTGGGCAGCCAAAGAGTTGGCTGAAAAAGGCTTGAAAGTGCTCATGCTGGAGCGTGGTCGCAATATTGAACATATCAAAGATTATACTAACGCTCATCTCGAAGCCTGGGATTATCCTCATCGTGGTTTAGCAACCGAAAAAATGAAGAAGGATTACCCCAAGTTAGCCAGGGAATACACCCTCAATGAACCGACTGCGGGCATGTGGGCTACTGACAAGGATCATCCCTATACCGAAGTTAAACGCTTTGACTGGTTCAGGGGTTATCACATGGGCGGCCGATCTTTATTGTGGGGACGTCAGAGTTATCGCTGGAATGCCGAAGACTTTACCGCCAACCTGAAAGATGGCATTGCCGTAGACTGGCCAATACGTTATGAGGATCTCGCCCCCTGGTATGACTATGTTGAAAAGTTTGCCGGTATCGCCGGTACCCGAGAAGGCCTGGATGTGTTGCCAGATGGGCAGTTTTTACCGCCAATCCCGTTAAATATAGTGGAAAAGGACGTAGCCAAACGTATCGCCAAAGCTTACAAGGGGGCGCGTCATCTGATTCATAGCCGTACAGCCAATATCACTCAACCCATGCCCGAACAAAACCGGGTAGGTTGCCAGTATCGTAATAAATGCTGGTTGGGTTGTCCCTTTGGCGGTTATTTTAGTACCCAGTCTTCTACCCTGCCGGTTGCGATGAAAACCGGTAATTTAACCGTTAGGCCTTATTCAATTGTGACGCAGGTGTTGTTGGATAAAAACAGCAAAAAAGCGTCGGGAGTAGAAGTACTCGACGCAGAAACCAATCAAACCTATGTGTTTAACAGCAAAATTGTGTTCCTAAATGCCTCGACCTTAAATTCAACCTGGATTTTGATGAATTCGGCCACCGATATTTGGCAAGGTGGCTTGGGTTCCAGTTCCGGTGAACTGGGCCACAATGTGATGGACCATCACTTGGCGGTTGGCGCTAGTGGCAGCATAGAAGGATATGAAGACAAATATTATTCGGGTAGACGTCCGTGCGGGTTTTATATTCCAAGATTCCGTAACTGGGCAGGTGACAAACGCGATTATGTCAGAGGCTTTGGTTATCAGGGGGCTGCATCGCGTTCAAATTGGCAGCAAAACGTCGCCGAATTGGGCATTGGCGCTGATTTGAAGAATACCTTGGCTGAACCTGGCTCGTGGAATATCGGCATGGGTGGTTTTGGCGAGATATTACCCGATCACCGTAATAAAGTCAGCCTGGATAGCAAGGTTAAAGATAAATGGGGCTTGCCGGTTTTATCCATGGATGCCGAACTGCAGGACAACGAAAAACGCATGCGCAAGGATATGAAGCAGGATGCAATGGATATACTCGAAGCGGCTGGTGTGAAAAACGTACGTGGCTGGGATGGCGAATCACCGCTAGGCAAAGGTATTCACGAAATGGGTACCGCCCGTATGGGACGCGACCCTAAGACCTCGGTCCTCAATGCACACAATCAGGTATGGGATGCGCCGAATGTGTTTGTCACAGATGGCGCCTGTATGACTTCGGCTTCCTGTGTTAACCCTTCTCTAACTTATATGGCACTGACGGCAAGGGCAGCAAATTATGCGGTTGAAGAGCTTAAAAAGAGGAATTTATAATGGATAGACGCGACCTGCTTAAAATGATCACGGTAGCTACAGGGGCTGCCATGGTAGGGGGAAATGTCTTCGGCTATGAACTGAAAAGCCAGCTAACCTTGTCCGATACCTTATTCAGTCAAGATGATCTTATCCTGTTTAATGAGATTGCCGAGGTTATTTTACCTCGCACTGATACCCCCGGCGCCAAAGATGCCAATGTCGGTTTGATGGCAATGATTTTGGCTACCGACTGTTACAGCCCCGCTGCGCGCGAAAGCTTTAAAAAGGGGTTACATGCTGTGGATGCTGATACGCAAGAGCAATATGGCAAACCATTTTTGCTGTTAAGCCCAGAGCAGAAAACCGAGTTTGTGCGGGGGCTGGATATACAGGCCAACACATATAATAAAAAACAGGACATCCACTATATGTCGGTAAGGCCGGATGGCGATCAGCCGTTGCCGCATTATTTTACGATGATCAAGCAACTAACCCTGTTCAGCTTTTTTACTTCTAAACTGGGCATGACCAAGGTGCTCCGTTATGACGCGATTCCGGGTAAATATAACGGTGAGCTTGATTACAAAAAAGGCGATCGAGCTTGGGCAACATAAATTAGCCACGTCCTAGTTATAAACAGGTTGAAGACAAGACGCTGATAATCAACAAGCCGCCAAGTAATAACTGGCGGCTTTTCTGTTAGAGGGGGCAAGCAGGAGCCGGTATTAAACCCGCTGTCACTTTCACCTCATATCAATGACCTGAATTCGCTTTTTAGACGGTTTTAATAGCTTGTTTTTAAAAAGAAAAGTCAGGTAAAGTAGAAAAATCAAATAAACAATCGTGTGCGATTTATACGGACGAAAAACTGGACTGGGCTTTTACTGGTGCAGTGCATAGCTTCTGTAAGTTTCCTCCGGAGGAAAAGTTTCCAGAGCTTCTCCAAGAATATGCTCAGAATCAAGAATAAACATCGTATTGATCGTTATGTGCCCACAGGAAACGGGAGGTTAAGCGGTTATGAGTAACAGTGATCTTAAATCTGTGGAAATAGATGATTATATTTCTACCCAATCGGCTGACGC
This sequence comes from Neptunicella plasticusilytica, assembly GCF_047922965.1. Taxonomy (GTDB): domain Bacteria; phylum Pseudomonadota; class Gammaproteobacteria; order Enterobacterales; family Alteromonadaceae; genus Neptunicella; species Neptunicella plasticusilytica. The sequence continues at coordinate 1,235,452 of NZ_CP150481.1, forward strand.
TCGGAAAGCACTTGAAGAATTACGCACAGTAATTTGGCAAAATTCTCCCTATGTTTGTGAACTCATGAATTACAATATTCCGGCGTTCGCTTTAGTTGAGGGTGGTAAAAGAGAGCAGCAGATAATGATCGCGGGCTACAAGAAGCATGTTGGATTTTATCCTCATCCTGACGTAATAGAAGAGTTTAAAGAACAATTGTCGGGCTTCAAATATGCAAAGGGTTCTATCCAATTTCCATTGAATAAGCCTTTGCCCAAAGAGTTGGTTGCAAATATGGTTAAGTGCAGGGTGGTGCAGCTCGAGAAATGATTGGACACGTACAAGCGTTTAAGAGGAACTCCCAACGATCGACGGCTTTGGTGTTCAGTTTGGGTTTAAGTGTTTACGGTGCAATGGTTTGGTGGTAAAGCGTTGTCGCCCCTTAACACGGCGTTTTTTTAAGTGAGGAAGAAGATTGAAGTTAACTGAATGTCCAAAATGCAAAGAGCCGCAAAAACTTTCGACCCTTTTGCTTATCAACAATATGACGAACAAAAAATGCCATAAATGTGGATGTTTTTTGAATTATGATTCGGGAAAGTCTGCGCTGTTACTGGTATCGATCATACTTCCAATTTTCATACTTAAACAATTTAAAGATTATCTAGGCGCTTGGTATATTGCCCTGGTAGTAATTGTTTTTTTTATAGGCATATACTCTTACATAACAAAAATTCCGCTGGTACCGAAAAATAAAACATAACAAAACTTCATGGTAGGAATTTTACTCGCAGGCAGTCCCTGCCAAATTCTGTGTTCGCGAAGGTTAGTCGGGGCGTTAGGCAGCCAAGAAAAAGTTAAAGGGTGATCTTAGACATGAAACCAGACACTAATGAACGTAAGTTGAAAAATGGAACCGAAAAGGGAGTTGGTGTAGGTTTGGCTCTCGGAGTGGCTTTAGGAGCTGCGTTTGGAAATGTTGGACTAGGTATCGCGTTGGGCTTAGCATTTGGTGCTGCTTTAGGTCCTATTCTATTTGAAAAAAGGACTAAGTGATGAAAGTAAATGAAATTCGCTTATTTATTCCATGTAAGGATTATGAGCAGTCAAAATCTTTCTATAAGTCTCTGGGGTTTGCGGGGGAAAGTGCCGGAGACGATCTTACAATTTTTGAAAAAGACGGGTGTACGTTTTTCCTGCAGAAAAATTTTTACAGCGAAGAGTTCTCAAAAAATCTTATGCTTCAGCTTATAGTGGAAGATATAAATGAAGCCTATGAAGTGGTATCAAACATCAATGATACTGATATAAAACATAGTGAGATTAAGCAAGAGCGTTGGGGCCAAATAGTCTACTTGTGGGGGCCGTCAGGGGAGCTTTGGCATATTACCGAACTCAACAGTTAACAAACCGCCCTGCGGGACCTCTGTTCCATAGTTAGATTTTTAACCACAGCCGATTAAGTAGTAAACCATTCCATAAGCTATAACGAATCGGTTGCACAATTTTAGCCAAGGCAAGCTAGAATAGCGCTTATCGATGTCTGGGAAATTTTTTGGCAAATCGCCTTTCCATTCAATATTGTGTGTTTAAACCTGACGAGTTAGAAACGCTAACCGCAAAACAACCCTCCTTATACTCGTTATTTACCCTGTCATTTGCTGGTTAATGGAGTCATTATTAGTTGAATATGCTTAGTACCACCTTTGAAGCACTTAATCGCGTGTTTTGGCAGCATCCTTGGGCACAGTTGATTGGGTTGGTCGCTCTGGTGATCGGTGGCCTGGCATTTTTACATCATGATGACCATAAACTGCGCCGCAATTTGACCTTATATACAGTGCTGATGGGCATTCAGTTTATGATGCTGGGATTGTGGTCGGCGGCCTTTACTGCCTGGTTAAGCAGCGTGCGGACTTATATTTCCACCCGTACCCGGAATTTATGGGTGATGAGCGGTTTTTTGATTCTGGTGTGGGCAGTGACTATCCCTAAAGTCAGTGAAGTCGTCCATGTTTTGCCTATTATTGGCACCACGCTTGGCACCTGGGCGATGTTCCGCGAGCACGGTTTGCGTATGCGTTCGCTCATGCTGATGGGCAGTCTGTGCTGGTTTAGCCATAATTTTATGGTTGGCTCAATTGGCGGTGCGATAATCGAAGGGGCGTTTGTGATGATCAATAGCCGGACCATGTTGAAACTACTGCGCCAGCAGCGAGAAGAAGCGAAGAACGCCCAATAACAATAGGCGGCGAGTTGGTGAGTAAAAACTGAAAGTAAAATGGGCTGTAGTGATTCAGTAATCTATAAATCCACATCCCTTCTGTTGTTGTTTTTTCGACATCCTTGTCTCAAATCAAAGTCTGCTATTCTGAATTCCCTTTTTTCTAACTGTACGGGCATAAATAAACATCGTTCACTGACATTGATGAGTAGTTTGTAAACGGAGCAGTTCGAACGGTATTTTTAGCTCGTTGCTCGTTGCTCGTTGCTCGTTGCTCGTTGCTCGTAGCTCGAGGCTCGTCACTTTATTTATCTCCGTCAAAATAACTCGATACCCTTTCTGGCCATTGTGGCGAGTTGATTCGTTTGAGCATAGAGGCATTAATGACTTCACGTATCGGACTTTGGTCGGGCAGGGCAAACACATAATCCTGACGCGCGAGCGTCATGGGGAGTACTTGTAGTTTCCCGGAGAACTTTTGATTGATGGTCCAGCGCAGCAAGGGTGCATCATAGATTACGGCGTCTAGTTTACCTTCGGCTAATTGCTGCAAGGCCAACTCCAGACTATCTGCATCGTCGAAATCGAGTTTGCGATTGGTTAACCAACTGGCACTGGTGCTGCCGGTCACACTGGAAAGGTGCATCCCAACTAAATCATCGGTACTGCTTAACTGGCTATTTAATTGCCCCACGGTTAAGGCACTGGTAATGGACGCGGTAAAAAACGACACAATAATTAAGGCGGTCAGCATCCACACCATACCGAGTAAACGGCCCGCAACGGTGCGTGGCGCCACATCACCATAACCCACGGTTGTCATGGTGACCATGGCCCACCAGAATCCTGAAAATAAGCCGTTTGCATAGCTGCCGCCAAATTGTTCGCGGTTTTGTTTGTGCTCCAATAGCCAGGCGACAAACCCAACCACCAGTAGCAACAAGACCAGCATGCCAATGATTTTCAGAAATGCTGGTGATGCCAGAGCGGCGATTACCGCCAGCCAGCCTGATGACCATTCGCTACGCACAGCCACGGATAGCCCGGAACTGGTGAGAGTATGGGTAAAATCCATCCGTTGTGCACGATCAGCCGTAGCAGTAATGGCTCCCAGACCAATATCGACTTCGCCTTTAGCCGTAGCGTCGAGCAGACCTTCCAGATCATACTGCTGAAAACGGTAATTCCATCCCTGTTCAGTGGCGATTTCTTTCCAAAGATCAATTGCCAGACCGCTGTAAGAGTCACCTTCAATGTTGGCAAAAGGAGGCGCGGATTTCACCCCGACCACTAAGGTTTGTGCATTGCTGGTCGAGGAAGCGGAGGAGGATGTTTTATCTTGATTGGGTTCATTTTGGGCGTTGACTAAAGCCGAGAGGCTGAATAGAACAATTGCGAACAACCAGTGCGCGTTAAATTTGTTTATCCTCATTGAGAAGCCTTGTTGATAGAAATTCTTTGCTTCATGGTAGCTTAATCCATCCATCGCTGCACTTCGTCGCCCGGGGGGAAATTATCTTTATTTGCTGCAGGAACTCGTTAGACTGTTTGCTGCCTTACCCGTTAGCCCTGACTTTAACCGGATCAGGTTATATCATTTAAATACGGAGCGTTATTATGTCATTTTCCCAATATTCAGCCTCAATCCCCTTATTAACCCGATCACTGCAAAACCTCAAAGCCATTATTGAAAAAGCACAAGTGTTTGCAGAAACCAAAAAAGTTAAACCTGAAGTGATAGCGGCCAGTCGTCTGGCCGTGGATATGCTGCCACTGAGTGCACAAATACAAATAGCCTGTGATAACGCCAAGGGGTGTGGCGCTCGTCTTGCCGGAGTGGATAACCCCAGTTATGAGGATAACGAAAAAACACTGGAGGAGCTTAAGTTACGAATTGAACGTACTTTGGAGTTCCTCGGCAAGCTGAAACCTGAGCAGTTTGAAGGCAGTGAAGATAAAGCCATCGTTTTATCGTTTCCCAACGTGACATTAAACTTTTCGGGACAGGATTACATCAGCCAGTTTGTGTTGCCTAATTTTTATTTCCATGTGACAACGGCCTACGCGATTTTGCGGCATATTGGGGTGGAGCTGGGTAAAGGAGATTATCTTGGCCGAGTGGGCGGCTAATCTCTGCTATAAACACATCGCGCCACTGCAAAGTGGCGCGATGATTATTCGACTTAAATACGGGCAGAGATTTTAGTGCTGGTGACCACAACCGCCAGCTGAGTGAACATGCCCATGTTCCAGCTCTTCTGCGGTGGCATCACGCACATCCAGAATTTCGACATCAAATGACAAGGTTAAGCCTGATAACGGGTGATTGCCGTCTACCACGACTTCATCATCGGTGACATCAATAACCGCCACCGACTGCTCGCCATCGTCAGTACCGGCACGGAATTGCATACCGACTTCAACTTCCATCCCTTCAAACATACTTTTAGGTACCACTTGTACCAGTTGGTCATGGCGTTGACCATAAGCCTGATCCGGTTCAACGCTCAGACTAAAACTGTCACCAGCCTGCTTACCTTCAATGGCATCTTCCAGTCCCTGGATTAAGTAACGACTGCCTTGAATGTACATCATGGGTTCGCCTTTACGAGATGAATCGATTTGCACACCGTCTTCAGAGCTGACAGTAAAATGCATGGTAACAACGCTGTTTTGAGATACTTTCATTATTTTCCTTAGTTATCGATGGAATAAGGCAGAGGTTGTACGTTAAATTGCATATCGGGCTGTTCTTTGCTGCGTAACGTTGCTCCAACCTCGGTGTCATTGGCTAATACTGCTAATAGCCAAGTTTGATGGTTTACTGTAGCACAACTGATGACGGTACCGCCTCTTCTCCAGTTTTGTTCAATTTGCAGTTCGAGCGTATCACCGGCATTGAGTGTGCAGGCTTGTTCCGAGCGCAGAATAAAGGTGGCACGCTTGTTTTTGCCCAAATACTTGGTGCGCGCGACAACTTCTTGCCCCATATAGCAGCCTTTCGAAAAACTGATGGCACCAAGCGCCTGCATATTAAGCATTTGCGGGACAAACTGATTGCTGGTTTGCTGGCTGATATGAGCCAAACCGGCCTGAATATCCAGCCGCTGCCATTGTTGATCGTCTTCAGTGATGGCTGTGTCTTTAACAAAGGTTGCGGCGCTGTCGTTTTTTAACATAACTAACCAGCGTGGCTGCGGCGAGGTGAGTGACAATACTAGCCCTTTTTGATTGCTGAGCATGGCCAAATCAGCATCGGGCACTGCGCCAAAAAAATTCTCGATAAGTTGTTGAAAAGCAGAGCCAGTACCGCCCAATAATAGGTATTGGTCTGATTGTTCACTAATTTCTGTTTTGGCAAATACAGCGTATTTTTTTAACTCAGGTAACGAGCCGGCAATGCCGTCCTTGTCGCTGATTAGGTGAATTTGGTCCTGCCATTGGACGGCATAGAAGATATTCCAGGTTTTGCCTTTAAAATCACAGTGACAACCTAATGCTGCCTTATGTTCAGTTAATTCCTGGATATCGTTCGTCACTTGACCTTGCAAGTACTTGACGCGTTCCTCACCAGTGAGATTGATAACACCAAGGTGATTTAATTGTGTAATAAATTCAGACATAAATAATGCGTATCTAGATGAATGTTTAATTGATATTGGGGCAAATTAGCCTGAGGCAATAGATCGCCACCAAGACTAACATCTAGGCTAATAAATAACAGGCCAAATTATAAAATAAAGTCATGGGTACATAACTGTCATATTTTGTTAGTATTAGCGAAGATTTTTTACAGAGGTTTACAGATGTTTTCCACGCTAAGATACAATAGATTAAAATGGGCATGTCGGCGAGGGATGCTGGAGCTGGATGTACTGTTTATGCCCTTTGTAGAAGAACCTTTCAAAAAATTGTCAGAGGCGCAACAGATCACTTTTGAGCGGTTATTGACCTGTGATGATCCGGATCTGTATGCCTGGTTTATGGGACATCAATCCTGTGATGATCCTGAGCTGGCAGCGATGGTCAAACATATTCTAGATCGTGTCAAAGTATAGAATCAGCTTATCGCCTTCCAGACACTGCCAGATATTCCAGTTGGTTTCAGCGAGTGTCCTGCTGGTTTCGGTCTGGTGTTGGCGCACCGAACTATTTGCAACTCAATGGTTGCTGCAGTTATTGTTAAGCCTGTTTATTGTTGTTGTGATGGCTAAATATATCCGTCGTCCGGGCCTGCAAGCAAACGTTTCTGTGGATGACAACGGAGAGTGGATATGGCTGGAACAGCAGACGGTAAGTGTTATTACCTCAGCATCCAGGGTGTCTGCCTGGTTGTTATGGGTTTGTTTACGCCCTCAAATGGGGGGCAAAGCACAGTGGATTTGGATCTTTCAAGATGCAGTTAGTGAAGCTGATTATCGACGTTTGGCCAGGATCATCATCCGCATGCAACAAAAAGGTGAGCGATGAATATTGAACCTATCGAGAGTCATCAGCACAATATGGCCGGGCTGTTTTTTAAGGCCGCTATTAAAAAGGCGCAATTGTCTGCGGATATGCAATTGCCCAAAACGCAGATTGTCAGACGAGCTATAACTATTGACCCGCAGCATCTGCATGGCTATAACGAATGCATCGCTTGGCCAATTGCGACATTTTTACCTCCCACCTACATTCACGTATTGGCGTTTCAGATGCAACTGGAATTAATGGTTCAGGCCGATACCCCCTTTGCAGTGATTGGCTTGGTACACATAGAAAACCAGATAGACCAGTATCGCCCGGTTAGGCAGGATGAATTGCTGGATATCAGCTGCTATCTGGATAATTTACAGCCCCATCCCAGAGGTTGGCAGTTCGATTTAGTGACAGAAGCTTTTGTTGGTTCCGAACAAGTATGGCGCGGTGTGAGCACCAATCTAAGCCGCTGCCAGATGTCGGTACGTAAAGCATCAGAAGCGAAAAAAGTCATGCCGATGACGCTATTGCAGCGTTTAAGCTTACCTTCGGAGCTGGGCAGACAATATGCTAAATATTCGGGTGACTATAATCCTATTCATTTGTTTGCACTGAGCGCTAAATTGTTTGGTTTTAAACGGCAAATTGCTCACGGGATGTGGAGTAAGGCGCGCTGTCTGGCTGCTTTATCAAACCAGTTGCCGCCAAGTTTTAACGTACAGGTACGTTTTATGCGACCGGTATTTTTACCTGCTGAGGTAGAATTGCATCAGTGCGTTGAGAACCAACAACTGCATTTTGACTTAACCCAGGCGGGTCGCAAATCGGCCCATCTGCAAGGTGTTATTAATCTGGACTTTAGCGAATAACCTCAAGGCTCAAGGATAGTCGGGCCACTGTTTTCCAGCGGATTTGGATAATCCAGATTGTAATGTAATCCGCGACTTTCCTTACGGGCAATGGCGCATCGCACAATCAACTCGGCGACGGTGACCAAATTACGCAATTCAAGCAGGTTATTGCTGACCCTGAAGTTGGCGTAATAGTCATGAATTTCATACTGCAGTAATTCAATCCTGCGCGCCGCGCGTTCCAGTCGTTTATTGGTTCTGACAATACCCACATAGTCCCACATAAATAACCGCAATTCGTGCCAGTTGTGCTGGATAATGACTTCTTCATCGGAGTTGGTCACTTTACTTTCATCCCAAGGTGAAATCGGAACTTCCAGATTGGGTTCGGCTAAGCGGTTAATGATGTGTTCGGCGGCAGAGTGGGCGAATACAATACATTCCAGTAGTGAGTTGCTGGCCATGCGATTAGCACCATGCAAACCGGTATAGGCGACTTCACCCGCGGCATACAGGTTATCTAAGTCGGTGCGGGCATCGGTATTAGTCATCACGCCACCGCAACTATAATGAGCGGCAGGCACCACCGGGATCGGTTGACGGGTAATATCAATACCCAATGAACGGCATTTGCGGTAAATGGTCGGAAAATGTTTAACGATAAAATCAGCCGGTTTATGACTGATATCCAGATACATACAATCTGCACCCAGGCGTTTCATTTCAAAGTCGATGGCTCTGGCGACGATATCCCGAGGTGCCAGCTCCAGTCTTTCATCAAACTTGTGCATAAACCGCGAACCGTCAGCATGGCATAAATAGGCGCCTTCACCGCGCAGCGCCTCGGTCACCAGAAAATTGTGCGCTTCGGGATGATACAGGCAAGTCGGATGAAACTGGTTGAATTCCATATTGGCGACCCGGCATCCGGCCCGCCAGGCCATAGCGACTCCATCACCACTGGATACGTCTGGATTGGAGGTGTATTGATACACCTTGCTGGCACCACCGGTGGCCAATGCGGCAAATCGGCAGCGGATTACTTCAACATGCTCTTGTTTGCGGTTCCACACATAGGCACCGATAATGCGTTTGTTATCTTCTTTATCGTTGATCAGGTCAATAGCATTGTAACGTTCAAAAATATGAATATTGGGATGTGCGGAAACGGCGTCGACCAGTGTCAGTTCTACCGCTTTACCGGTAGCATCGGCAGCATGCAATATGCGCCGGTGACTATGACCACCCTCGCGGGTCAGATGATAGCGCTGATCGCCATTTTCGCTCGGTTCCTGATCAAATGGCACACCATAGCCAATCAGCCATTCCAGACAGGCTTTGGCACGGGATGTGGTAAAACGCACGGTATCTATATCACATAATCCAGCGCCAGACTCCATGGTGTCCTGGATGTGGTATTCCACTGAATCCTGCTGATCAAATACCGCCGCAATCCCGCCTTGCGCATAATAGGTTGAGCTTTCTGAAATAATCCCTTTGCTTAGCACTATAACATTACAGTGATCAGCCAGTTTTAGTGCCATGGAAAGTCCGGCGGCACCGCTGCCAATAATTAATACGTCACAACGATGTTCAACAGCTTGATTCATAATGTAAACTTAGGGGGCAATATGCCGGTAGGGGATTGCATTGATGTTTGTCATGGTAATCATGGATAAACAAATTACAATTGAAATAATCGTATATATGATGCTTTTTTGACAAAAAGAGCAAAATCATCAAAATAAATCGAACTTATTACCTAACATAGAGTCTATTCATAGAGCTTGCATGAGCCAAATGCAGTTAAGTTGTAGTTCGTAGGGAGTATTGGCTCAGATGAGCGAGCAGTTTACAGATCAGCAAATAGTCGAGCGAGTGCAACAAGGCGATAAAAATGCCTTTAATTTGCTGGTAATAAAATATCAACATAAAGTGACCCATCTGGTGTCGCGTTATGTGAGAAATTCAGGTGATGTGGCCGATGTAGCCCAGGAAGCCTTTATCAAGGCTTACCGGGCGCTAGCAAACTTTCGTGGTGAAAGTGCGTTTTATACATGGTTGTACCGCATTGCTGTTAATACTGCCAAGAATTATTTAGTCGCTCAAGGTCGTAAGCCACCGGTTAGTGATGTGGATGCGGAAGAAGCCGATTATTATGACGGGAGTGATGCACTGAAAGAGCATGCATCCCCCGAGCGAAAGATGATGTCAGACCAAATGGAAGCAATGGTATTTGACACATTGGACAAGTTACCGGAAGATTTACGTATGGCTATCACCCTGCGTGAATTAGAAGGGTTGAGTTACGAGGATATTGCGAACGTGATGGATTGTCCGGTTGGTACGGTGAGATCGAGAATATTCCGCGCACGGGAAGCAATTGATAAAGTGGTTCAGCCTTTGTTAGAGCGTTAACCAGGATTTATTATATGACGCAGCAGAAAATAGAAAGCCTTTCAGCATTAGTAGATGGTGAACTCCAGGATGAAAGCATTCTGGGGGAATTGTCACAAAATTCTGAGTTGATGCAGAAATGGCAGGGTTATCATCTTGTGCGCGATACAATGCGTAAAGAGCTGCCTGCTCAATTGAATTTTGATATTGCTGCCGGTGTTGCTCAGGCATTAGCAAATGAGCCTACTGTTTTAGCACCTAAAAAACCGGCCTGGCGCGACTGGCCTGTGGTGGCCAATGTATTGCCATTGGTACGTAATGCCGGACAATTTGCGGTTGCTGCCTCGGTTGCTGCCGCAGTGATTTTTGGTGTGCAGTCTTACAACCAGCCGGTTGAAGTTGAACCATCCTTGAGTGCTCCACCTTCTTATTTAGGTTTGGGTGGGGTGCAAGGTGGTTTGTCGCCGGTTAGTCTTGAACAATCCCGTGCCTTACCGCGCCAGGATGTGCAGGATCAACGTCGTCAGGTAATTGCCTTTTTGACCGATCATCAGCAACAGATGCGCCGCAAAACGACAGAGTCAACACAGACGCCTCTAGAATTGACAGATGAGAGCAACGTTCAAGAGAATAGCTCTGTTGAGGAGCCTGAAGTTAAATAATATGTTTCGATTTATTGGGGTCATCCTGATTTGTATTGGTTCGGCAGCTTCGGCTGCCGAACTGCCTTCTGAAGATAATGCCGAAGCCTGGTTAACTAAAATGGCGAACTCACTACGCGGCATGAATTACGATATGTCCTTTGTGGTGTTGCAACCCTCTTCAGCTGCAGAACCTTATCGCTGGCGGCATGCCATTGTTGACGGACAGGAAATGGAGCATTTAAGCCTGCTTAATGGCCCTGGCCGTGAAATTGTGCGAGTCGGCAGCAAAGTAAGCTTTTTTGAACCCAATGTTCCCGCCTATTCGTTAGCATCCGATACGATTAATGGTCCCATCCCTGCGGTGTTATTTCACCAGCCACTGGAGCTGGAAAATGCCTATCATTTTGTGCTGGTGGGGCGTAGCCGTATTTCTGGCCGCTCCACTCAGCAAGTGCGTATTGTGTGTAAAGACAAGAATCGCTATGGCTTTAATTTGTGGCTGGATCAGGAAACAGGTTTATTGCTGAAGCTGGATATGGTTGATCAACAGGGAAAAATTGTTGAGCAAATTCAAACTACCTCAATCAATGTGACTGAAAAGCCAGCTGAAATTTTTACCCGTATTGAAGAAGCCAAATTGCCTGCTGTCGTTGATGTTACACCTCGTAATTTGCAGGCTCACCAATGGCAACTTGACTGGTTACCCGAGGGGATGGCGGAAGTGAAACGTGATACTCATCGTTTATCTGTGACCGGCCAGATTGTTGACTATATCTTGTTGAGCGACGGTTTAGTTGATGTCTCAGTTTATCTGCAAGACGGCGATATGGCGGAAACCGGCAAAAATGTTTATCGGCATGGCGCCGAAACCTATTACTCCTATCATCAGGGGGCGCTGGAAGTGACGATTGTCGGTAAGCTTCCGGTACAAACCGCAGACAGGATTGCACAGTCACTCTCTATCCGGAGTATGCCGAATTGATTGAAGAAACCGGCATTATCACTGCTATTAATGGCGCACAGATTTGTGTTGAAACTCAGATAAAATCAACTTGTAGCGGTTGCCAGGTGAATAGTCACTGTGGCACCGGAGTCGTAGCCAGAGCCTTGTCGCCAAAAAAACAGCAACTTGTGCTGGATTGCTATCAACAGGTTCAAATTGGTCAGCAAGTTAAACTGGGGATCCCGGAGCAAACCTTATTAGCTGCCTCGGCTCTGGTTTATTTACTACCTGTCGTTACCTTGTTATTGACGGTGATACTGGCGCAACTTTGGCTGGAAACTGAAGGCGCGGTTATTGTCACAGCATTAATCACTTCCACGCTAAGTTTTATGGCGGTGCGATTGTTGTTACAACGTCAGCCAGAGCAGTACCAGCCCAAATTAATTGCTGTTATTCCTCAATCTATTTCGGTAACGCAAATCGCCACATCCTGACAATATTCGATTGTTGCATGTTAAACCAAAACGGATCACTGCAAGTATCTGCCGCTAAAGTGCAAGATAGATCGCAAATGTGTACATAAAACGGTAAAATCAGCGCCAATTTTTATTTGTCGTTAATTTCCGGATAGCGGTTAGCCAGTTCAGCGGCCGTCACGGCGTCATTAAGTAGTAGGTAAATGTCAGAAAACACCATGCAACACAAGCACATACGTAACTTTTCCATTATTGCCCATATCGATCACGGTAAATCCACTTTATCCGATCGCCTGATCCAGCATTGTGGCGGTTTGACTGAGCGGGAAATGGCGGCCCAGGTTCTCGACTCGATGGATATCGAGCGGGAAAGGGGTATTACCATCAAAGCCCAAAGTGTTACCTTGAATTACAAAGCCAAAGACGGCGAAACTTATCAACTGAATTTTATTGATACCCCGGGACATGTCGACTTTACCTACGAAGTGTCCCGTTCGTTGGCGGCTTGCGAAGGGGCGTTATTGGTGGTCGATGCCGGACAAGGTGTTGAGGCCCAGACATTAGCCAACTGTTACACCGCTATCGATATGGATATGGAAGTGGTGCCGGTATTAAATAAAATTGATTTACCCCAGGCTGAACCTGACAGGGTGGCAGAAGAAATTGAAGATATAGTCGGTATTGATGCGTTAGACGCAGTACGTTGTAGTGCTAAAACAGGCGTGGGTATTGAAGATGTGCTGGAAGTTATTGTTAAACGTATTCCGCCACCGGTAGGCGACAATAACGGTACATTAAAGGCACTGATTGTTGACTCATGGTTTGATAATTATCAGGGCGTGGTGTCATTGGTGCGGGTGATGCAAGGAGAGTTACGCTCCACCGACAAGATAAAAATTATGTCTAACGGCCAGGTTCATCAGGTGGATAAAGTCGGAATATTTACCCCAAAAATGACCGATACCGGCATTTTAAGAACCGGCGAAGTTGGCTTCGTGATTGCTGGCATTAAAGAAATTCATGGTGCACCAGTAGGGGATACTCTTACTCTGGCCAAGGCTCCGGCAGATAAAATGTTACCCGGTTTTAAAAAGGTTAAACCTCAAGTTTACGCCGGGATGTTTCCGGTCAGCAGTGATGAATATGAAGACTTCCGCGATGCGTTGTCCAAATTAAGTCTGAATGATGCGTCTTTGTTTTATGAGCCGGAAAGCTCCGCAGCGCTTGGCTTTGGTTTCCGAATTGGTTTCCTGGGTATGTTACACATGGAAATTATTCAGGAGCGTCTGGAGCGCGAATATGATCTGGATCTGATTACTACTGCACCAACAGTAATCTACAAAGTGATCACCACTAAAGGTGAAGAGCTGATGGTGGACAATCCGTCCAAGCTACCACCAGTCAATGACATTGAAGAAATTAATGAGCCTGTTGTTGAGGCCAATATCCTGGTGCCACAGGAATTTTTAGGCAACGTAATTACCTTATGTATCGAAAAGCGCGGTGTGCAGGTTAGCATGACCTATCATGGCAAACAGGTGGCGCTAACTTATGAGTTGCCGATGGCCGAGGTGGTGATGGACTTTTTTGATCGCCTCAAATCCACCAGCCGCGGCTTTGCATCACTTGATTACAATTTTAAGCATTTTCAGGTTGCCGATATGGTCAGGTTGGATATTCTAATCAACGGAGAGCGAGTCGATGCCTTGGCAGTGATTACCCATCGGGACAATTCTGTGCGTCGTGGCCGTGATCTGGTTGAAAAGTTAAGAGAGTTGATTCCCAGACAAATGTTCGACATCGCAATTCAGGCAGCTATCGGGAATCAGATTATTTCGCGTAGCACGGTTAAACAGTTACGTAAAAACGTTATCGCCAAATGTTATGGTGGTGATGTCAGTCGTAAGAAAAAGTTGTTACAGAAACAGAAAGAAGGCAAAAAGCGCATGAAACAAGTAGGTAATGTTGAATTGCCGCAGGACGCTTTTTTAGCAGTACTTAAAACAGGAAAGTAAATGGCTAATTATTTCTCGATATTCTTGGTTATCCTCACCCTTGCATCCGGCTTAATCTGGTTAGCAGATTCAATTTTATGGGCCCCTAAACGCAAAGAACGTATCGCGTTGGCGAAATCCAATACTCAAGGTGAAATTGACGATGAAACTTTGGCGGCGGTAGCCCCTTTGCCGGCTGTAGTCGATACCGCCCAACAGATTTTCCCGGTTATCGCTGTGGTGTTGATTCTGCGTTCATTTTTGTATGAACCTTTCCAAATTCCCTCCGGTTCGATGATGCCTACTCTGCTGGTGGGGGATTTTATCCTGGTTGAGAAATTCAGTTACGGTTTAAAAGATCCGGTTGTCCGGCATAAATTCTGGGACTTGGGCAGTCCTGAACGTGGCGATGTGGTGGTATTCAAATACCCCGAAGATCCCAATGTTGATTACATTAAGCGGGTAGTCGGATTGCCGGGTGATAAAATTATTTACCGCAACAAACAGGTTTTTATCAAACCTGCCTGTGATCTGCCCGTGCAAAGCAAATGCCCGGCACTGGAACCGGTGGAAATGAATTTTGAAGCTCGAGGCGAGTTTTATCACGGCATGGTGCCGCTGGAACGTTTTAGCGAACAATTAGGCGATGTAAAGCATGACATCCTTAAAAATCCGGCCTCCTATCGTTCAGCAGAGCCCTATTATCAGCAGCCCGGTACTCAAGCAGATGAATGGTTGGTGCCGGAAGGACAATATTTTGTGATGGGTGATAATCGTGACAACAGCCGTGACAGCCGTTTTTGGGGCTTTGTACCTGATGACAATCTGGTCGGTAAGGCCGTTGCTATCTGGATCAGTTTTGAATTTGATCGTCCACCCAGCAGTGCTGTACCAGGCTGGATCCCCACAGGGGTCAGATTCTCACGCGTGGGCGGCATTCACTAAATGGTGCAACGCACGGATTTGAATGCCCTGTTTAAGGTGCTGGGTTATCAGTTCAATGATATTGACAATTTACGTCTAGCGCTGACGCATCGAAGTGCAAAAGGTCAGCATAACGAGCGTCTCGAATATCTGGGCGATGCCGTGCTGGGCATGGTGGTGGCGGAAGCCTTATTTCGACGTTTTCCCGAGCAGCCAGAGGGTAAACTAACCCGCATGCGCTCCAGTTTGGTTAAAGGTGTCACCTTGGCTGAGCTGGGTAATGAGTTCGGTTTAGGCCAGTTTTTGTTGTTAGGTCCGGGCGAACTGAAAAGTGGCGGTTTTCGCCGCAGTTCCATTTTAGCTGACGCCGTTGAAGCTATTATTGGTGCAATCTTTCTAGAAGCTGGTCTGGAGATTTGTAAGGAACGTATTCTGACCTGGCTTAAATCACGGATTGAACGCCTCGATCCTGATGAGCATCCCAAGGATCATAAAACCCGTTTGCAGGAGTACCTGCAAGGGCGTAAATTACCCTTACCGGAATATGAAGTGGTGGATATACGCGGTCAGTCACATGATCAGACCTTTGCGATTGAATGTCGGGTCAGTGGCCTGAAGAAACCAATTAAATCTGTTGGTTCAAGTCGACGTAAGGCGGAACAACAAGCCGCTGCTGAAGCGTTAAGAGAATTAACTCATGACTGAAAAAAGCTATTGTGGACTGGTGGCGATTGTTGGTCGTCCCAATGTGGGCAAGTCGACCCTGTTAAATAAATTATTGGGCCAGAAAGTCAGCATTACCTCCAGAAAACCGCAAACTACCCGTCATCGTATTATGGGGATTGACACTGAAGGGTGTTATCAGGCGATTTTTGTTGATACTCCCGGGCTACATATTGAAGAAAAGCGCGCCATTAACCGCTATATGAATCGTGCTGCGTCCAGTTCTCTGGATGATGTTGGTCTGGTATTGTTTTTGGTTGAAGGTACTCGCTGGACTGAAGATGACCAGATGGTGCTGAACAAAATTAAACAGGCCGGGGTCGAGACCTGGCTACTGGTGAATAAAGCCGACAATGTTAAAGACAAGTCAGCCATGATGCCGCATTTACAATGGCTGAGCGAACTGCACGATTTTAAACATATTATGCCCATGTCAGCCAAATTGGGTAAAAACGTTAAACAACTGCGTGAGCTGGTACATCAGCATTTGCCGGAAAGCGAGCACTTTTATCCGGAAGAGTATGTCACTGATCGTTCCCAGCGTTTTATGGCTTCAGAAATCATTCGTGAAAAACTGATGCGTTTTACCGGTGACGAATTACCCTATTCGGTGACGGTCGAGATTGAACAGTTCAAAATGTCGGAAAATGGTGTATATCAAATAAACGGCCTGATCCTGATCGAGCGGGCTAGCCAGAAATCCATGGTCATTGGTAAAGGCGGCAGCCGTTTGAAAACCATAGGTGCTGAAGCGCGTATGGATATGGAGCGCCTGTTTGATAATAAGGTCTTTCTGGAATTGTGGGTCAAAGTCAAAAGTGGCTGGGCCGACGATGAAAGAGCCTTGCGTAGTTTGGGATACGGAGAATAGCCGCGATGACTATCGAGCATCTGGCTGATATCAGGCGCGAGTACAAGCGCGAGCATCTGGATATGGATATGCTCAATACCGATCCTATGCTGCAATTCGAAACTTGGTTACAGCAAAGTATTGATGCCGGATTACCCGATCCTACCGCGATGACAGTTGCTACAGTCGATTCAACCGGGCAACCCTCACAACGTATCGTATTATTAAAGGATTCCGGCCCGGACGGCTTTGTATTTTATACCAATCTGGGTAGTCGTAAGGCGCAAGAGCTAAAAGCCAATAGTAAAATTTCGTTGCATTTTCCCTGGCACCATCTTGAGCGTCAGGTCAAAGTTTGTGGGGTAGCAAAGCCGCTATCGGTGGCCAGGGCTAGCCAATATTTTCTATCCCGACCTAAAGAAAGCCAACTGGCGGCCTGGGCTTCGCAACAAAGTAAACCCATTTCAACCCGTCAGTTACTGATGGCCCAGTTTGATAAAATGAAGCAAAAATTTGCTGACGGACAAATTCCGCTGCCTGATTTTTGGGGGGGGTATCAGGTTATCCCCCATGAAATTGAGTTCTGGCAGGGCGGTGAGCATCGTTTGCACGATCGCTTTGTTTACACTAGACAATCCGATAATCGTTGGACAATAGAGCGGTTGATGCCCTAGACCGAATAACGCGGGAGAGCGCTGTTGATCGACAGTCATTGCCATCTTGATTTTGCTACTTTCGACCAGGATCGTGATGCCATTTTGCAGCGCTGTGCTGAAGCAGGGCTGACAGATATTGTAATTCCAGGCACACAGCAGCAACTTTGGACAAAGCAAATAGCGCTTTGTCAGCGACAGCAACAAAATTCACCCGCACTTAAATTTGCACTCGGACTCCATCCTTATTTCCTCGACAGTTTCCAAACGGAACATCTTGGCCAGCTTAAGCTGTTACTTGAACAACATCTGTCAACTGCTGTGGCCGTGGGTGAAATGGGGATTGACCAGGCTATTGATATCCCGCTTGAGTTGCAAATATCTGTGTTTGAACAGCAGCTGGAGATAGCCAGTCAACTCTCATTACCGGTGATTGTCCATCATCGGCGCAGCCACCATTTGATCCAGCAATCAGTTAAACGCTGTCAATTCAAACAAGGTGGTGTAATCCATGCGTTTTCCGGCAGTTTGCAACAAGCTGAAGCTTATATCGAATCCGGATTCAAATTGGGCATCGGTGGTGTCATCACCTATCCTCGAGCGGCAAAAACACGGAAGACAGTATCAAAGCTCCCGCTGGATAGTATTTTATTGGAAACCGATGCACCGGATATGCCCATTTCGGGACGTCAGGGGCAACGTAACAGCCCGGAGTTTTTGCCAGAAATACTTGATAGTCTTGTTGAACTAAGGTCTGAGAGCAGGGCGGAAATTGAACGTATTACCGATCAAAATTGCCAACAATTATTTGCTTTCAACAAATCCCGAACTCAGGTTAACTAAGTTTATATTTGAGTTTATAAAAACCGCGAGTGACCAGTACACCAACTAAAAAGGCCAATATCACCAGCAACATAGCCTGATAGAGGATTTCTTGCTGATACAGGCGGAAAAACTGCAACACCTGATCTCGCCATAGCAATACGCGTAAATAGCCAATGACTTTTTGTTGCTGGTAAACTTCCTGCACAAACACAATCAAGCCGGCGTCTTCTTTGGGATCAAACAGACTGACAATGTCGTCATCGTTTTCGCTACCAACCAGTTTTTTGCCTTTATCATCAAACAGGGAAACGGAATGGATATGTGGATCGCTTTGCAGATACTGTAATTGCTGACGAATACCATCCAGGTCATTGGCAATTAGCCTATCGGTCAGGATTTTGGCATTTTGCTGGCTAATGGTTTTACCCAACTGGCTAGCCTGCTGCTGTAATTGGTGTTGATCCTGAATCACATTATTCAGCCACAGATAAATAATAATAAATGCAACGGCAACAGCGATAGCAAAATTGGCCAGGCGCTTAAAAATAGAAAGACCACTGGGTAATTCAGTACTTTCGCTTGCGGGGATATCGGTTTTTAATGACATAGAATACTTATTTGATTCGATGCCCACACAATACAAAAACTCCGGGACTTATTCCACTTATTAAGGTGGATTGGTATAACGCTATTGGTTAGAATTCGGCGTCATTTATTTTGTTGGAGCATCAGGTGCCGTCTGTTTCTTTTTCCGATTCGCAATTTCACAGTCATTTTTTTCTGCAGCAATTATGGTCAGATAGCAGCGAATCCCTCAGCGAACTAACCCAGCAGAATGTTCAGCGAACAACAGTCAAAACAGACGCAACGCATCGACTCATTATTGCTGCAGAGGGGCTAAATCTGGCCAAAGTTTATCAAGTCCAGCATGCATTAAATGACGGATTATCATTTGTTTCTTTCACTGATTCGGCCTATTCCCCCCATTGCCAGACTCAGGCCATAGTGGCGCAGGTTAATGTGCAGAATGAACAGGTGAATGAATTGCTTGAGCAAGTATCCGGTCAAACCCGTACCGAATTATTTTTATTACCAGTATGTCCCAGTTTGAACGCGCCAGGGTTATTGGTGATGGATATGGACAGCACCATGATCGGTTGCGAATGTATCGACGAAATTGCCTATTTGGCTGGCGTGGGCGAACAGGTGTCTGAAGTAACCGAGCTGGCAATGCAAGGCAAACTGGATTTTGCCCAGAGCTTGCACCAGCGTGTGGCCTGTCTTGAAGGGGTTCCCCTACCTCTGTTGCAGGGCTTGTTGGATAAACTGCCGATTATGTCCGGCCTAAGCGTACTGATTAATGAACTGAAAAAGAATGGCTGGAAAGTGGTGGTCGCGTCCGGTGGTTTTACCTATTTCGCCAATCATTTACGTGATCGGTTTGAGTTGGATGCGGCGGTATCCAATGTACTTGAAACAGCGGATAACAAACTGACAGGCAAAGTGGTCGGGCAGGTGGTTGATGCGTCGGTCAAAGCCGCCACAGTAAAAGAGTTAGCCGATAAATGGAATATTGATGCCGCACAGACCATTGCGATGGGAGACGGTGCCAATGATTTGTTGATGATGAAAGAAGCCGCTTATGGTGTAGCCTATCATGCTAAACCCGTGGTGCGACAGCAGGCCAAGTTGGCTATTCGTCATAGCGGTCTGGATACCCTTTTACATATATTTGGCTAGGTCTACTATTTTAAATAGGTGCAAATATATAAAAAAGGCAGAACATGATGTTCTGCCTTTGCTGTTTTCGGGCGAATGCTTATTTAAATAGTACGCCGTTAACCTGATTTTCCAGCAGCTCTTGCTGACCGGAAACATGCTTAGGTGCAAAGTCGTTGTCGGTAGCATGTTGAGCCAGTGATTCCAGGCTGTATTTACCGTCCAGAATCGCTTTGCCGAGCTCGGCATCCCATCCTGCATAACGTTTATCTTTGCCTTTGGCAATAAAGTCATTTTCAATGATCTCTGCGGCTTTTTTCAGGCCCAGCGCACAGGTATCCATGCCGCCGATGTGACCGTGGAACAAGTCTTCTGCATCGATACTTTGACGACGTAATTTAGTATCAAAGTTGAAACCACCGGTAGTGTAACCGCCATTTTTAAGAATTTCGTAACAGATCAGTGTCATTTCTTCCACGCTGTTCGGGAACTGATCGGTATCCCAGCCTAGTTGCGCATCACCACGGTTGGCATCGATAGAACCGAAAATACCCAATGCGAAAGCAGTGGCAATTTCATGATGGAAAGAATGACCGGACAAGGTCGCGTGGTTAGCTTCGATGTTAACCGCGAACTCTTTCTCGATGCCGAACTCTTTCAGGAAGCCATATACAGTCGCGGTATCGTAATCATACTGGTGCTTGGTTGGTTCCTGTGGCTTGGGCTCAATAAGCAGTAACCCGTCGAAACCGATTTTATATTTATGCTCGACTACCATTTGCATAAAGCGGCCAAACTGCTCGCGTTCACGCTTAAGATCGGTATTCAGCAGGGTTTCATAACCTTCACGGCCACCCCATAATACGTAGTTGTCGCCGCCCAGTTTTTTGGTGGCGTTCATGGCGTTGAATACTTGGGTTGCTGCGTAGCTGAAAATTTCCGGATTAGGGTTAGTTGACGCACCAGACATATAACGCGGGTTACTAAATGCGTTGGCCGTACCCCATAACAACTCAACACCTGTATCTTGCTGTTTTTGCGCCAATACGTCGGTCATTTTGGCTAAATTGTTAACGTATTCCTTGATCGAATTACCTTCAGGCGCCACATCAATATCGTGGAAGGTGTAATAAGGTACATTCAGTTTTGCAAAGAACTCAAAAGCCACATCGGCTTTTTGCATGGCTCGTTCCATTGCATCGCCCGGCTTCAGCCAGGGGCGACCGAAAGTTCCGGCACCAAAAACGTCTGCGCCATCCCAGCAGAAGTTATGCCAGTAACAAGCAGCGAAGCGCAAATGTTCACGCATGGTTTTGCCCAGTACTTTCTCTTCCGGGTTGTAATGTTTAAATGCTAAGGGATTGGTAGAACTGGATCCTTCGTATTGGATCTTGTCTACATTGCTAAAAAAATCTGACATAAGACGCTCCGGTCATTATTTTACCCGCATGGCGGGTACTGACTAAAAAAGTTTGGTGATTCTGGGCTTTGTTGCTCTGAGTCACAATTACGGATTTTGAATCGCTTTTTCCTTTTTTGCGTTTGCACAACGCGCTTTCTCTAGGGGCTGAACAGCTGTTCAGTTTGGCTGTATAACTGACGAAATGTATTTCTGCGTTGCTGATAATAATCTGCCAGTTGCGGGTTAGGTTGATGTGACTCAACCAGTTTGGGAATAGGGCATATATCTGCTATTGATGTACCAGGATTCATCGCTAGCTGGGCTAATCTCGCCGCGCCCAATGCCGGTCCGACTTCGCCGCCTTGTCGGTAGCTGACCGGCTTTCCTAATACATCAGCTAACAACTGACGCCAATATGCATTGCGTGCTCCGCCACCGATTAAACTAATATCATCCGGTTGCATTCCTGCTGCATGCAGCGCATCCATACCATCCGCCAAGGCCATTGAAACACCTTGCAGTACAGCCTGTCCCAGCAGGGTTTTATTGGTGGCCGAGGTCATACCAAAAAAACTGGCGGTAGCGTTGGGGTTATTGTGTGGTGTACGCTCTCCGGTTAAATAGGGCAGGAAATAGGGCACCGAAGGATCATCAATGCGAGTGTTAAGCTCAACATCGGCCAATAATGTTCCGACATCGCTAATACCGCTGTTATTGGCAAACCAGTCCAGACAACTGGCGGCACTGAGCATAACCGACATTAAATGCCAACTGTTGGGCAAGGCATGACAAAAGCTGTGTACAGCGGACTCGGGGTTACTTTTATAACCCTCGCTTACCGCAAAATAGACACCGGAAGTGCCTAGCGATAACATCGCCTGGCCGGGATTGACGATCCCCACTCCGACGGCTCCAGCTGCGTTATCACCGCCACCTGCGACCACTGCAACTTTTTGCATGCCCCACTTTTGTGCCAGTTCCGGCAGCAAATAGCCAGTGATTTCAGAGCCTTCATATAGCGACGGCATCTGCTCATTGGTTAATCCTGTCGCGGCCAGCATTTCGCTGCTCCATTGGCGTTTGCCAACGTCCAGCCAACTGGTGCCAGCCGAATCCGACATATCTGAAGCATAATCCCCGGTCAAACATAAACGTAAATAATCTTTTGGCAGCAATACCTTGCTGATCTTATCGAAAATATCAGGTTCGTTTTGCTTGACCCATAGTAACTTTGGTGCAGTAAATCCGGGCATCACCAGGTTGCCGGTGATCTGCTTGGAGGTACGCACATCTGCTTCTATCTGCTGACACTGCTTTTCACTGCGGCCGTCATTCCACAGTATGGCGGGCCGCAATACCTTATCGCCGGCGTCCAGTAGTGTGGCACCGTGCATTTGTCCGGCTAAGCCAATGGCTTTTACTGTTGATAGGTTTTGTTGTTGGCTAAGTTGATCGAGGCAGTTAACGGTGCCTTGCCACCAGTGCTGCGGATCCTGTTCGGACCACAGTGGTTTGGGAATACTTACATCCAGTTTACAAGTGGTGGTTGCCAAAATGTCGCCATTATCACTCATCAGAATGGTCTTAACGCCTGACGTACCTAAGTCAATGCCGATATACATGGCAAACTCCTAAAAAATAGTGGTAAACCTCAAAACCCTAATGCTTGATGCTAGGGGGCTTTGGAGCAATTACGAAATTTGATATAACTCTTGTGGATTATCCACAGCGGCAGACATGATAAGTTTTGGTGTGCCAAAGTCTATACAAAAAAACATAAACATTATTATGAAAATACGTTGAAATGTATTGAGATTAGTCACAGAATATTAACATTCGAATTCTTCGCATCGGTGACGACATGTTTGAGAAAAAACACAGCATTACGCTTTTATTCAATGCCAGCAAAGTTTATGACCGCAAAGTTATCGAAGGAATTGGTAATTATTTACAAGCATCCAAGGCGGATTGGGATCTTTATCTGGAAGAAGATTTTATGGCTCGCCTTGAGCACCTGGACGACTGGGGCGGAGACGGTATTATTGCCGACTTCGATAACCCTGAAATTCAGGCCGCGTTATTAAAAACCAAAGTTCCGGTGGTGGGGGTTGGTGGCTCCTACAGTAATGCCGACGATTATCCTGATGTGCCCTATGTGGCAACAGATAATCATGCACTGGTGAACGAGGCCTATCAGCATCTACGTCAAAAAGGTATCGAACGTTTTGCTTTTTATGGTGCGCCTATTGATGAATCCCAGCGCTGGGCTCAAGAGCGTGAAAATGCGATGGTCGATATTACTGCCGCTGAGGGGTACGAATGTCACGTTTATCGCGGTCATTCGGTACGTCCCGAGACCTGGCAGTACAGTATTCGGCGACTGGCAGACTGGTTGCAATCGTTACCCACACCTATAGGTATTGTTGCGGTAACGGATGCCAGAGCCCGCCATTTACTGCAGGTGTGCGATCATATTGGTGTGTTGATCCCGGAAAAAATCTCTGTCATCGGCATTGATGACGATGATATCGCCCGATTCCTAAGCCGTGTCAGCCTCAGTTCGGTGACCCAAGGCTGTTTTGAAATGGGCTTTCAGGCGGCCAAACAATTACATAAAATACTCAACGGTCGTAAAGGTACTCAAAAACCTATTCTGGTTCCGCCTGCTGGTGTGGCCGAGCGTCAGTCAACGGATTTTAAAGCCATTAAGGATCCGCATGTGATGCAAGCCATGCACTTTATCCGCCAGAATGCCTGCCGCGGTATCAAGGTCGATCAGGTGCTGGACTATGTGGGGATATCCCGTTCCAATCTGGAGCACCGATTTAAAGAAGAACGCGGCCACAGTATTCATAATGAAATCCACAACGAGAAACTGAAAAAAGCCTGTAATTTACTCAAGCAGACTGACCAGCCGACGGCCAGTATAGCTAACATTTGCGGTTATCCTTCATTGCAGTATATGTATGCGGTATTTAAGAAGCATTTTGATAAAACCCCTCGTGAATATCGTGACGAGTCCAAAGGGTATGACAGTGAAGAGGACGTTCGTGAAGCAGAATGAACAGTATCTTAAACCGGGGCGATACCGTCATTATAAAGGTAATGATTATCAGGTGATTGACGTCGCCACTCATTCCGAGGATGGCAGTCTGCTGGTGGTTTATCGTCCATTATATGGCGAGGGCAAGTTGTGGGTCCGACCCTTGTCGATGTTTACCGAAATGGTCAATATAGATGGCCATGAGCACCCCCGGTTCGCTTATCTGGGTGATAAAGCGTAATTTTTTATTCAGTGGACCGGATGACTATTTCCGTTCAAGTTTAAAGCCTTGTTGTTTTAGCCAGTCAAGCGCATCAGCGTGATTGTTAAACATCTGCCAATGATGATTGTCTGATTTCGGTTGGCTGGACGAGATTTGCGCCAACTTGGCCAGCCCCTCATCAAACACATAAGCCGAGTGGGTTAGTCCCAGAAGTTCGGCCGTAACCACCTGCTGGAACTCCGGTGTTCCCAGTACCCATGACAGAACGTCGATATGCATTGCCCAAGGCTTGCCGTGTAACCCCTGGGTGATGTGTTTAATATCCCGCATAATGTTAATCGAGGCTTCCGCATTCCACTCGCCCTTGGCCACAACAAACAGGATGTTACCATTCAATTCCAATTCATAGTGACCATGTTGTTCAAATGTCATTTAGTCATCCCTCAAGATGTACTGGTCAGTGAATAAGAATAGATTTTAGCTTGGTAAATTCAATAAATTGTTATCACCTCACATATGTCCTGTATTGGTAATTATTGAAAATGATAATAAATATCATTAACATGCATGCGAGCTCGCATTCGCATATGCAACGGTGCCAGGTTGAGTATTAAATTTCCACGGCATTGATAATCCGTTGTTTAGAAG
This sequence comes from Neptunicella plasticusilytica, assembly GCF_047922965.1. Classification (GTDB taxonomy): domain Bacteria; phylum Pseudomonadota; class Gammaproteobacteria; order Enterobacterales; family Alteromonadaceae; genus Neptunicella; species Neptunicella plasticusilytica. The sequence goes on from NZ_CP150481.1 coordinate 1,260,429, forward strand.
TAGGTGATATAAATGTTTTTCTCTGTTGTCGGTGTTTTGTTTACGTTAGCTGGAATAGCTTGTCTGTATAAAAGTTGGAACAGCAAAATCAAATCGTCCGCGCAGGTTTGGACGGGATGGGGATCGCTAACCATCTCAGCCTGGTGCTGGATCCAGTCAAGCGGTGCAGAGTTTGGCTTGAGTTATGCCCTGATTAGCTTGTCGGTTGTCGCGTTGATTTTGATTGGCTGGAAAGCCGAAATTGCTGTTTCGCCCAAAGTGGCAATACAACCTGAACATGTCATTGTATATCGACCTGCGGCAATTCCACGTAATCTTTTGCTGTTTCTTCTCACTGTGCCGGTGGCGGGAATGGCAGCGATGATGATCACTATGTTGCTCAACAGCCTATTACCCTTGAGTCGGGTCAATATGATGGTGTTATCCGTTTATCTGATGCCAGTCGTTTGGGGGCTTGCCGCTTACTGGGTTTGTGCTGACGATAAACTGGCGCGTCCCGCTTTGGGGCTTAGTGTTATGGGGGGACTTAGCGCCCTGTTTATTTATGTGTGAACCAATATGAACTTTACTCCTTCTCCTGCGCTGAATAAACAGTCGCTATCCGGTCATGCCTGGTTAGGACTGCTGACAGGGGCTTTGATGTATCTGGTGTGTTTATCTGGCGCACTGGCAGTTTACTATCCCGAGTTTGAACGTTGGGAACAACCTGATGTGGCTGAGTTCACCCATATTGAAGTGAGTAACGTGCAAAAAGCTTACGAAAATGTGCTAAACCAGAACGTCGGTGAAACAGAACATTTGTTTCTGTTATTGCCCAGCGAAGAAATGCCCAGGGCTACTATCTCGTCGGATACGCGAGGCTGGTTTATCAATCAGGATGGCAGTTTGGCAGGCAGTAAATCGCATCCCTGGAAGGATATGCTGGTCAATTTACATCTGTATCTGCATTTGCCCTTCAGCTTCGGCATGATCGTTGTCAGCATTTTAGGCGCACTGTTGTGCGGACTGATTATTTCCGGCTTTATGGCTCATCGGCCCATCTTTAAAGATGCGTTCAGTTTGCGGTTTAAAGGCCAATATCAACTCACGCAGGCGGATATTCATAATCGACTGAGTGTATGGGCGGCACCTTTTCATTTGATGATCGGTGTTACTGGAGCCTATTTTGGCTTGGCTGCCCTGTTTGGATTGTTATTTTCGCAGGCATTTTATAACGGCGATCAGGATGCGTTGATGGCCGATGTGTTTGGGGCCGAACCCGCGCTGCAGCAACCTGTTCAACCGGCGGCCATAGACAAGGCACTCCTTCAGTTGGGGCAGATTGCGCCGCAAGCGACACCTTTTTATATCACCCTGGAAGATGTGGGTACGCCGAAACAATATATGATTATCGGTGCCCGCCATCCGCAACGCCTCATTTATGCAGAGCAGTATCGTTTCGACAGTGCCGGTAACTATATTGATAACGCCGGTTTTTCCGACGGAGATGCGGGCAAACAAGCGATATTTTCTGTGTATCGCCTGCATTTTGGCCATTTTGGCGGTCCTGCGGTGAAAGTACTTTATTTGTTGTTAGGGTTGGCACTAACGGTGATTTCGGTTAGCGGTGTTAATATCTGGCTGGCCAAACGTAAGGGACGTGATTTTCTGAATAACGCCTGGACGGGGATCGTATGGGGCACTCCGCTGGGATTGATTCTGTCAGCCTTAGTGAAATTGGTTACCGGTTTTTCACCTGTCGCTATATTCTGGACGACCGTCGTTTTTGCAATTGCCTTTGCCCATTGGTTAAATGATGACAAACGTGGCGCACGTTATTTGCAAAAAGCCAGCGCGATAGCTTTGATTCTGTTGTTACTGGTTTATTATATTGTGTTTCAGCAAGCCGGTTTTAATTCGGCGGCATTGATGATCAACAGTGCACTATTGGTTACAGCGCTGATTTTGTTATGGATAGCCAAACCAAAAGTCACTGACCACATGACCCGCGGCTCGTAAAATCGCATTAAAAAGCCGGACTGATTGCTCAGCCCGGCTTGTTTCATTTCATATAAACAGATTAGAAGCGTGCTTCAAATCCCAGTCTGACCGAACGTGGTGCTGACCAGGAGTACGCTGCGCCATACCACTGGTTATACGTACCTTCACTACGACGTTGCTCGTAATGTTCGTTAGGCGAGGTGACTTCAATGTTGTTTAACACATTGAAGACATCCAGAGAGGCTTTCATATCCACACCTGATACCGTGAAGTTGTAGGCAACAGACACATCCACATTGAATATCCATGGAGTTCTGCCTGCAGAGCCACGAGGGGTGAAGTTATAGATTTTTTCTTCTACGTCACATGCGCCATTACCGTTGTTATCAGGGCATTGACCGGTGAAAATGTAGTAAGTATCACCATAGCTGCCGTAAACATCAGGATTGTCATCAGGATATCCCTGCCCGAAGGTTGATAGCGGACGGCCACTGGTTAGACTGGAATTGAAGCCTAATGACCAGTCATCATTGATATCGTAGCTACCGAACAGTTTGAACACATGGCGGCGATCATTAGGTTGATAACCTTGTGCCCCATCCATCAGCGCAGGGAAGTCGAAGTCTTGTGTGACCCCCGCATCGGCCTGATCGATATCCGATTTTACCGCCCCCTCAAAATTACCGGTACTGCGTGACCAGGTATAGATAAAGTTCATTCTGAAATTATCGGTACGATAGTTTAGCTTGGTCTGGATCGCGGTATATTCATTGTTTGCTTCCGGTAAACCAATTTGCTCTGCGGTGGTGGTGGTGCGAGAACCCGGATCAGCAATACCATCGGCCAAGTCAAAGGCGCTGTAATCTTCATTTGGATCATGTTCATCCAGGTTATTACGTGGATCGCCTTCGCCGTAATAGTAGACACCATCTTTATATGCAGTGGCGTTTTTACCCGGGTTAACCATCAAGCAATAAGGATACGCATAGGCACCACAATAGTCGTCCAGTGCACTGGTGACTTCACGATAAGTTGCGCTGATAGCGAAAGACAGCTCATCGTTGATCACTTGCTCATAACCGATGATTAACTCATCCCGAGCAAAAGGATCGGCCTCTTCGGTCTGGAAGATAGCTTTTTCCGGAATGGCCGGAATAGAGTTGATATTGGTTGAGGTCGCCTGATTACCGGTGATTGGTGTCGCTCCCGTTGGGGCCCCTGTAGTCGCGTCGGTACCGGTAAAGGTATAATAAGTAGTGGTATCACTAACACCCGATGCCGCCCGATAAATAGTATTGTTAGCAATAGGCAGGTAATAACGTCCCCAGGTACCATAAATTTTGGAAGCGCCGTCACCATTAATATCCCAGCTAAAGCCCAGGCGAGGCGCGACATCGGTATCAAAATCAAACAGCAACTTGCCCGTGGTACCTTCCCCTTCGAACTTGTCTTTACGGAAACCGATGTTCAGTACCAGATTGTCCAGCAGCTGCCACTGGTCTTCGATATAGTAGGCAGTCAAATCAGAGCTGAAACCACCGCCACCCACAAAGATACGATCCGATACGTAGTTGATAGTAGCACCAGTATTATTGGTAAACGGAATGCCCTGAATACTGGAGTTTGGTGCCAGGCTGCTGTAATCGTAGGTATGTCCGCCAACTGGGACGGTGACCCGGGTAGACTGACGTTCCTGTATATCCAGTCCCGCTTTTAAGGTATGGTCACCCCATACATATTCCAAATCGAGTCGATACTGGGTGTTTTTATCGAAGTTGTCACCGGTTGAACCACCAGGTCCACATCCGGTAACCGGGTTAGGAATGCTGCGTGAATCTGATACGCCGGGGCAATCCAGGTTGCTGGGATCTGTTGCATATTGTGTTTCTATCTCACCCGCCATGGCGGATAACGATAAATCATCAGTCAGATAGCCGGTGTAGCTTAAACTTTGTGCTTCACCACCGCGTTTACGAATGTTAACCCCGATTTCATCGCCGATAACGCCAGTGTCTGGATTATAAGCATTGATCGTGTCAGTGGTATCGTTGCGGTTTGAATAGGCAAAATAGCTTAAACGATGATCTTCGCTGATATCCCAGTCAATTTTAGCCGCCCAGAACAGGTTGTCACCGCCGGAGGCTTCACGCACATGATATTCGGTATCCGCACGATAGAAGGCATTGCCGTTATTTAAATCAGCGGCAAACTTGTCTTCGTTACTACGCGGATTAATCAACGCATAGATAAATAGCGTATCTTCAATAATTGGGCCGGCTGCTGACAGGGTAAAATCAAAAGCATCATTTTCGGTTACGCTGTCATCGCGAAAGACGTTGCCAGTGCCACCGTTACCACGGGATTTCAGACCTTTTTCTTGCAAGCTGGCAGGGCTCCAGGTTGCGGTAGCGGCAAACTCCCATTCATTGGTACCGCTTTTGGTAACCGCGTTAACCACACCACCGGTAGTCCGGCCAAACTGGGCGGAATAACCACCGGTTTTTACCTGAAATTCTTTGTAGAATTCAAAGGGTACAGAACCACAGCCGAGTCCTTGACGGGTATCGGTGACTTCCAGTCCGTTAATATAACAGGAGTTCTCCGCGATGGAGGCACCACCAAAGGACGCATTAGTCCCATCACCAAAACCCTGGTCACCTTGAATGGTGCCTGGCGCCAGTAATGAAACCGCGGTAATATTTCTGCCTACCGGCATTCTGTCCAGTTCTACTTCTCCTATGACCAAACCTGAATCGGTAGTGGACACGTCAATGGCAGATACTCTGGCACCGGTCACTTCGATGACTTCTGTGCCTGTATCGGTTAACAGATCGAAGTTGGCTGTCGCGTTGGAACCCAAAGATACGCGGATTTTGTCTTGTGCCACAACCCGCCCGTTTTTGCTGACTGTGATGTCGTATTCGCCAGTGGGCAGTTTAGCAAAACGGTATGCACCATCATCACCAACAGATATTTCACGGCTGTAGCCGGTTTTCGGATCTGCTGCGGTAACGGTGTATTGACTGTAGTCATTGGCGACAATAGAGCCAACAATATTTGACGTGGCATTGTCTGCCAGTACAGGTGCGGTAAGGCCTAGGGAAGCGGCAACAGCGAGCGCTGTGACACTTTTCTTAAATGTGTACATATGGTGTCTCCCGAGCTCAATAGAATCATCTGGCTCTATCGGGCTTTGTATTAGTTTTTGCCCATACTTAAAGCAGTGGGTACATCAAAATACTGACGCAGGTAACCTGTCCAGTTTCGAATAATGCGGCCGCTACTTTTATATGGATCCTTGTTTGTTTTGTGGATAATGCTTTGTTATCCAGTGCCAAATTATGCTTCGGGCATGACAAGCTCCATCGGCAATACGTGGGATAGGGGTTTAGTGTGGTAAATGGCGGGCATGTCAGGTTTAAACGGGGATGACCCATTTGAGAGCAGATTAATAAAGATACAGTTTTTGTGGGTGAAACTGTTTTATTGGTCTATAAATGGACTGTTTGACGGGATGAATCGGGGTAATATTTGCTTTGCGCTACTGGAATGTTAAATAATCGCCTAATGTCGTTGATAAAATAGTCTATATCTGTTGAGAAATTACTGGAAAAATCTTCCCAAACGTCAGTTCTGGCTGGCCAATATCCTGTTCTGGCTGGTATTAACCTGTTTAGCTGCAGATAATTCCTACCGCCAGATGCTGGCCTATGATCGCCCGGCTGACTGGGTCAAAATCTGGACGAATTATTTGCCCTGGTGGATGTTATGGGCGTTTGTCGGGCCTTTTGTGATAGCCGCGTGCAAAAGCATCAGTTATCGGGAAGGTAAGCCGACAGAGTTTATCGTTAAAAATATACTCTCGGCGTTATTGTTCCTGGGGATTTACTGGTTGTTGACCATTGTATTGTCCTGGTTGATCGAATATCACGCGTCCCTGGATTATGTTGAAAAAGTGGTTAATCAATGGCGTTTAAGCCTGTTGCATATTGATGTACTGGTTTATCTGGCCATAGTCTGTTTGGGCTATACCTTTAGCTACTACCAGCAGTCAAGAGCTCAGCAGCTGCGCAGCGAGAGTTTGTCTAAGCAGCTTATTCAGGTTGAGTTGCAGTCGCTGAAATCGCAAATTAATCCGCATTTTTTATTTAATACCCTTAATACTGTGGCCAGTCTGATTAGGCTGGATAAAAAGAATGATGCGGTAAGGGCGTTAAGCGAACTGAGTCTTATGTTGCGCAAAGTCCTGGAAAATCAGGGCAACCAGATGATTACGCTAGAGCAGGAGAAGGAGTTCATCAACAGCTATCTGAGTATCCAGAAAATGCGTTTTGAACATAAACTGGAAACCAGCGTGGAGTTTTCCAGCGACTGCCTGCATAACGAGATCCCCTTTATGCTATTGCAACCACTGGTAGAAAATGCGGTGCAACATGGTTCACAACTTGAAACAAACAAAAATCTTTTAAGCTTGAAAGTTTGTTGTGAGCCGGGAATATTACATGCACATTTAGTTAACAAAGTACCGGAAAAGGATGAACATAAAGGTTTCGGTATTGGTTTACGAAATTGTCGGGAACGGCTCGACAAACTTTACCCTAATAATTACAAGTTGGAGCTGAAGGCCCTGGAAGACGGATATTTTGAAACGTCGCTCAGTATTCCACTCGGAGCAGCTGATGATTAAAGTTATGGTAGTTGATGATGAAGCCCTGGCGCGGCAGACCATTTTACTATTACTCAAACAACAACAGGATATTGATCTGATACTGGAGGCCAGTGACGGCAATCAGGCGCTAGAGGTGTTTGACCATCATCATCCCGATATTGTATTTCTGGATATCCAGATGCCAGGTCAAACCGGTATTGAACTGGCGGAAAAAATCGCTGACCAATGTGTGATCGTATTTGTGACAGCCTATGATCAATATGCCATTACCGCTTTTGAATTTAATGCCATTGACTATCTGTTAAAACCTTACGACGACCAACGCTTTTATACCGCTTTGGAAAAAGCCAGAGCCAAATTGCATGAAGTTAATACTGTCAATTACCACCAAGTAGGCGAAATTGTTCATCATATGATGGAAGAGCAGGGACGGCGCTTTAAAACCCGGCTGGTAGTCAAAGATCCGGGCCGTATCCGACTGGTAGACGTGTGTGATGTGGACTATATAGTCGGTGCTGGTAATTATGCAGAAATTCACTTGCGTGAAGGTAAAACCATTTTGCATCGTGAAACCCTTACGACATTGGAAAATCAGCTCGATCCCAATGAATTTATCCGCATCCATCGCTCGTCAATTGTCAGACGTTCATTTGTGACCGAGCTTAGACCGAATGAAAAAGGTGACTATACGGTGATCCTGAAAAATGGCGAACAGCTAACGCTATCCCGCCGTAACCGGCACAAACTGGATGAATTAATTGGTTAACCATCGAATTGAGGGAGGGATTGTTAGTTAACAATACAAGGCGACAACAATAAATAAGTCATCGCCAATACAAAGGTGGGCGACGAAAATATGACAATATTGATATCAACAGGAATCAGATTATGGGACAGGAATTTAAACAGGCTACAGGTCAATGCTTGTGTGGTGCGGTAAAGTACATTGTCAATGGGGAGATATCGTCATTCCATATTTGCTATTGTTCACGGTGCAGGCATTCTACAGGTTCAGCTCACGCATCGAATATATTTACAAAACCGGAAAATATTAAATGGCTTTGCGGACTGGATAATGTCCAGCGATTTGAACTGCAGACGGCCAAAAGCTGGACAAAACAGTTTTGTAAACAATGTGGCTCAGGTCTACCTTATATTAATAGGTCGGGGACATTTTTAGTCATTCCCGCTGGAAGTCTGGATGAAGATATAGAAATCCAGCCGGATGACAGAATTTTTTGTGATGATAGAGCCCAGTGGATTGAGGGTATTCACCGTAGCCCGGAATTCCCGGCTCTGCCAACCAAAAGCTAACCAACCGGACTCGTTCGCATCGGGTCCGGTACACTGGCTCCAGAATGTTTCAAAAAGTATTGAATCAGAAATACAAGGTTTTATTCAATTAACACGGGGATCTGTTGCAGATAATCTTGTTGCCACAGTAACTGCATTTTTTCCCTGTCTATATTACCACCCGATAGTATCACCATGACTTTTTGCGGCGAAGATTGTTGTTGTAACCAGGCCACAACCGCAGCCATACACATGGCGCTGGTTGGCTCCACATGCAATTTAAGTAAATGTTGCAGCCATTGAGTCCAATAGGCAATTTGTGGCTCCTCGACGGTATAAAAATCGTCAAGATGTTGCAGGTGCTCAAAGGTTAAATCGCTGATGGACAAGGTTGCAGCACCATCCGCCAGGGTTTTGGGTGATTGCTCAAAGCGGAAAACTTCGCCACTTTGTAACGAGCGCATTGCATCGTTAGCGGCTAACGGTTCGACGCCTATCACCTCGGCTTGCGGGGCTAATTCCCGGGCTGCAATCAGGGTGCCGGATAATAACCCACCACCACCACAAGGCGCAAAAATGCCGTTTATACCTTCGACTTGTTGCAGCGCCTCAAAGGCAACAGTACCTTGTCCGGCAATGACCTGCGGGTGATCAAAAGGCGGGATCCAGTAAACCCCATCCTGTTCTGAGGCCTGCTTGACTTGCTGATCGGCTTGAACGCGGGTGTCACATAGGGTTAACTCGGCACCATAAAATTCTGTTGCCGCCGCTTTCACAGCGGAGACGTTTTTGGCGGTAAATATTTGTGCCTCAATACCAAATAGATTGGCCGCTAACGCTACAGCTTGGGCGTGGTTACCGGAACTATTGGCCACGACTTTTCTGGGTAATTGTCCTTGCTGTTGCAACCAGGCAAGGGTATTGACCGCACCACGAAATTTAAACGCACCACAGCGCTGCAGGCATTCGGCTTTAAAGTACACTTCATGCCCCAACCAGGTATTGAGCATACGGGACTGAAAAATCGGCGTTTGGCTGGCGTAGGGTTGAATGCGTTGAAGGGCGGCGGTAATTTCGGAAAAATCAATCAGTGACATGGGTAACCTGTTAATTGATAAAGAGAAAGCGATAAGTAACACGGGCTTATCCTATACCAAATACGGTTGCCGGGACATTTGTTTTGCGGTTTAAATTAGGGCGTGTTGATCTTTGGTGTATGAATTTTGTTCAATCCAAAACCTTCTGATCGCGACGCCGGGTTGTAGGCCTAGTGGGTCTAAGTCAAAGCCCGGCAACAAAGAGCAGGAGGCGTTGGGTTGAACCCTTCGGGCAGCGCTTGTAGAGCATTTCTTCTGCGTTAGAACTCGTTTATGTAGAACGACTACACCACACTCGCTCTGCATTGTATAAATGCTCTACAAACTGCTGCAAAAACACACACCAAAGATCAACACGCCCTAGAATAAAAAAGCCGGGTAAGATACCCGGCTAATGTTTAACAGATTACAGTCAATTACTGACCGAATCCGGCTGGCTCTGAAGAGGATTTAATTCCGTTCGGGCCATTGACGATCTCGTTTCCTCTAGTGGTCAGTTCAACACTATCTTCAGAGGTAGACATATCCAGTACCGCGGTATCATCGCCGTTGCCTTTCCATGACCAGGCCATCCAGCCAAACGGCACTATGCCATAGCCATGCATTTTGGCTTCACTTAATACCTCGTCATTAAAACCGCCATCGGTGTAATCCAGTGACCAGGCGTCCACATCGGCCGGATCGTTGAAGCCCATATTAAACAGCGTTTCCAGCTCCAGTGGTACCAATCCGATTTTTTCGACCTTGATATAATCCACCAGAATGGGTTCGTCTTTATTGGCACCCACGCCACCCACCTGAACGCCCAAACGTTGCAGGGTTTGCACCATAGTGAAATCGACATTCTCAAAGGTAATTACTGTCCAGTCACCCAGATTAAAGTCAGCCAGAGTTTTATCTGCAGACGTATTCCAGCCTGACCAGTCCTCACCGTGTTGCATATAAAAACGGAAGAACAGGTTGGTGGCGTCAGCATAAGAGGCGGGAATAAAAACTCTGGCGCTAAGGGTTATTGGCTCGCTAGTATCCAGGCTGGCAGTACCGCCGGCTACATATAATCCGAGTTGATCCTTGGTCGCCCATTGCTGGCTTAACACCAGATTGGAACCATCGACGCTAATTGCACCAGTGCTATCTTCCCAGGGATCGCGTTCCCAACCGCCCAACTCACCGATAAAGTCCTGTTCGTATTGAGTTATTAATCCCATTACCCCCCCGGCATCCAGAGATTGACCATCGGCTAGCACGGCGACGTAATCAATCAATATTGGGTCGGTATTTTCGGTCATCACCACGCCACCAATTTCAATACCAAAACGCTGGAACGGAGTGACTTGGGCAGATAAATCAACATTATCTATAGTGATCTCAGTCCATTGACCGGGGGTAAAGTCGGCCATGGTCAGATTAGGTTGTGGCACGGAAAACCAGCCCCAACCTTGGTCTTGCACAAATACTTGCAAGTAAAAACCGCTTTCATCGGCATAGGAAGCTGGAATAAATACTTTGGCTTTGATACTGACCGGGGCTGAGGTATCAATACTGCTGACGCCGGCTTGTCCAAAACCGACTTTACCTTCGGATACCCAATCAGGCGTAATAACCAATGAACCTTCGGCATCGGCCGTTATCGTCGAGCTTCCACCCCAAAATTTAACCCAATTTTCTGTATCGGTATCAAATTGTGGATAGTACATAGGTGGATCGCCGGCGCTTTCGGTCGAGTTAGGATCCGTCACCGTAATTGAGTCAATTAAGATCGGTTCAGATTTACCGGCACTGACACCGCCAAACTGGATGCCGAACTTTTGCAAGTTACCAAAGGTGGTCCAGTCTACATTGTCGAATACCACTTCAGTCCATTCTCCCGGGGTTAAATCAGCCAAGCCGGCGGTACTTGTTTCCCCCCAAGTCCAGCTATCACCATGGTTCACATAGACTTTGAAGTACAGACCGGTTTCACTGGCATACTCTTCTGGGACGAATATTTTTAGTTTAATGGTAAGAGGATTGCTGGTATCGATTCCGGTATTGGCGCCCCCCACAAAAATGGCGAATTGATCACTGGCTGACCAGTCCTGGGTAACAATCAGATTATCTGCATCGGATGATACGACTGTGCCGGCTGTCCAGTCTTTGCCCCATCCCTGAGTTTCGCCAACAAAGTCAGCTTGATACATGGCAGGTACGGCGCCGCCTGCTTCAATTTTAATGTTGTCAAACTTGATATCGCCAACGATGTTGGCAGGCTTGCCATTGGCGGAGACTTCAAAACCGATTTTTTTCACGTCGGCCAGATCAAAACCTTCGTCAACAGAACCGCCAAAATCGCTCACACTTTCAATCGCAAAGCTTAATGTTGTCCAGGCATTACCTTTTAAATCGGTATCGTTAGCTTGTTTGAAACCCAGGCCAGCGTAACGGTTCGAACCATCGCGCAAGTACATTTGTACACCAAGATTACCGTCTTCGACGTAGCGTACCGGTACATAGACATCGGTGCTGATATTCGATCCTTGTAAATCCAGCGCTTCGGGCAATTCGTATTGATAAGCGGATTTGTCAGTACCACCTGTCCAGGGGAAGTTAAAAATCATAGAAGGGTCGCCGACGGCCTTGTTGATTAGATCAGTATGATCAATTGAAGCGGCACCAAACACCATTGAACCGCCAAACTCGCCAACAATAAAAGGTACGCCGGTCTTCGACATGGCGTCGGTAGCGGTGACAATTTTGTCACTGGAATTCCATTGGGCATGGTAGGCATGCACCGACAGCACCAGATTGGTTTCTTTATCTGCTGCCAGCAGCTCAAGCCCACGATCAGCCAAAAAGGCATTGTAATCTTGCCCACAACCTGGGGCGTCGATCACCAGCGGTACGCGAAAGCCAATTTCCCGGAATTCGCGGATGATTTCCTTGTAGGTATCAATATATTCGGAGTAACCGACACTGTTGGCGTCCCAGATGCCGGTAGGTCCCCATTCATTGGCAATATTGATCATCAGATAGGGTTGATATTTGGCTTCAACCAGCACATCAATCCATTTATCAAACCACAACTCCTGGGTATATTTTTTGATAAACTCGCTACTTTCGGTGCAGGTAATTTCACCTTCACCTTCCCACAACATTGGCATGGCGATCATGCCTTGCGCGACTATTTCATCCAGTGCCGCACGCAGTTGATCCGCACTAGTATTGGCTCGCAGTTGCAGTCTGACCACGTTAGAACCAGTTTGTTTGATTGCGGCAATTCCGGCCAGCCGGACTTCCGGGTTATCGCCGTATTGCAGGTTAATGCCGCGTAACAGCACAGGATCAGTGGAAGCATCATAGATCTCATTACTGCTGGTGGTGATCACCAAGGCATCTTCAGGAGGTGAAGGTCTGTTGGGTAGTTCCACTGGCGGATCCGGAACCAAGGTATCAATATCTGCGTCTTTATCCAGTAAATCGCCCCCACATCCTTGCATAATCATGGTTGCCAGAATGATGGGCAGATAACCTAAACGTAGTTTCATTGTTGAACTCCATTTATTAAATTGTTTCATATCAGTCTCGTTATGCGGTCATTAATGCCGCATTGAATCAGGGTTAAATGCGTCGGTTACAGGCTCAGCGATATGCCCAGGGTGTATCGCCGTTCTTGTACATACAGTGACTGGAACTGATTCTCGAACTGGCCGTAACTCTTACGATCCTGCGAGGTCAGGTTGGTGCCACTTAACGACAGACTTACATGCTCGTTAACCCAGTAATTAATTTGTGCATCAAGGTAGCCCGCTGCTTCATTCCAGTTGCCCAGATTCAGCGGTACCCCATTGGTGTTGAGTCCCACACGGCCCACATACTCTTCACTGCGCCAGTTGTAG